>JAKJFE010000035.1 GCA_022705045.1 Pseudomonadota bacterium | reverse complement strand
CGCGGCACGGTGGTGACGGGTCGCATCGAGCGCGGCGTCATCAAGGTGGGCGAGGAAATCGAGATTGTCGGTATTCGTCCGACGACGAAGACGACGGTGACGGGCATCGAGATGTTCCGCAAGCTGCTGGACCAGGGTCAGGCGGGCGACAATGCCGGTCTGCTGCTGCGCGGCACGAAGCGTGAAGACATCGAGCGCGGCCAGGTCATCTGCAAGCCGGGCACGATCACGCCGCACACGAAGTTCGAAGCCGAGGTGTATGTGTTGTCGAAGGAAGAGGGCGGTCGTCATACGCCGTTCTTCCGCGGCTACCGCCCGCAGTTCTACTTCCGCACGACGGACGTGACGGGTGCGTGCGAGCTGCCGGAAGGCGTTGAGATGGTGATGCCGGGCGACAACACGAAGATGGTGGTGACGCTGATTGCACCGATCGCGATGGAAGAAGGTCTGCGCTTCGCGATTCGCGAAGGCGGCCGTACCGTCGGCGCCGGCGTCGTCGCCAAGATCCTCGTCTAAGTATCGATTGAAACATTACGAGCATCGCGGGGTGTGCGCGCCCCGCGATCCGTCAACAAGAAGGACACGGCAATGGCAGACCAGAAAATCCGAATTCGTCTCAAGGCTTTCGATCATCGTTTGATCGACAAGTCCGCGAGCGAGATCGTCGAAACCGCGAAGCGTACCGGCGCGCAAGTGCACGGCCCGATTCCGCTTCCGACGAAGATCGAGCGTTACACCGTGCTGGTCTCGCCGCACGTGGACAAGGACGCGCGTGACCAGTACGAAACCCGTACTCACAAGCGCGTTCTGGATATTGTCGATCCCAACGACAAGACCGTAGATGCGCTGATGAAGCTTGACCTCGCCGCTGGCGTGGATGTCCAGATCAAGCTGTATTAAAGCGCCGCAATTAGGACAGGAACATGAGTATCGGTTTGGTAGGCCGCAAATGCGGCATGACGCGAGTCTTCACTGAAGACGGCGTGTCGGTTCCGGTGACGTTGATCGAAGCGTCTCCGAACCGTATCACGCAGGTGAAGACCCAGGAAACGGATGGCTATTCGGCGATCCAGGTGACGGCTGGCAAGAAGCGCGCTGCGCTTGTGACCAAGCCGTTGGCTGGGCATTACGCCAAAGCCAAGGTCGAGGCCGGTCGCGGTCTCTGGGAATTCCGCGTGGACGACGCGCAGATCGGCAACTATGCCGTCGGCGGGGAGCTCAAGGCGGACGAGTTGTTCAAGGTCGGGCAGGCGGTGGATGTCGCCGGCGTGACCAAGGGCAAGGGCTTCCAGGGCACGATCAAGCGCCATCATTTCACCATGGGCGATGCGACCCACGGTAACTCGCTGTCGCATCGCGCACCGGGTTCTATCGGTCAGCGTCAGACCCCGGGTCGTGTGTTCCCGGGCAAGAAGATGTCCGGCCACATGGGCGCGGTCAACCAGACTTCGATGAATCTCGAAGTGGTGCGCATCGACGCAGAGCGCGGCTTGATCGCGATCCGCGGTGCGGTGCCGGGTGCTCCGGGCGGCGACGTGATCGTGCGTCCCGCAGCCAAGGCGGCGAAGTAAGGAGCCCAACCATGGAACTGAATACTTTCGATAGCAAGAAGCCGGTCGCCGTCTCCGATGACGTGTTCGGCCGTGAATACAAGGAAGACCTGATTCATCAGGTGGTGAATGCCTTCCGCGCCGCCGGCCGTGCCGGCACCAAGGCCCAGAAGTCGCGTTCGGACCTGTCGGGTACGACCAAGAAGTTCAAGAAGCAGAAGGGCGGCGGTGCGCGTCACGGCGACTATCGCGCCCCGATCTTCGTCGGTGGTGGTCGCGCGTTCGCCGCGCGTCCGCGCAGCTTCGAGCAGAAGATCAACCGCAAGATGTATCGCGGCGCCATCGCCTCGATCCTCTCGGAACTGGTCCGCTCGGGTCGCCTCAAGGTCGTCGAGAGCTTCGACGTCGACGCTCCGAAGACGCAGCAGCTGAATGCCAAGATCGAAGCGATCGGTGGCGGCAAGACGCTGATCGTCACCGAGAGCGGCAGCCAGAACCTGTTCCTGGCCGCGCAGAACCTGCCGTACGTCGGCGTGGTCGACGTGGCAGGCATCAATCCGGTGGACCTGGTGTACGCCGACAACGTCGTGATGACCGTCGACACGGTCAAGAAGGTCGAGGAGTGGCTGGCATGAGCAACGAACGTCTGTTGCAGGTGCTGCGCGCGCCGCTCGTTTCCGAGAAGAGCGCACGCATCCAGGAAAGCGCCAACCAGTACGTCTTCGAAGTCGCGCGCGACGCGACCAAGGCCGACGTCAAGAAGGCGGTCGAAGAATTGTTCAAGGTCAGCGTCAAGGCCGTGAACGTCGTCAACGTGAAGGGCAAGACCAAGGCATTCCGCGGTCGCCTCGGTGGTCGCGGCAGCATGCGCAAGGCTTACATCAGCCTCGCGGACGGCCAGTCGATCGACATCGTGGCCAAGGCCTGAGGTAAGCACACATGGCACTGATCACATTCAAGCCGACTTCGGCCGGACGCCGCCAGATGGTGCGCGTCTCGACGCCGGGACTGCACAAGGGCGGCCCGCTGGCTTCGTTGACCGAGTCGCAGGGCAAATCCGGCGGCCGCAACAACCACGGCCGCATCACCACCCGTCACAAGGGCGGTGGCCACAAACAGAACTACCGCATCATCGATTTCAAGCGTGACAAGGAAGGTATCGCCTGCCGCGTCGAGCGTCTGGAATACGATCCGAACCGTACCGCGCACATCGCGCTGGTCTGCTACGCCGACGGTGAACGTCGCTACATCATCGCGCCGAAGGGCCTGAAGGTGGGTGACCAGCTGGTGGCCGGCAAGGACGCGCCGATCAAGGTCGGCAACTCGATGCCGCTGATCAACGTCCCGGTTGGTACCACGGTGCACTGCATTGAAATGCGCCCGGGCAAGGGTGCGCAGCTGGCCCGTTCGGCCGGTGCTGGCGCCCAGCTCATCGCGCGAGACCAAGGTTACGCGACGCTGCGTCTTCGCTCCGGCGAAATGCGCAAGGTCCCGTCGGACTGCCGCGCAACCATCGGCGAAGTCGGCAACGACGAGCATAACCTGCGCAAGATCGGCAAGGCCGGTGCACAGCGCTGGCGTGGTATTCGTCCGACCGTTCGCGGTGCGGCGATGAACCCGGTCGACCATCCGCACGGCGGTGGTGAGGCCCGCGCCGGTCAGGGTAACCCGCATCCGGTCAGCCCGTGGGGCATGCCGACCAAGGGTTACAAGACCCGCAAGAACAAGCGCACGCAGCGCTTCATTGTCCGCGATCGCAGGGGTTAATCGACCATGCCACGTTCACTCAAAAAGGGTCCCTTTGTGGACCTGCACCTGGCGAAGAAGGTTGATACCGCTGTCGCCACCAGCAGCAAGCGTCCAATCAAGACTTGGTCGCGCCGCTCGATGATCCTGCCGGAAATGGTCGGCCTGACGATTGCCGTGCACAACGGCAAGGCGCATGTGCCGGTGCTGGTCAACGAGAACATGGTCGGGCACAAGCTCGGCGAGTTCGCCGTGACCCGCACCTTCAAAGGCCATGGCGGCGACAAGAAGACGGGCAAGTAAGGAGCGATGACCATGGAAGCCAAAGCCATTCACCGTACCGCCCGCATCTCGCCGCAGAAGGCTCGCCTGGTCGCTGACCAGGTGCGCGGTCTGCCGGTCGGTCGTGCCACCAACATCCTGACGTTCAGCACCAAGAAGGCTGCTCAGATCGTCAAGAAGGTGCTGCAGTCCGCCATTGCGAACGCAGAAAACAACCAGGGCGCCGATATCGACGAACTGAAGGTCACCCAGATCTTCGTCGACGAAGGCCCGACCATGAAGCGCATGCATGCCCGAGCAAAGGGCCGCGGTACGCGCATTATCAAACGCACGAGCCACATCACTGTGGTCGTGGGTTCCGGCAAGTAAGCGAGGACGACGATGGGTCACAAAGTTCATCCCACCGGCATCCGCCTTGGTATCTCCAAGGACTGGAATTCGACCTGGTATTCGGGCAAGAAAGACTTCGCCGCCTACCTTGCTGCCGACCTGAAGGTTCGCGAAATGCTGCGTGAGAAGCTGGCTGCTGCCGGTATCTCGCGCATCCAGATCGAACGCCCGGCCAAGACCGCGCGCGTCACCATCCACACGGCGCGTCCGGGTGTGGTGATCGGCAAGAAGGGCGAGGACATCGAGAAGCTGCGCAAGGACGTGTCCGACATGATGGGCGTTCCGACGCACATCAATGTGTCGGAAGTCCGCAAGCCTGAACTCGATGCCCAGCTCGTGGCCGAATCGATCGCCCAGCAGCTTGAGCGCCGCATCATGTTCCGCCGCGCGATGAAGCGCTCGGTCGGCAACGCGATGCGCCTCGGTGCGCTTGGAATCAAGGTCAATGTCGCCGGTCGTCTCAATGGCGCCGAAATCGCGCGTACCGAGTGGTATCGCGAAGGTCGTGTGCCGCTGCACACGCTGCGCGCCGACATCGACTACGGCTTTGCCCAGGCCAAGACGACCTACGGCATCATCGGCATCAAGACCTGGATCTACAAGGGCGACGTTTTCGACCTCGCCGCGGCCACGGCTGAAGCAGCCAACGCCGACAAGAACGAGCGCAACGAGCGTTCGGAACGTCCGAGTCGCGAACGCGGCGATCGTCATGATCGCGGCGACCGCGGTGACCGTGGCGACCGCTCGGGCCGGGGAGCTTAATCATGCTGCAACCATCCCGAACCAAGTACCGCAAGGTATTCAAGGGCCGCAATCGTGGTCTGTCCCATAACGGCGCCAACGTCAGTTTCGGTGAATACGGTCTGAAGGCGACCACCCATGGTCACCTCACCGCTCGCCAAATCGAGGCTGGCCGTCGTACAATCTCGCGCTTCGTCAAGCGTGGCGGCAAGTTGTGGATCCGAGTGTTCCCGGACAAGCCGATCTCGCGCAAGCCGATTGAAGTCCGCATGGGCAGCGGCAAGGGCAACGTGGAATTCTGGGTCGCGGTCATCGCGCCGGGTCGCGTGCTCTACGAGATGGAAGGTGTACCCGAAGCCACGGCGCGCGAAGCGTTCCGTCTGGCCGCGGCCAAGCTTTCCGTTCAGACCACCTTCGTGACGCGTACGGTGCGCTAATGGATATCAAGAAGCTTCGCGATAAATCGGCCGCCGACCTGGAAAAGCACGTCGGCGAGCTGCGCAAGGAACAGTTCAATCTGCGCATGCAGCGCGGTACCGGTCAGCTCGCGCATCCGCACGAGATCAAGCGCGTGCGCCGTGAGATCGCCCGCACCAAGACCGTGCTCGGCGAGAAGAAGTGAGACGACCGTCATGACTGATACCAAGAAAGCGCTGCGCACGATCGAAGGTCGTGTCGTCAGCAACAAGATGCAGAAGACCGTGACGGTGGTGATTGAACGCCAGATGTCGCACTCGCTGTACGGCAAGGCCCTGCGTCGCACGACCAAGGTCCATGCCCACGACGAGAACGCCCAGTGCCAGGAAGGCGACAAGGTCCGCATTGCAGAATGCGCGCCGCTGTCGAAGACCAAGAACTGGCGTGTCGTCGAAGTCGTCGAGCGCGCAGGCTGAGGAGCTAGAACGCCATGATTCAGATGCAATCCCATCTCGCTGCAGCCGACAACAGCGGCGCACGCGAACTGATGTGTATCAAGGTGCTCGGCGGCTCCAAGCGTCGTTATGCCGGCATTGGCGACATCATCAAGGTGTCGATCAAGGACGCCATTCCGCGCGGCAAGGTCAAGAAGGGCGAGGTCTATGACGCCGTCGTCGTGCGTACCCGCAAGGGTGTGCGCCGTCCCGATGGTTCGCTGATCCGCTTCGACGGCAACGCCGCCGTCCTGCTCAACAACAAGCTCGAGCCGATCGGCACGCGCATCTTCGGACCGGTGACGCGCGAATTGCGCAGCGAACGGTTCATGAAGATCGTTTCGCTGGCGCCCGAAGTGCTCTGAGGTAGATGCCCATGAATCGCATCAAGAAGGGTGATCAGGTCGTCGTGATCACCGGCAAGTACAAGGGTCAGAAGGGTGAAGTGCTGCGCGTCGACGCCGAGAAGCTCGTCGTGCAGAACATCAATCTGATCAAGCGCCACACGAAGCCGAACCCGCAGCTCAACCAGCCGGGCGGCATCGTCGAACGCGAAGCACCGATTCACGTCTCGAACGTGATGCTCCTGAACACCGTCTCCGGAAAGGGCGAACGCGTCGGTTTCAAGACGCTGGACGATGGCCGCAAGGTCCGCGTCTTCCGCAAGTCCGGCGAAATGGTGGACGCATAAGGAATCACCATGGCCACTCGTTTTGAAACGCATTACAAGGAAGTCGTCGTTCCGCAGCTGACCGAGAAGTTCGGCTACAAGAACCCGATGCAGGTGCCGCGCCTCGTCAAGATCACGCTCAACATGGGCGTGGGCGAAGCCGCAGCGAACAAGAAGGTGCTGGAAAACGCACTGGACGACATGACCAAGATCGCCGGCCAGAAGCCGGTCGCGACCAAGGCCCGCGTTTCCGTCGCGAGCTTCAAGATCCGCGACGGTTGGCCGATCGGTGCCAAGGTCACGTTGCGCCGCGCGCACATGTTCGAATTCCTGGATCGCCTGATCACGATCGCGCTTCCGCGCGTTCGCGACTTCCGCGGTGTCAGTGGTCGCGCCTTTGACGGCCGCGGCAACTACAACTTCGGCATCAAGGAACAGATCATTTTCCCGGAAATCAACTTCGACGCCATCGACGCGCTGCGCGGCATGGACATCGCGATCACCACGACCGCGAAGTCCGACGCCGAAGCCAAGGCGCTGCTCGAAGGCTTCAAGTTCCCGTTCCGCAACTAATCAGAGCCGAGATTCCTTCATGGCAAAGACTTCAATGGTCAACCGCGACATCAAGCGCGCCAAGACCGTCAAGAAATACGCTGCGAAGCGCACCGAACTGAAGCGTCAGTCGGTCGATCCGAAGCTCTCGTTCGAGGAACGCATGGACGCGATCCAGAAGTTGCAGAAGCTGCCGCGCGACGCAAGTCCGTGCCGTCAGCGCAACCGTTGCGAACTGTCGGGACGTTCGCGCGGCGTGTATCGCAAGTTTGGCCTTGGCCGCAACAAGCTCCGCGAAGCCACCATGCGTGGCGACGTGCCGGGCCTGCGCAAGGCAAGCTGGTAAGTCCCATCCACAATCGGTACCGGATATCGGTGCTATCTCACGGAGTTTCATCCCATGAGCATGACTGATCCTATCGCCGACATGTTCACCCGCATCCGTAACGGTCTCGCGATCGGTAAGGTGTCGGTGAAGATGCCGGCTTCGAAGGTCAAGTTGGCAATCGCCAAGGTCCTCAAAGACGAGGGCTACATCAACGACGTCGCCGTGCGCGACCTTGATGGCGGCAAGAAGGAGCTCGAAATCGCGCTCCGTTACTACCTCGGCAAGCCGGCCATCGACCGCCTCCAGCGCGTCAGCAAGCCCGGTCTTCGTCAGTATCGCGGCAAGGACGAACTGCCGCAGGTGCTGAACGGCCTTGGCGTGTCCATCGTTTCCACCTCGTCCGGCATCATGACCGACGCGCAGGCCCGTGCGAAGGGCTTGGGCGGCGAAGTGATCTGCCTCGTGGCCTAAGGAGATCAACCCATGTCACGAGTAGCCAAGAAGCCGATCGCCCTTGCAAAGGGCGTCGAATGCACCGTTGCCGGTGATGTCGTCACGGTCAAGGGCCCGAAGGGCACGCTGACCACGGCGCGTCCTGCCAATGTCGACGTGAAGATCGAGAACGGTACGGTCACCCTGTCCGCCGCGGGCGAAAACATGGCGATGGCTGGCACGCTGCGCGCGCTGCTGAACAACATGGTTTCTGGCGTTGCCACTGGTTTCGAGCGCAAGCTTGAACTCGTGGGCGTCGGTTATCGTGCCGCCATGCAGGGCAAGGACCTGAATCTGTCGCTCGGATTCTCGCATCCGGTGCTGTTCACCCCGCCGGCCGGCATCACCATCGAAACGCCGACCCAGACGGAAATCGTCATCAAGGGTGCGGACAAGCAGGTCGTCGGCCAGGCCGCGGCCAAGATCCGTGCCTTCCGTTCGCCGGAGCCCTACAAGGGCAAGGGCGTGCGTTATGCCGGCGAGAAGATCACGCTGAAAGAAGCGAAGAAAGCGTAATCGCGGGCCGACTGAGGATAACCACCATGGAAAAGAATCTTTCCCGTCTGCGCCGCGCCAAGAAAACGCGTGCGCACATCCGCAAGCTCGGCGTCGCCCGCCTGTCGGTGCATCGTTCCAGCCAGCACATCTACGCCCAGGTCTTCACGGCCGACGGCGCGGTGGTGGCTGCTGCGAATACGCTCCAGGACGACGTGATCGCCGGCGTCAAAGGCACGAACAACAAGGCCGCCGCTGCTGCGGTCGGCAAGGCCATCGCACAGCGTGCGAAGGCCGCCGGCATCGAATCGGTTGCGTTTGACCGTTCGGGCTTCCTGTATCACGGCCGTATCGCCGCGCTGGCTGACGCCGCGCGCGAGGGCGGTCTGCAGTTCTAAGCACCACGTCGTACCCACAACTCCAAGCGGTCCAACCGCAAAATCATGCCGCCGCGCCTCGTGCGCGGCGAGCCACAGGTGAACTATGAGCAATAACGATCGTGAGCAGGGTGACGGCCTCCAGGAGAAGCTGATCGCCGTCAATCGCGTGGCCAAGACCGTCAAGGGTGGCCGCCAGATGAGTTTCACTGCACTGACCGTCGTCGGTGATGGCGAAGGTCGCGTCGGTCTCGGTTACGGCAAGGCGCGCGAAGTGCCGGCCGCGATCGCGAAGGCGATGGACCGCGCCCGCAAGTCGCTGGTCAAGGTGTCGCTGAAGAACGGCACGCTGCAGTACGCAGTCAAGGCCAACCACGGTGCGGCGCGCGTGTTCATGCAGCCGGCCTCGGAAGGTACCGGCGTGATCGCCGGCGGCGCGATGCGCGCCGTTTTCGAAGTCGTCGGTGTGCGCAACGTGCTGGCCAAGGCCGTCGGTTCGCGCAATCCGATCAACCTGGTGCGGGCCACGATCAAGGGCCTGCAGATGATCCAGTCGCCCGCCGACATCGCGGCGAAGCGCGGCAAGAAGCTTGCAGACCTGGTGCCGAGCCATGACTAATAAGACCGAAGCGACCGTCACCGTCCGTCTGGTGAAGAGCACGAACAGCTGTCCGTGGATCCATCGCCTGAGCGTCAAGGCGCTCGGCCTTGGCAAGCTCAACAGCGTCCGTACCCTGAAGGACTCGCCGCAGGTGCGTGGCCTGATCAACAAGGTCAACTACCTCGTCCGCGTCGAAAACTGATCGCCGCGTAGCACTGGAGAACACTCATGCGTCTCAACACCATCAAATCCGCCGACGGCGCGCGCACCGTGCCGAAGCGCGTCGGTCGCGGCATTGGCTCCGGCCTCGGCAAGACTGCCGGCCGTGGTCACAAGGGCTCGTACGCGCGTACCGGTAAGGGCAAGATCAAGCCGGGCTTCGAAGGCGGCCAGATGCCGATCCAGCGTCGTCTGCCGAAGGTCGGCTTCCGTTCCAAGCTGAAGGCCGACATGGCAGAAATCCGTCTGTACCAGCTGGAACAGCTGAAGGACACGACGGTTGATCTCGCCGCGCTCAAGGCTGCGAATCTGATCGACGCCCGCGCCAAGCAGTGCAAGGTTGTCGTCAAGGGCGAAGTCAAGCGCGCCTACACGCTCAAAGGTCTGCTCGCCACCGCCGGTGCCAAGTCGGCGATCGAAGCGGCCGGCGGCAAGATGGAGTAAGGCGTGGCCAAACCTTCGGCTCCCGCAGCGCAAGGCCCTCTCGCGAATCTCGGTCGCATGACCGAGCTTCGCGATCGTCTGATCTTCGTCGTGCTTGCCCTGATCGTGTTCCGCCTCGGTACGTTTGTGCCGGTGCCGGGCGTGAATCCGCAGGCGATGACGCAGCTGATGGACAGCCAGGGCGGCACCATCCTCGACATGTTCAACATGTTCTCCGGCGGCGCGCTCGAGCGTCTGTCGGTGTTCGCATTGAATGTCGTCCCCTACATTTCGGCCTCGATCATCGTCCAGCTTCTGGCAACGATGGTCCCGTCCATGCAGGCCTGGAAGAAGGAAGGCGAGTCGGGTCGTCGCAAGATCACGCAGCTGACCCGCTATGGCGCGGTTGGCTTGGCGGCGTTCCAGGCATTCGGTGTTGCCGTCGCGCTCCAGAGCCAGACGGCTGCCGCGGGCGGTTTTCCGGTCGTGGTCGCGCCAGGACCGGCCTTCATCATCAGCGCCGTCATCGGTCTGACTGCGGGCACGCTGTTCCTCATGTGGCTGGGCGAACAGATCACCGAACGCGGTATCGGCAACGGTATCTCGCTGATCATTTTCGCGGGCATCGTTGCCGGACTGCCGAGTGCCGTGGGCTTGATGCTGAAGCAGCTGGCGTCTGGTGAAATGAACGTCTTCGTCGGCATTGGCGTGGCCGCGGTGGTGATCGCCGTAGTGGCTTTCATTGTCTACATGGAGCGTGCGCAACGCCGCATCGCGGTGAACTACGCGCGTCGCATGGGTGGTTCGCGGGCCTACAACAATCAGAGCTCGCACCTGCCGCTCAAGATCAACATGTCGGGCGTCATCCCGGCGGTCTTCGCCTCGTCGTTCATCATGTTCCCGGCCACCATCGCCTCGATGGGCGGACTGACGTCGATCAGTTGGCTGAACCACACCTCGATGATGCTTCGCCCCGGTGAGCCGCTCTACATGATCGTCTTCGCTGTGCTGATCATCGTGTTCTCGTTCTTTTATACCGCCATGGTCTTCAACTCTTCGGAAACTGCCGAGAATTTGAAGAAGTCCGGTGCGCTGATTCCTGGCATTCGTCCGGGCAAAGCAACTGCCGACTACGTCGATGGGGTGATGACGCGGCTGACTGGCATCGGTGCGCTCTACCTGGTGGCGGTCTGCCTGCTGCCCTCGATCCTTCAGACCGGCTGGAACGTGCCGTTCTACTTCGGCGGCACGTCGCTGCTGATCGTGGTCGTCGTGGTGATGGACTTCACTGCGCAGATCCAGGCGCATCTGGTCTCGTCGCAGTACGAGAGCCTGCTGAAGAAAGCGAATTTGAAGAACTATGGCCGCGGCGGTTTGACCCGCTGAGGCAACTGCACAGGATGTGCGGGTCGCCGCCGGCGCTGCCGGAAGGGCGATGATCTATGTATAATGTTGAGTTCCCTGCGCTAACAGTTTTGGAGAAGACGCGATGGCGCGTATCGCCGGTGTAAATATTCCGGTCCACAAGCATGCGTGGATTGGTCTGCAAAGCATTTTCGGGATCGGTCGATCCCGCTCGAAGAAGGTCTGTGAGGCTGCTGGTCTCGATCCGTCGACGAAGGTCAAGGATCTGACGGACGCCCAGGTGGAACGACTCCGTCAGGAAGTCGCCAAGTTCACGGTCGAAGGCGACCTGCGCCGCGAAGTCGGCATCAGCATCAAGCGCCTGCAGGATCTCGGTTGCTACCGTGGCCTGCGTCATCGTCGTGGTCTGCCGGTGCGCGGTCAGCGCACGCGAACCAATGCGCGCACGCGCAAGGGTCCGCGCAAGGCGATCAAGAAGTAATCGATCCGGGACCCCTTCATCATGAACGCCAAGAATCAAGCGGCTGCGAAGCCGAAGAAGAAGGTCAAGCGCGTCGTCACCGACGGCATCGCGCATGTCCAAGCTTCGTTCAACAACACCATCATCACGATCACCGATCGCCAGGGCAACGCGTTGTCGTGGGCGACTTCCGGTGGCGCCGGTTTCCGCGGTTCGCGCAAGTCCACGCCGTTCGCGGCGCAGGTGGCCGCCGAGAAGGCCGGTCGTGCCGCGCTCGACTACGGTCTGAAGACTGTCGAAGTGCGCATCAAGGGCCCGGGCCCGGGCCGCGAATCCGCGGTTCGTGCTCTCAATGCCCTCGGCTACAAGGTGTCGAACATCATCGACATCACGCCGATCCCGCACAACGGCTGCCGTCCGCCGAAGAAGCGTCGCGTCTAAGGAATTATTGCCATGGCTCGTTATATCGGTCCCACCTGCAAGCTCGCGCGTCGTGAAGGCGCCGACCTCAGTCTCAAGAGCCCGGCCCGCGCGCTGGACTCGAAGTGCAAGCTCGAACAGAAGCCCGGTCAGCATGGCGCTGCCAAGAAGGGCAAGATGTCCGACTACGCCGTCCAGCTTCGCGAGAAGCAGAAGGTGAAGCGCATCTACGGTCTGCTCGAACGCCAGTTCCGTCTGTACTACGCGAAGGCCTCGAACCAGAAGGGCGCCACGGGTGAAAACCTGCTGCGTCTGCTGGAAAGCCGTCTCGACAACGTCGTCTTCCGCATGGGCTTCGCGGTCACCCGCGCCGGCGCCCGTCAGCTGGTCGCGCACAAGGCGATCACGGTCAACGGCAAGAAGGTCAATCTGGCATCGTTCCAGGTCAAGGCCGGCGATGAAGTCGCCGTCGCCGAAGCCGCCCGCAAGCAGTTGCGCATCCAGGAAGCGCTGACCCTGTCTCAGGAAATGGACCTGACGCCGGGCTGGGTCGACGTGGACGCGAAGAAGATGGCCGGCACGTTCAAGGCCGCGCCGGACCGCGCGGACCTGCCGTCGGACATCAACGAGAACCTCATCGTCGAGTTGTACTCGAAGTAATCGGAGAGCCCAATCACCATGGTTGCAAACGCCACCAGCGTCATGCGCGCCCGCGGCATCACCGCCGAGCGACTCTCGCCCAACCGGGCGCGCGTCGCTGTCGAACCGCTGGAACGCGGTTTCGGCCACACGCTCGGCAACGCGCTTCGTCGCGTGCTGCTTTCCTCGATCCCGGGCTGTGCGATTACCGAAGTCGAAATCGACAACGTGCTGCATGAGTACACGACCCTCGAGGGCTTGCAGGAGGACGTCATCGAAGTCCTGCTGAACCTCAAGGACGTCGCCCTGCGTATGCACGGCCACGACGAAACCCTGCTGACCCTTGTCAAGAAGGGGCCGGGTGTCGTCACCGCCGGCGACATCAAGGTCGACCATAGCGTCGAGATCATCAATCCGGACCATGTGATCTGCCACCTGACCAAGGACACGCAGCTCAACATGCGCCTGCGTATCTCGCGCGGCGTCGGCTACCAGCCGGCACTGTCGCGTCGTCGTCCGGACGAGGAATCGCGCCCGATCGGCCGTCTGCAGCTCGATGCGAGCTTCAGCCCGATCCGTCGTGTCGCCTTCGAAGTCGACAACGCCCGCGTCGAACAGCGCACCGACCTCGACAAGCTCGTGCTCGACATCGAAACCAACGGCACCATCGAAGCGGAAGAGGCAGTGCGTCGCGCCGCCGACATCCTCGCCGATCAGCTGTCGGTGTTCGGCGACTTCACGCGTCGCGAAAGCGCCGCCGCGAAGCCTGCCGCGACCGGCATCGATCCGCTGCTGATGCGTCCGATCGACGACCTCGAACTCACCGTCCGTTCGGCGAACTGCCTGAAGGCCGAGAGCATCTACTACATCGGCGACCTGGTGCAGCGCACCGAGGTCGAGCTGCTGAAGACGCCGAACCTCGGCAAGAAGTCGCTCACCGAAATCAAGGAAGTGCTCGCCGCCCGCGGTCTTTCGCTCGGCATGAAGCTCGAAAACTGGCCCCCGGCCGGCGTGCAACACGGCATGCTCGGCTGAGGCACAAAGGAAATTATTTATGCGCCACCTCAAATCCGGTCGCAAGTTCAACCGCACCAGCTCGCACCGCGAAGCCATGTTCAAGAACATGGCCAGCTCGCTGTTCGTGCATGGCCTGATCAAGACCACCTTGCCGAAGGCCAAGGAACTCCGTCGCGTTGCCGAGCCGCTGATCACGCTCGCCAAAGTCGATGGCGTCGCCAACCGCCGCCTGGCGTTCGATCGTCTGCGTGACAAGGCCGCCGTCGGCGTCCTGTTCACGGAGCTCGGTCCGCGCTACCGCGAACGCAAAGGCGGCTATCTGCGCATCCTCAAGTGCGGTTTCCGCGCTGGCGATGCTGCGCCGATGGCCTATGTCGAACTGGTCGACCGTCCGCAGACCGAAGCCGCCGCCGAAGCCTAAGCTTCATCGGTGAACTTCTGCGCGAAGGCCTCGGTCGAAAGACCGGGGCCTTCCGTTTTTCCGCTGCCGTACAAAGGGATGCACATGAATCTGAATCCGCTCGCCTGGAGCAACCGCACCGCGTTCTTCGTCGCTTTCCTGGTCTGTGCCGCGCTGATGGGCTACGCGTTCTACGCGCAATACGCCCAAGGCTTCGAGCCCTGCATGTTGTGCATGGTGCAGCGAGTGTTCGTCAGTGCTGTGGGGCTGACCGCCTTGCTGGCCGCGTTGCATGGCCCAAAGGCCTGGGGATGGAAGGTGTACGGCGCCATCACCGCGATGTGGGCCGGCATCGGCATCTACATTGCCGGGCGCCACGTCTACCTGCAGAGCCTGTCGCCGGAAGAGCTCGATGGCTGCGCGCCGTCGCTGCAGTATGCGCTTGAATACTACGACGCGTTGAAGGTATTGAAGACCATCTTCATCCGCGACCAGGACTGCGGCGTGATCGACTGGACCTTCCTCGGGCTCTCGATGCCGAACTGGGTCCTGTTCTTCTTCATCGCGCTCTTCGTCGGGGCGATCTATTACGGCTTCCGTCGCGCTCGTTGAGCGCGACGCTTCGACAGGCGAAACATGATGACCTCCTGGACGCCCGCGCTGTGGCGCGAACGCCCCGCTGCGCAGCAGCCGACCTATCCTGATGCCGCGCATCTTGAGCGAAGCCTGGCGCAGTTGCGGCAGTTGCCGCCGCTGGTGACTTCGCTCGAAATCCTGACGCTGAAACGCCATCTCGCCGAAGCGGCCGAAGGCAAGCGGTTCCTGCTCCAGGGCGGTGATTGCGCGGAGAGTTTCGCCGAGTGCGATTCGACGACGATCACGAATCGCCTGAAGGTGCTGCTGCAGATGAGTGTCGTGCTTGTGCACGGCCTCAAATTGCCGGTGGTGCGGATCGGTCGCTTCGCCGGCCAATACGCGAAGCCGCGTTCGGCCGATCTGGAGGAACGCAACGGCGTGTCCCTGCCGAGTTATCGCGGCGACATCGTCAACGCGCCCGAATTCACGGCGGAAGCGCGCCGGCCTGATCCGGAACGCCTGCTGCGTGCGCATGCGCACTCGGCGATGACGATGAACTTCGTGCGTGCGTTGATCGACGGCGGCTTCGCCGACCTGCATCACCCGGAGTATTGGGATCTCGGTTGGGTGGAGCATTCACCGCTGCAGCGCGATTACCGACGCATGGTCGAAGCGATCGGCGAATCGGTGCGCTTCATGGAGACTCTGGCCGGCGAGACGCTCGGCAGCTTCACCCGTGTCGACTTCTTCACCTCGCACGAAGCCTTGCTGCTGCATTACGAGGAAGCCGTCACGCGCCAAGTGCCGCGCAATCCGGGCTGGTTCAATCTGTCCACGCATTTCCCGTGGATCGGCATGCGCACCGCAGCGCTGGACGGCGCGCACGCGCAGTATTGCCGCGGTATCCAGAATCCGGTCGGTTTGAAGGTCGGGCCGACGGTGACGCCGGATCAGTTGCTACCGGTCATCGACTTCCTGAATCCGCAAAACGAACCGGGCAAGCTGACGCTGATCCATCGCATGGGCGCGGCGAAGATCGGCACTGCGTTGCCGCCGCTGCTCGATGCCGTACGTCGTGAGGGCAAGCAGGTGTTGTGGTGCGCCGACCCGATGCACGGCAATACCGAAAGCACCGCGAACGGCTTCAAGACGCGGCGTTTCGACAACATCCGCTCGGAACTCGACCAGGCCTTCGACATCCACACCGCGGCCGGTACGCGCCTCGGTGGTGCGCATTTGGAGCTGACTGGCGAGAACGTCACCGAATGCATGGGCGGCGCGCGTGACCTGACCGAGACCGATCTCGAACGCGCCTACAAGTCGACCGTCGATCCGCGCCTGAACTACGAGCAGTCGCTGGAGATCGCGATGCTGATCGTGCGCAAGCGCGGCGGGCACTCAAGCCAGGAAGGCTGACGCTTCGCGCAGCAGTGCGAGGACGTCGCCGTAGCGGTTGTACAGCGGCGTTGGCGAGACGCGAATCACGTCCGGTTCGCGCCAGTCGCCGATGATGCCGTGGCGTTCCAGGTGCTCGAACAGGGCGCGGCCGCGTTCACGCCCGGCGCGCACGCGCAGCGACAACTGGCAGCCACGGCGCTCCGGATCGCGCGGCGTGACGATGTCGAGATGCGTGCCGAGCACGGTCTCGATGGCTTCGGCATAAAACGCCGTCATCGCCTTCGATTTCTTGCGTAGGCGTGTGATGTCGGCGCGCTGGAAGATGTCGAGCGACACGCGCAACGGTGCCAGCGCCAGGATCGGCGGATTCGACAGTTGCCAGCCTTCGGCGCCGGGCGTGGGCACGAAGTCCGGGCCCATCTTGAAACGCGTGGCCTGGTCGTGGCCCCACCAGCCGGCAAATCGCGGTCGATCTGTGCGTGCATGGCGCTCGTGCACGAAACAGCCGGCGATCGCACCCGGACCCGAGTTCAGATACTTGTAGCTGCACCACACGGCGAAATCGGCGTTCGCGTCGTGCAGGCGCAGCGGCAGGTTGCCGATGCCGTGCGCCAGGTCGAAGCCGACGGCGGCACCTGCGGCATGGCCGAGGCGCGCGATCTCGGCGAGGTCGTGCACTTCGCCGCTGCGGTATTGCACGCCCGGCCACAAGACGAGGGCGAGGCGATCGCGATGCGTGTCGATGGCGCGCGCGATCGTCGCCATCGAGATCGTGCCGCTGTCGGCATCGGGTGCAACTTCGATCAGGCAGTCGGCCGGATCGAAACCGTGGAAGCGGATCTGCGACTCGACCGCGTATCGATCGGACGGAAACGCGCCCTGTTCGATCAGGATGGCCGGGCGTTCGCGTGACGGGCGATAGAAACTCACCATCATCAGGTGCAGGTTCGCGGTCAGCGAATTCATCGCCACCACTTCGCTCGGCAACGCGCCGGCGACATGCGCAAGACCTGCGCGCACGAACTCGTGATACGGCATCCACGGATGGCGACCGCGGAAGTGGCCTTCGACACCGAGTCGCGCCCAGTCATCGAGCTCATCGATCAGCGCCTGGCGCGTCGCTTTCGGCTGCAAGCCGAGGGAGTTGCCGCAAAAATAGGTCTGATCGTTGCCCGCATGTTGTGGGATATGGAATTCGTCGCGGAAGGACGCGAGCGGGTCGGCGGCATCAAGCGTCGCAGCGCGTTGCTGGAAAGTGTCGATCATCGGAAGCTCAGGCGTCGAATCGGGCGAGAGGCAGGCCCAGCCATTCCAGCGCGGCGCCGTGGAAGACGCGGGCGCGCGCAGTGTCGTCGAGGTGCAGTGCGTCGATGCCGCTGCCCGGCACCTGTTCGCCGAGCGGGAACGGATAGTCGGTGCCGAGCATGACGCGATCCTGGCCGACCACGTCGAGCAGGTAACGCAGCGCCTGCGGGTCGTGCACGCAGGAATCAAAGAACAGGCGCGGGAAATATTCGCGCGGATTGCGGTGGTTGTCGGTCGCGACCAGATCCGGGCGCATCTTGTAACCGTGTTCGATGCGACCGATGGTGTACGGGAACGAACCGCCGCCATGCGCGAAACAGACGCGCAGTTTCGGCAGGCGTTCGAGCACGCCACCGAAGATCAGCGAACAAGCGGCACGCGTCTGTTCTGCCGGCATGCCGACCAGCCAGGGCAGCCAGTATTTCGGCATCGACTCGGTGCCCATCATGTCCCAGGGATGAATCAGGATCGCGGCGCGCAGGTCCTGCGCGGCCTGGAAGAACTCGAACAATTCCGGCGCGTCGAGGTTCCAGTCGTTGATATGCGAACCGATCTGGATGCCGGACAGGCCAAGCTGGTCGATGCAGCGCTCCATTTCCTGAATCGCCAGTTGCGGCGATTGCAGCGGCACCGTGCCGACGCCGGCGAACTGCTTCGGATGCGCGCGGCAGAGTTCGGCGAGGTGGTCGTTCAACGCGCGATGCAGTTCCAGTGCCTGATGGCCTTTGGCCCAGTACGAGAACATCACCGGCACGGTCGAGGCGACCTGCACCGACACGCCGAACTTCGCGTACTCGGCGATGCGCAGGTCCGCGTCCCAGGTATTCGGCCAGATCTCGCGGAAGAATTTGCCGTCCTTGTAGATCCGATGCCGGCCTTCGGCGTGGTGGATCACCGGAAAGCGCGTATCGCCGTATTTTTCGGCGAGGTTCGGCCAGTGCTTCGGCAGCAGATGGGCGTGGGTGTCGATCTTCAGCATGGCTCAGACCGCTCCCGAGGCTTCCGGTGCGTCGTACTTCGCCGGTGCCGGATTGAGATGACCGCATTGCGTGCAGGTGCGGTGTGCGTGCGAACGGTAAAAGCGTTCGAAGATCGCACCGAATTGCGTCTCGATATTCTCGAGCGCAAAGAATTCCTCGTAGAGCTTGTGGTTGCAGCGTTCGCAGAACCACATCAGGCCGTCCTGCTCATGCGCGAGGCGCTTGCGTTCGATGACCAGACCGATCGAGTTCGGCATGCGCTGCGGCGAATGCGGCACCCGCGGCGGCAGGTAGAAAATCTCGCCGGCCTTGATCGGGATGTCGTGCACCGTGCCCGTCTCTCCATCGAAGTTTTCCTGGATGCGCAGCACCATCTCGCCTTCGATCTGGTAGAAAAATTCCGGGCCTTCCTCGACGTGGTAGTCGGTGCGCTGGTTCGGGCCGCCGACGATCATGACGATGAAATCGCCATCGACGATGCACTTGTTCGCCACCGGTGGCTTCAACAAGGGGCGGTGTTCGTCGATCCAGCGCTGGAAATCGATCGGGCCGGGCAGGGGCATGGCATGTCTCGCGCGAGCGGGGCGGCAAGTGTACCTTCCCGTCCCGAAGACCGAGGAATGCGTCGATGCGCCGTGCTGCAACCGTATTGATTCTTTTGATCGCCGCCGCGTGCTCGTCGGATGAGCCCGCGAATGCAGCCGACGACAGTTCGCTGACCGGCGTCTTCTTCAACGCGATGTTCGACGAAATGCGCGGTCCGCCCAGCGCGGAAGCCCTGGCGAAACGCGTCGAGTTCGCACAAGGCGGCGTGCGCTTTCAGCGCCCGGAGCCGCTGCGCGTGCGTGTCGACCGCGACACTTACCCGAGCTGGTCGCTGGAACGCGGCGACTTCGAACTGGAATTGCATACGCCGGACGGCGAGATCACCGCAGCCGACTATCTGGAGTCCCTGGTCGAGACCATCGCTTCCGACGATAGCGATGTCGAGGGGCCGCTCGAGGGGCGCAAGGTGCAATGGTGCGGCGAGGAGGTCACCGGCGTCCTGTATCGCTTCGACTTCCTCGGCGACCCGCGCATCTACGAGGGCTTCGATCTGCCGCCGACGCGCGAAGGACCGCGTTTCCTCGTGTTCAACGACATCCGCAAGAAGAGCGACTGGTCGGAGACCGCACTGGCGACGTTCGTGGCGCTCGATGCCAGCATCGCCTGCGACGGTGGCAAGATTCCGGTGCGAGACTCAGCCGACTGACTTCAGCGCAGCGATGCACTTGAGTTCGATCGCGATCGGTGTCGGTAATGCGGTGATGCCGAGCGTGGTACGACACGGGGCCTTGGCCGGGTCGGGGAAGTACTCGGCCCAGACGGCGTTGTAGGCCTTGAAGTCGCGGGCCATGTCGGTCAGATAGACAGTCACGTCGACAAGTTCGTCCCAGCTTGCGCCGCTGGCTTCAAGCACGGCACGCACGTTGGCGAAGACCGAATGACATTGCGCGACGATGTCGTAGCAGGCGAGTTCGCCATCGGCGTCATAGGCATTGCCGGGGATGCTGTTGTCTGTGGCCGATCGCGGACCGATGGCACGCGGCGCCTTCGTCGTCTGGATCACGTCGCTCATCAGAAACTGCCTCGGGTGATGCCGAGCCGCGCCAGCGATTGCACGTAGGTCTCGGCCAGCGTGACGTGGCTGTGCGTGCTGATGCCGAGGTCGCGCAGGCGACCGTCGAACAGCGAGTAGACCAGACCGTGCACTTCCAGCTTCTGGCCGCGATCCCAGGCGTCCTGCACGATCGTGGTCTGGCAGATATTCACGACCTGTTCGATCACGTTCAGCTCGCACAATCGTGCATGTTTCATCGAGGTGGTGTCGATGATGTCAAAGGCATCGCGGTGCTTCTGCAGCACGTCGCCGACGTGGCGCAGCCAGTTGTCGACAAGGCCGTGACGGGCGCCGTCGAGCACAGCACGCACGCCGCCGCAACCGTAGTGGCCGACCAGCATGATGTGTTCGACCTTGAGCACGTCGATCGCGAATTGCAGCACCGACAGGCAGTTCAGATCCGCGTGCACGACCACGTTCGCGACGTTGCGGTGCACGAAGATTTCGCCGGGCGCGAGTCCGAGGATCTGGTTCGCCGGCACGCGTGAATCGGAGCAGCCGATCCACAGGTATTTCGGATGTTGCTGTTTCGACAACTGCTTGAAGAAATCGGGTTGGGTCGCCTTGACCGATTCGGCCCAGCGGCGGTTGCGTTCCAGCAACTCGTCGAGTTCGCGCATGCTCAGACTCCGATGCAGACGTTCTTGGGTTCGGTGAAGAAGCGCATTGCTTCCAGCCCGCCTTCGCGGCCGAGTCCGGATTGTTTCATGCCACCGAAGGGCGTACGCAGGTCGCGCTGCATCCAGGTGTTGATCCAGACGATGCCGGCGTCGATACCTGCGGCCATGCGATGCGCGCGCGACAGGTGTTCGGTCCAGACGCTGGCGCTAAGGCCATACGGCGTGGCGTTCGCCATTGCCAGCGCTTCGTCCTCGTCGTCGAAGGCCTGCAGCGTCACGATCGGTCCGAAGATTTCTTCCTGATTGGTGCGACAGCTCGGGCCCAGTCCTTCGAGGATGGTTGGCGCGACGAACCAGCCCTTCGCGCAGCGGCCGGGTATGTCGACGCGCTGGCCGCCTGCGACGATGCGTGCGCCTTCGTCGCGTGCGAGGTCGAGGTAGGACATCACCTTGTCGAAATGCGCCTGCGAGACCAGCGGTCCGAAGTAGGTGCCTTCGGCGAGCGGATCGCCGACCAGATGATGTGTGGCCCTTGCGATGAACGTCTCGCGGAATTCGTCGTAGAAACGGCGTTCGACCAGCAGACGCGACCCGCACAAGCAGATTTGCCCGGTGTTCTGGAACGCGGCGCGCACGATGTGCTCGTACAACGTGTGCTTCGGCGCATCGGCGAAGATCAGCGCCGCATTCTTGCCGCCGAGCTCGAGTGAACACTTCTTCAGTTGGCGCGCACAACTCTGTGCGATGCGTTGGCCGACCGCGGTGCTGCCGGTGAAACTGATGGCCTTGATGCCGGGATGGTCGACCATGGCCTGGCCAACGGTCTGTCCGAGCCCGTGCACGATGTTCAGCACGCCCTCCGGGAAGTCGATGTCGTGCGTCAGTTCCGCCAGCATCTGCGCGGTCAGCGGCGTCACTTCGGACGGTTTCGCGATCACGCAATTGCCGGCCGCCAGCGCTGGGGCCAGCTTCCAGGTGAACAGCAACAGCGGCATGTTCCAGGGTGAAATCACGCCGACCACGCCTTGCGGCTGGCGCAGCGTGTAGTTCAGCCCGGCCTGACCGTGGTGCGACTCGGATGCGAATTGCGTCGCCGCGTGCGCGAAGAAACGCAGGTTCGCGACCGCGCGCGGGATCTCGATCTCGCGCGTCAGCCACAACGGCTTGCCGGTGTCGCGGGTTTCGGCTTCGGCGAATTCCGGAATGCGCGCTTCGAGCGCATCAGCCAGCTTCTCCAGCCAGCGTGCGCGCTCGGCATTTGGTAGTTTCGACCACGTCGGGAAGGCAGCCTGCGCGCGCCGCACCGACACATCCACGTCGTGAGCCGTGCCGGCACTGACCTTCGCGATCACGTCGGTCGTCGCCGGATCAATCACGTCCAGCCAATGCTCGACCGCGTTCAGCTCGGAATAGGCGATGCGTTTCATGCGCGAAGCCTAGCCGAAGGGGCGTGAAACGCGCGATTCAAAGCGATTGCGTACGTCCGCCGTCGACCGGGACGTTGATGCCGTTGATGTAGCCGGCCGCGGGCGAGGCGAGGAAGGCGATGGCGGCCGCGACTTCGTGGGCTTCGGCGAAGCGCGCGGCGGGCACGCTGGCGAGCATGCCGGCTTCGATCTCGGCGCGCGTTTTGCCGGTGGCGGCGACGCGTTCCTCGATGATCTGTTCGAGACGCTGCGTGCGCGTGAAGCCAGGCAGGACGTTGTTGACGGTGATGCCCTGTGCGGCGAGTTCGCCGGCCAGTGTCTTGGCCCAACTCGCGACTGCGCCGCGGATGGTGTTGGAGACGCCGAGGTTCTTGATCGGCTCCTTCACCGAGGTCGAGATCACGTTGACGATGCGGCCATAACCAGCCGCCTTCATGCCACCGACCGTGGCCTGCACGAGTGCGTGGTTCGCGAGCAGGTGGCGCTGGAAGGTGTCGAGGAATTGCTCGCCGGTCGCGTTGATCGCAGCGCCCGGATTCGGCCCGGCGGTGTTGTTGACGAGGATGTGCACCGGATGCGAGGCCGCCATCGCTTCCACAGCAGCGCGCAATCCATCGATGTTCGACACGTCGGCGCTCAGCCAGGCATGTTTCTGAGCGCCATGCGTCCTCGGCAGCGTGCGTGCCAGTGCATCAAGCGCATCGCGGTCGCGCGCCAGCACGGTCACATCGGCGCCGAGACCCGCCAGGGCTTCCGCCGCCGCTCGGCCGATCCCTTTCGATGCGCCGCAAACCAGAGCGTGCTTGCCGGTGAGATCAAGTTTCATCGCGAGCTTCCTCGTTCAGTCGGGTGCGCATCATCGCGGCCACGGCGCGGCGATCATCGCCGCCGTGTTGTTCCAGATGGTCGATGACACCGCGTTGGTTGGCGACCGGGTGGTTCTGGCTGAGCTTGAATTTCAATTCGATGCGTTCGGCGAAGAAGCGGAAACCGACGATGCCGCGCAGTTCGCGACGTGTGTCCGGCGTCGTGCGTTCGAAACGCCAGCCACTGTCGTGTTTGGCTTCGTAAATGTCCGACAGTGCGGTGACGATGGCTTCGAGTTCCGCTGGATCGTCCGTTGTTTCGACACGGCCATAGAGATGCGCGGTCGCGTAGTTCCAGGTCGGCACGCGTTGGTCGGAATCGACGTACCAGGTCGGCGACACATAGGCGTGCGGACCGTGCACGATGATCAATGCCGATTGCCCGCCGATGTCGCGCCACTGTGGATTCGCCTTCGACCAGTGTCCGCGCAGTTCGACGCGTACGCCATCGCGCCGGTAAAGCACCGGCAAGTGCGTCGCGAATGGCGCGCCGTCCTGCTGATGCACCAGGGTCACGAAAGCGTCGTGTGCGATCAGTTCATCGAGCGCTGCAAGGTCGTGTTCGGCGAAGTGGCGCGGCGTGTACATTGGTCAGCGCGGCTGCAGCTTTATCGTCATCTGTTCGAGCAGATCGTCTTCATCGTCGGAGCGCGGCGGGGCGACGCTGTCGAGGTCGAAGCCCATGAGTTCGGCGTCGTCTTCGTCGATGCCGTCGAAGGCGCGATAGTCGGCGTCGAGCAGGGCGGTACGGGCGTCGTCCTCGTTCGGAAAACGCTCGGTTTCGCCATTGGCGCTGAAGACTTCGACGGTGCCGTCTTCACCGACGGTCAGACGTGCCCAGTGCAGCATGTCGCCGAAGGTGACGACCCACCATTGTTCATCGGACATCAACTTCTCTCTCGGTCAATCAGAAAAACGGCGCCGCCAGCAGGGACAAAGCGGCAAGCGCAATCAGGATCAGCGCCATCCATGCGCAGATATAGGCACCGAACGCGAAAGCATGCGCGGTCGGGTCGTTCAGTCGACGCGACTCACGCGCCCTCAGGTAGGCATGCAAGCGTTGCACGCGGCCCTCCTCGGGCTCCATGAGGTGCAGCGCGACATCACGATGACGTTCAAGCAACCGTCGGATGAATCGACGCAGCAACTGCGACGCGATCACAGCCAGCGCGAACGCAATGACCACGTCGCCGAGCGAGGCGAACAGGAGCAGGCGAGTGTGGTCTGCGGCCACGGCTCAGAACTCGGCCGAACCTGGTACGCGCGGATACGGAATCGCATCGCGGATGTTGGTCAGGCCGCAGACGTAGACGACCAGCCGCTCGAAACCGAGACCGAAACCGGCGTGCGGCACCGTGCCGTAACGACGCAGGTCGCGATACCACTGGTAAGAGTCCGGATTCAGACCGAACTGCGCGATGCGCTGGTCGAGGATGTGCAGGCGCTCCTCGCGCTGCGATCCGCCGATGATCTCGCCGATGCCCGGTGCGAGCACATCCATTGCCGCGACCGTCTTGCCGTCGTCGTTCAGACGCATGTAGAAGGACTTGATCTGCTCCGGGTAGTTCATCACCACGGTCGGGCGACCGACATGCTTCTCGGTCAGCCAGCGCTCGTGTTCGGTCTGAAGGTCCAGGCCCCATTCGACCGGATAGTCGAACTTCTCGCCCGAGTTCTTCAGCAGCTCGATCGCCTTCGTGTAATCGATGCGTTCGAACGGCGCCTTGACGAAGTTTTCCAGACGGGCGATCGCGGTCTTCTCGATGCGGTCGTTGATGAAGGCCATGTCGTCGCCGCGCTCGGCCAGCACCGCCTGGAAGATGTACTTCAGGAAGTCCTCGGCCAGCGTGGCGTCGTCGTTCAGGTCGGCGAAGGCGATTTCCGGCTCGATCATCCAGAACTCGGCCAGGTGGCGCGTGGTGTTCGAGTTCTCGGCGCGGAAGGTCGGGCCGAAGGTGTAGACCTTGCTCAGCGCCAGGCAGTAGGCCTCGACATTGAGCTGACCGGAGACCGTGAGATACGCCTCCTTGCCGAAGAAGTCCTTGTTCCAGTCGATCGCGCCCTTGTCGGTGCGAGGAATGTTCGCGAGGTCGAGCGTCGAGACGCGGAACATCTGTCCAGCACCTTCGCAGTCGCTGGCGGTGACGATCGGCGTGTTCACCCAGAAGAAGCCACGCTCGTGGAAGTAGCGGTGGATGGCCTGCGCGATGCTGTGACGGATGCGTGCGACGGCCCCGAAGGTGTTGGTGCGCGGGCGCAGGTGCGCCACTTCGCGGAGGAACTCCATCGTGTGCGGCTTGGGCTGGATCGGATAGGTTTCAGGATCGTCGACCATGCCGGTCACTTCGACCGAATCGGCCTGGATCTCGAAGCTCTGGCCCTTGCCCTGGGAAGGAACCAGTGTTCCGGTGGCGATCACGGCGCAGCCTGCGGTGAGGTGCACGATTTCGCTGTCGTAATTCGACAAGCTGTTCGGCGCGACGATCTGGATCGAGTCCTGGCCCGAACCGTCGTTGATGGTGACGAAGGAAATGCCGGCCTTGGAATCGCGGCGGGTCCGCACCCAGCCCTTGACCGTGACTTCTTCACCGACCGCCACGCGACCGGCCAGTACCGCGCGCACGCTTGCTACACTCATGCCTTGAAACTCCGTTGAGCGCGACCAAGATCAGTCGCTGCGAGCGCGCGATCATATCCGAGCACGCGCGTCCGACGGCATGGAGCAGAACACGATGGGCATTCAACTGACCGAATCCGCTGCCGAACGCGTCAGCGGGTATCTGCGCGACAAACCCGATGCGCTGGGTTTGCGATTCGGCGTGCGCAAGACCGGATGTTCGGGCTTCGCGTACATCGTCGACCTGACCGACACCGCTGGCGCCAACGATCAGGTGTTCGAGTCGCATGGCGTCAGAGTCTTTGTCGACCAGGACAGCCTGCCGATGGTCGACGGCACCGAGATCGACTTCGCCAAACAGGGGCTCGGCGCCCAGTTCGTGTTCAGGAATCCGAACGTTTCCGGCGAGTGCGGCTGCGGCGAAAGTTTCACCACGGCCTGAGATTCAAACGGCGTTGGTCCCAAAAAAGCCAGCCGAAACAGTGGGCTGGACGGTGTTCCTTGCTTTCCACATGAAGCCGGTTCGGAAAAAATTTTGCGCTTGTGGATAGAGCATCTAAGTCCCTGATGTGGCTTGGGAAAACTGAACTAATCCCCTGATTTTTCAAGACTTTTGCATTGCGGCGTGGGCCGTGGTTCGGCTAAGCTTCGCACCCCTGTCAGCCGCTGGCCGACAGGACCTTGCCTCACCGGTTACACGTCGGGAGGCCGACAAGTCCGAAAGGAGTTTTTGATGCGTCACTATGAAATCGTTTTCCTGGTCCATCCCGACCAGAGCGAGCAGGTACCCGCGATGATCGAGCGATACAAGACGCTCATCGAAGGCGACAAGGGCACGATCCACCGTCTCGAAGACTGGGGTCGTCGTCAGCTCGCGTATCCGATCCAGGATCTCGGCAAGGCTCACTATGTTCTGATGAACATCGAGTGCAGCCAGTCGGTCCTGAATGAACTGCAGTCCTCGTTCCGCTTCAACGACGCGGTTCTGCGCCACCTCATCACGACCCGCGACGACGCGGTGACCGAACAGTCGCCGATCGCCAAGATGAAGGATGAGAAGCCGAGCCGTCGCGTCAGCGAAGAAGGCTTCAGCGACGCCGAATTCGAAGACGCCGCCTGAGCCACGAGGAACTAAACCATGTCCAAGTTTTTCCGCCGCAAGAAGTTCTGCCGATTCTCCGCCGAAGGCGTCAAGGAGATCGACTACAAGGATCTGAACACGCTCCGTCAGTACCTGACGGAGACCGGCAAGATCGTTCCCAGCCGCATCACCGGCACCAAGGCCCGCTATCAGCGCCAGCTGACGGCGGCCGTGAAGCGCGCGCGTTTCCTCGCGCTGCTGCCCTACTGCGACAGCCACTGAGGAGCGCATCATCATGGAACTGATTCTTCTGCAGAAAGTTGTGAACCTCGGCGCCCTCGGCGACAAGGTCAACGTCAAGCCCGGTTACGGGCGTAACTATCTGGTCCCGCAGGGTAAGGCCGCTCCGGCCACTGCGGCCAACGTGGCGGAGTTCGAGAAGCGCCGCGCGGAGTACGAAGCCAAGGCCAACAATCTGTTGGCAGACGCCTCGGCCCGCAAGGACAAGCTCGAATCCGCCGCGGTCACGATTCGCGCCAATGCCAGCACGGAAGGCAAGCTCTACGGCTCGGTCGGTCCGCGTGACATCGCAGAAGCCTTCACGAACGCGGGTTTCCCGCTGTCGAAGGCCGAAGTGATTCTCGGGGAAGGCCCGATCCGTCGCACCGGCGAATTCGACATCCACGTGGCACTGCACGCAGACGTGCATTGCACCGTCAAGCTGTCGGTCGTCGGCGAGAGTTAATGGCCGATTGTTCTGCCGGCTTTCTTCGGCCGGTGGTGCTGCTTCAGGGAAACTCAAAGCCCGCTGCTGACCCCAGCGGGCTCTTTTTTTGCCTGACG
>JAKJFE010000157.1 GCA_022705045.1 Pseudomonadota bacterium | reverse complement strand
CGTGACGATGCCGCCGCCCGTGCGGCCCGGCGCGCCGCCCCTGGTCTGGATGGCCGTCGGTGTGGCACTCGCGCTGACCGCCGCCGTGGCCTGGCAACGCCTGCGTCCGGACACGCCGACACCGGTCGAAGCCGCCGCGGCGACCGCAACCGCGCCGGACGACGAACCCTGGTATGCCGAAGCGGCGCCGCTGCCGGCCACGGCCGGGGCGGCGCCCCTGCCCGAGCTGGTGCCGATCGCCCCGCTGGGCGCGCCGCCGGCGGTGGCGGCGAACATCGCCGAACCCGAACCCGAGACGACCGCGCCCGCCGCCACGCGCCCGCCGCCGAAGGCGAGCACGAACGCCACCTCGGCGCCGGCGCCACGCCGCCCGCCGGCACCGATCCGCCCCGCCATCGTCGATGCCGCAGCGACGCCGCCGGCCGAGATCGCCGTCGCCGCAGCGCCCGAACCGGAACCCGCCGCCGCGCCTGAGCCCGCTGCCGCGGCCGACGCCCCCGTGTCCGAACCCGAACCGGCCGCGCTCGAACCCGATGGTCCGACCGTGCTGCGCAGCTACCGCGAGCGTTACGCCGCCGGCGACCTCGGCGGCCTGCTCGGGTTGTACGCGCAGGAAGTGCATGCCGACACCCGCCGCGTCGCCGCGCTCGCCCAGGACTACGCACGCCTGTTCGGCAACAGCCAGCAGCGCTACATCGACTTCCGCGACGTGCGCTGGCAGCGACGCGGCGACCGCCTGGTCGGCCAGGCGCGCTACGAAACCGGTTATCGCAAGCGTTCGTCGCTGCGCAAACATCTGGAACGCGGCGAGGTCGCGATCGAAGTGGTGCTGGACGGCCCGGCCTCGCGGCTGCGTCGGTTCGAGCGGAGGGCGGATTGATGCCGCGTCGGCGCCGTCTCCGGATCTGGGCCCTGTCGGCCCTGCCCCTGCTGGCGCTCGCGACCGTGATCGCCCGGCTCGGCATCGCCGACCTGCTGGCCATGCACGACCCCGAGGCGGCGCTGGCCTGGTGGCCCAGCCACGGCGAGGCGCGCCTGCGCATCGCCACGCGCGAGGCCGAGGACGGCGATCGCGGCCGCGCCGAAGACGTGGCGCGCGCGCTGCTGGCGCAGTCGCCGCTCGCCGGCACCGCGCAGCGCGTGCTTGCACGCGTGGCCGAGCAGGGCGGCGACGAAGCCGGCGCGCAGCGCCATTACGTGATCGCGGCGCGGCGCGCCCCGCGCGACCGCCCCACGCGCGCCTGGCTGGCCAACCATGCCGCGGCGCGCGGCGACTTCGCCACGGCGCTGACCCAGACCGACCAGCTGCTGCGCATCGCGCCGGGCCAGCTGCCGGACGCCCTGCCCCTGCTCGCGTCCTTCGCCGCCGTGCCGGAAGCGCGCACCGCCCTGTTGCGCGTGCTCGGCGAACAGGACCCGCCCTGGCGGGCCGCCTTCCTGCACTGGCTGGCGCGACAACCCGACGCCCTGCCCCTGATCGGCGCCCTGTTCTCGCCGCTGCGCGCGGCGCCGGTGCCGCTCGACGCCGCCGAGCGCGGCGCCTGGATCGACCGTCTGCAGCGCGAGGGCCGCATCGCCGAGGCGCAGTTCCTGTGGATCGAGGCGCAGCCGCCGGAGCGGCGACGCCTGCTCGGCAACCTGTTCGATGGCGGCTTCGAGCTGCCGCCGGACAACGCCGGTTTCGGCTGGGTCTTCCAGGCCGTGCCGGGCGCGACCATCCACCAGGAACCGGGCAGCGGGGTCGGCGGCACGCAGGCCCTGGTCATCGATTTCCACGACCGCCGCGTGCCCTTCGCCCACGTGCAGCAGCGCCTGGCCCTGCCGCCCGGACCCTATGCCCTCCATGGACGCGTGCGCCTGGACGGCCTGCGCAACGAGCGCGGCCTGCGCTGGCGCCTGCGCTGCGACGACGGCCGCATCCTCGCCGACAGCGCGCCCTTCCACGGCAGCAGCGCCTGGCGCGACTTCGCGGTCGCGTTCGAACGCCCGGTCGAGGCCTGCAGCGGCCAGGTGCTGCTGCTGCGCCTGGACGCACGCATCGCCCCGGAACAGATGATCGGCGGCCGCGTCTGGTTCGACGATCTGCGCATCGCGGCGGTCAAGGATTGACCGGCCATGACGGGCAGTGCGATCCTCTTGCCGTCGTATCTCCCCGAACCGGCCCGGTTCGGGCGGTCATCCACAAGGAGTGACGCATGAAATCCCTGGTCTACGCAGTGCTCGGCTTCGGCCTGTTGTCCGGTGGCGCCCAGGCGGCCGACGCCGTGGCCGCCCCGTTGCAGGCGACCCTGAAGGAAACCACCGGCTCGGTGCTGGTCAACCAGGGCGAACAGTTCGTCGAGCTCGCGCCGGGCGCGATGCTCAAGCCCGGCGACCGCGTCATGTCGATGGAAGACTCGAAGGCCCTGGTGCGTTATTTCGACGATTGCGAGGTCGAGGTCGAAGCCGGCAACGTCTACACCATCGACGAACGCCTGCCCTGCCCCTGCCTCGACTTCAGCGACGAGACCGATCCGGTCGCGACCCTGGTCGAATCCACCGGCGAACTGGCGCTGCGCCAGTACGACCAGTCGTACTCGCCGATCACCGCCGGCCAGATGTTGAACGTGGGCGACCGCGTGCGCATCGCCAACGAGTCCAAGGGCCTGTTCGAGTACCGCGACGGCTGCCGCGAGGAAGTGGCCGAGTCCAGCGACTTCGAGATCCCGGACCGTTCGCCCTGCCTGTGCGCGGCCCTGGCCTTCGACAAGGTGGCCCCGACCGGCCTGCCGGTGGCCCTGCAGCCGCGCGTCGTGATCCCGACCATCATCGCCGCCTGCCTGGCCATCGACAACGACGACGGCAACTTCAACTGCAAGGACGAACAAGCCAGCCCCTGAGCACCCGGGCTTGCGTATCATCGATCGGGCCGCCGCGTGCGGCCCGATGCGTTTCCGGAGTCCGACTTGCCGCACGTCCCCCATGAACCGACCGGCGGCCGCGCCACCCTGCTGCTGACCGGCGCCTACCTCGGCCTGTGCGTGCTGCTCGGCGGCGGCACCCGCCAGGGCCTGCCGGCCGAGGCCGTGCTGCAACTGCTGGCCCTGCCCCTGATCGTGCATGGCCTGGTGCGATGGTCGGCGCGGCCGCGATCGACCGCCGCGCGCCTGGCCCTGGCCTGGGCGGTGCTGGTCCCGGTCGGCTTCCTGCTGCAATGCCTGCCGCTGCCGCCGTCGTTGTGGACGACACTCGGCGGGCGCGCCGAACTGGTCGAGGAATTGCAGGCCGCCGGGGTCGCGGTCGGCTGGCACGCGCTGTCGCTGGACCCGGATGCCAGCCTGCGTGCGGCCCTGGCCTGGCTGCCGCCGCTGGCGCTCGGCCTGCTCACCCTGGGCCTGCACCGGACGCAGCAGGTGCGTCTGCTGCAGGGCGTGCTCGTGATCGCGCTGGCCAGCGCCGTGCTCGGCCTGGCGCAGCTGGCCGGCGGTCCGGAGAGTCCGCTGCGCTGGCACGCGGTGACCAATCCGCAGGCGGCGGTCGGTCCGTTCGCGAACCGCAACCACCTCGCCGCCCTGCTGGTCCTGGCCCTGCCGCTGGCGGCCGCGCAGATGATCAATGCCGGCGCCCGCATCGTCGCCGGGGAACAACGGCCGCGCCGCACCGCGGCCCTGACCGTGGGCATCGTCGCCGGCGTGCTGCTGCTGCTGTCCCTGGCCATGGTGCGTTCGCGCGCCGGCGTGGGGCTGGCCGCGGTCGCGGCGGTGGCCGCAGCCCTCATGCTCTGGCGACGCCACGAGGACGACGACCGCCCGCGCCGCGGCGTGAAGCGCTGGCTCGGCCTGGCCGGACTCGGCGGCCTGGTGCTCGGCATCCAGTTCGGTTTCTGGGGCCTGCTGCAGCGCTTCGAGGCCGACCCGATGGACGACCTGCGCTGGACCATCACCCGCAACACCCTGGTCGCCGCCGATCACTTCGGCGCCTTCGGCGTCGGCGCCGGCGGCTTCGTCGCCGCCTACCAGTCGACCGAACCGGACGCCGACCGCCAGTCGGTGCTGATCAATCGCGCCCACAACGACTGGGCGGAATGGCGCCTCGAAGGCGGCTGGCCGCTGATCGCCGCGATCGCGCTGGGCCTGGTCCTGCTGGCCTGGCGCAGCGTCGCCGCCTGGCGCCATCGCGGCGACCCCGCGGTCTGGCAACGCGCCGCCGCGATCGGCCTGTGGCTGGTGCTGCTGCACTCGCTCGGCGACTATCCGCTGCGGACCACCGCCATCGCCGGCGTCGGCGCGGTGCTGGCGGGGTATCTGGCGACCGCCCGGCGTTCGGGATAAGCCGGATCGCAAGACCCGCAACAGACATCGCGACGCACGCGTCGCTCCTACGGAAGCCGAGAAGCAAAGGCAAAGGACAACCATCGCCATGACCGACCTGCCATCCACCCGCATCGCCATCATCGGCCTCGGCTACGTCGGGCTGCCGCTGGCGGTCGAGTTCGGCAAGCGCTACGACACGCTCGGCTTCGACATCCGCCCGGCGCGCATCGAGGAACTGCGTCGCGGCCACGACCAGACGCTGGAAGTGTCGGCCGAGGAACTGGCGGCGGCGACGCGGCTACGTTTCGCGCATGAAGGCGAAGCCCTGCGCGACCGCAACGTCTTCATCGTCACCGTGCCGACCCCGATCGACCAGGCCAAGCGTCCGGACCTGATGCCGCTGGTCCGCGCCAGCGAGACCATCGGCAAGGTGCTGAAGCGCGGCGACCTGGTGATCTACGAATCCACGGTCTACCCCGGCTGCACCGAGGAAGCCTGCGTGCCGGTGCTGGAGCGCGTCTCCGGGCTGAAGTTCAACGTCGACTTCTTCTGCGGCTACAGCCCCGAGCGCATCAATCCCGGCGACAAGCTGCATCGCGTCACCACGATCAAGAAGGTCACCTCGGGCTCGACGCCGGAGATCGCCGACCGCGTCGACGCGCTCTACGCCAGCATCGTCAGCGCCGGCACACACAAGGCCGCCAGCATCAAGGTCGCGGAAGCGGCCAAGGTCATCGAGAACACCCAGCGCGACGTCAACATCGCCCTGATCAACGAACTGGCCCTGATCTTCAACCGCCTCGGCATCGACACGCTCGACGTGCTCGAAGCCGCCGGCACCAAGTGGAACTTCCTGCCCTTCCGCCCGGGCCTGGTCGGCGGCCACTGCATCGGCGTCGACCCGTACTACCTGACCCATAAGGCCCAGGAAATCGGCTACCACCCGGAAGTGATCCTCGCCGGCCGCCGCATCAACGACGGCATGGGCGCACACGTGGCCAACGAGGTGCTGAAGCTGATGGCGCGCAAGGCCATCAACCCGGTCGGCGCGCGCGTGCTGGTGCTCGGCCTCACCTTCAAGGAAAACTGCCCGGACCTGCGCAACACCCGCGTCGTCGACATCATCGACGAACTGCGCAAGTTCAACACCCGCGTGGACGTGCACGACCCCTGGGTCGATGCCGCCGAAGCCGAACACGAATACGGCCTCAGCCCCGTCGCCGAACCCGAACCCGGCGCTTACGACGCCCTGATCCTCGCCGTCGCCCACCGCCAGTTCGCCGAGCGCGGCCCCGGCCTGCGCACCCTCGGCAAGCCCGATTGCGTCGTCTACGACGTCAAACACGTTCTGCCCCGGGACATGGTCGACGGGCGGTTGTGAGGGGGCGCTGAGGGCAAAGATCGCGGCCGGGAGGGAAGATCGCGGCTTGGAACGAAGATCGCGGCTTGGAAGCCGCTCCTACTGGGGCTTGAACCAACCTTGATGGGGCCTTCAGTAGGAGCGGCTTCCAAGCCGCGATGCCCTTCCCCGATGCATTTGCGACATTTCCAATGGACGATTCAGGCCTGTGCCAATGCCTGAACGTCGATGCGTCGCCAGTCTTGGTGCATGCATGATCCCTTCCGTCGCGGTTGCCAGTCCCTTCGTCGCCATCGCCAAGCCACGCCGGCCCTGATCACGACGTGTTGCTTCCAGCGCGCACCACTGCTTTCCGACCCGGTCTGCGCCGGCATCGTCCTCGATGCGCTGCGATGGATGGACGCGCATCGACGCCTGATCCTGCATGCCGCGGTCGTGATGCCAGACCATCTGCATTTCGTCGCGGACCCGCTGGATGGCGACTGGCCCCAACTGTTGGGCTCGATGAAGGGATTCAGCGCGCGGCGCATCAATCGCCGGCTCGATCGCCGTGGGGCAGTGTGGCAATCGCAGTATCACGATCGTCACGTTGGTTCGGACCGCGACCTGGCCCTGGCCATCGACTACTGCCTTCGCAATCCGGTCCGGGCCGGACTGGTCGCCACGGCCGGCGACTACCCGCACTTCTGGTCGAGGTATGGGTGAGGGGGCCGGGTATCGCGGCTTGGAAGCCGCTCCTACTGGGGGCTCCATCACGCTTGGGGC
>JAKJFE010000156.1 GCA_022705045.1 Pseudomonadota bacterium | reverse complement strand
GCATCGGCCGTGTCGATGCCATCGTCTCGGCGGCCGGCCAGGTGGGCTGGGCGCCGCTGCTGGAACTCACGCCGGAACAATGGCAGTTCAGCGTGCAGAACAAACTGATGGGCCAGGTAAACCTGGCGCTGATCGGCCAGCAATATCTGAACGACGGCGGCTCGATTACCCTGACTTCGGGCGTGCTCGTCGACCAGCCGGTGCGATACGGTGCAGCGGCCAGCCTCGCGAACGGCGCCATCGAAGCCTTCGTGCGCGCCGCCGCGATCGAATTGCCGCGTGGCCTGCGCATCAACGCGGTGAGTCCGGGCGTGCTGGTCGAATCGATGGGTCAACTCGGGCCGTTCTTCCGCGGCTTCGAACCGGTGCCGGCGGCGCGCGTCGGGCTCGGCTACGCGCGTGCGGTCGAAGGTGCGGACACCGGCAAGGTCTACGTGGTTCACTGAGCCATGATCCAGCCCACCCTCATCCATGCGTTCGCGGACGGCGAGCGCGGCGGCAATCCGGCCGGCGTCGTGCTCGACGCCGATGATCTCGATGCAGCCGCCTGCCAACGCATCGCCGCGGCGGCCGGTGTGCCGGAAACCGCCTTCGTGTCACGCAGCGACATCGCCACCCTGCGCCTGACCTTCTTCACGCCGACGCGGCAGATCGCGCACTGCGGCCACGCCACGGTGGCGACCTTCGGGCTGCTGCATCGGCTCGGTCGTCTCGGCGAGGGCGAGTTCCGCAAGGAGACCATCGATGGCGTGCGCGACGTGCGCATTGCCGGCGGTCGCGTCTTTCTGGCGCAGACGCCGCGGTCGATCGACGCCGACCTCGTCCGTGGCGTCGCGCTTGCGGATCTCCTCGGTGTTCCCGCCGACGCCGTGGTCGCGGCGGCGCGCGTCGATACCGGCAATGCCTTCGTCCAGGTCGAATTGCGCGACGCCGACGTGCTGGCGGCAGTGCGTCCGGACTTCGCCGCGATCGAGGCCCTGAGCACGCGCTGGGGCTTGATCGGCCTCTACGTGTCGACCCGGAACGGCGTCGTCGCGGGGCGTGTCGCAAGCACGCGCATGTTCGCCCCGGCCTATGGCATCCCCGAAGAAGCCGCGACCGGCACCGCAGCCAGTGGTCTCGCCTGGTGGCTGGCCACGCGCGGCTTGGTCGACGATGTCGCGCAGATCGAGCAGGGGCGTTACCTGCAGCCGCCATCGGTGAGCCCGATCGACCTGCGCATCGACCGCAAGGACGGGACGATCCATCGCGTCTGGGTCGGCGGCGCGATCCGCGACGGTGGCCTCTGACCGATCGTCGCAGCCTTTCTCGTTTCCGGAGTCATGATGCATCCACGATTCGCCGACTATCCCGCCGCGTTGAGCGCGGCCGCACTTGCCGCAGAGGCCTTTCTGCAGAGCTTGCCGACGCGCCCGGCGGGTGTCGCGTCGCAAGTCATCGTGGCGGACGACTTCACGACGCCGATCGGCGCCGAGGCGGCGCTGGCCGACTTCCGCGCCCGCCACGAGGTCGGCTTGTCGGGTTCTGCAGGACCGCGTTACTGGGGCTTCGTCACCGGTGGCGCGACACCGGCGGCGCTGGCTGGCGACTGGCTGGCCAGTGCCTACGATCAGAACGTCTCGAACGACATCGGTTCGGTCGCAAGCCAGGTCGAGCGCGAGACGGTGGCCGGATTGCGCGACCTGTTCGGCTTGCCTGACGACTTCGCCGGCGTCTTCGTCAGCGGCGCGACGCAGTCGAATCTGGCCGCGCTCGCGACCGCACGGCAAGCCGTGTACGCCCGCTTCGGTCACGACATCGCACAGCAAGGATTGAGTGCGGCGCCGCCGTTGCGCATGCTCGCCGGCGCCGCACATTCGAGCATCCTGAAAGCGATGGCGGTGCTGGGTCTCGGTCGCGATGCGCTTCAGCCGGTCGCCACGCTGCCCGGACGGACGGCGGTCGACGTCGCGGCGATGGCAACGGCCTTGGCCTCGGGCGAAGGTCGACCGACGATCGTCGTCGCCAGTGCCGGCGAAGTGAACACCGGCGACTTCGACGATCTCGTCGCGCTCGCCGAGCTGTGTGCACGACACGGCGCCTGGCTGCATGTCGATGGTGCCTTCGGCCTGTTCGCGGCGCTGTCGCCCGAGCATGCATCGCGGCTGCGCGGCGTCGAACACGCGGACTCGGTCACCGTCGATCTGCACAAGTGGCTGAACGTGCCCTACGACTCGGCCGTCGTGTACACGCGTGACCGCGAGGCGCAACGCGCGGTGTTCCGCGCATCGTCCGCCTATCTCGGCGACAGCACCGATCCACTGCATTACACGCCCGAGAATTCGCGTCGATTCCGCGCGCTGCCGGCGTGGATGACGTTGCGCGCCTACGGTCGCGACGGCATCGCCGAATGGGTGCAGCGCGACTGCACGCTGGCGCGGGCGTTCGCCGAAGGACTGCGCGGGATCGGCGGCATCGACGTGCTGAGCGACGTACATCTGAACATCGTCTGCTTCGCGTTGCGCGATGGTGATGCCGTGGCGCGCGACGCCTTCCTCGATCGCCTGAACCGCGACGGCCGCGTGTTCATGACGCCGACCGTATTGTTCGGCCGTCCCGGCATCCGTGCGGCATTGTCGAACTGGATGACGCAGCCGGAAGACATCGAGATCGCTCTTGCGGCGGTGCGCGACACGCTCCGCGATTGATGCGGGTCAATCACCGCGGCCAGCGTCGGCGCAGAATGCCTGTCATCCAACGGGAGTCCTGCCATGAAGAAGAACGTCGGTTCCATCGATGCCATCGTCCGCATCGTCATCGGTCTCGCGATCGTCGGTTTCGCGTTCACGCTGGAAGGGTCGATGCGCTGGATCGGCCTCGCCGCGCTGGTTCCGTTCGCGACCGCCGCAGTCGGTTTCTGTCCGCTCTACACGCTGCTCGGCATCAATACCTGTCCGCTGAAGCAGTAAGTCGCGAACGCCGGAAATGAAACGGCCCGGAAGGTTCCGGGCCGTTGTTGTCTTGCTTCAATCAGAGTGCGTTGCCATCGGGCTGGGTGAGCAACTTCACCGGCAATGTCGAGCCGGCGCCGTTGCCGCCCAGCGTTGCCGCGATATCACCGTCGCGAAGCCAATCGATGCGTTGCTTCTGACCAAGGGTCAGGATCGACCAGCGGCCAGCTTCGACCCAGCCCTTGCCACCAGGTCGATCCGACACCGAGTATGAGACCGGTACAAGGACGGAAGCCGTGGTGTCGCCGTCGGGAATCGCGCCGTCAGCGAGTTCGAAACGCCATTGTTTCAGCGCACCGAGCGAGGTGCGTTCAAGCAACTCGCGCGCGCGCGCCAGAGTTTTCTCGGAGCGTGCGGTGCCAACCAGATCGGTATGACTGACCGCCGCATCGACGACCGTTCCGTAGCGGTCGACGCGCAACGCAATCATGGTCCGTCCCTGAAGTCGCGCTGCCAGCGCTTCGCGAGGGAAATGTGGGCGCTGCATGTGTGTGGCGCGGATGCTGTGGTCGGCCGACTGGCCTTGACGTGCAATCACCGAGTCGCGGAACTCCACATCTTCGACGCGCACGATCAGTTCGCCGTCCTTCGCCACGCCGTGCAGGGTGACGCGCATGTTGCTGGTGAAAGCAGACGCGGCATCGCCGATGCGTGAAGGTTCGAACAGCCAGCGCGCGACGACGCGGTCGACCAGGGTCTTGATCTGCGGTTCGACCTCGGTATCGATGCGGTGCTCGGTCACGCGACCGATCTCGGAGACGCTGACTTTGCCATCGACGAACAGGTAGGCATCGAACTCGTCTGGCAGGCGCGAAGCGTGGGTCATGCCCGAAAGCAGCAGCAGTGCGAACAGGCGAATCAGCGTCGAACGCATCGGTTTCCTCCGTGAATTGAAACGAAAGGATAACCGAGTGCTTGCGCGCTTCTGGTTTACATGTGTAGACTCGCCGAAAGTCTACGGATGTAAACCATGCAGATCAGCAGTGCCGAATCGATGCTCATGCAGGCCTTGTGGGACAGGCATCCGCAGTCGGCGGACGAACTCATCCGGACGCTGGGCCCGGCGCAGGGCTGGCACGAATCGACGATCAAGACGCTGATCACGCGCCTCCTTCAAAAGCAGGCGATCGTGGCCGAGAAGGACGGGCGGCGTTCGCTGTATGCGCCCCTGCTCACGCGCGACGAATGGATTGCCGACCAGTCCGAATCGCTGTTGGATCGCGTGTTCGGCGGCCGTGTCGCGCCGCTGGTCGCGCACTTCGCCGAGCACCGGAAACTGTCGCGCAAGGATCTTGCCGAGCTGAAGCAGTTGATTGCGGAGATCGACGATGCCGATTGAATCGATGTGGACACCGCTGGTCGCGGCCACAGCCGCGCTGAGCTCGGCCCTGCTGCTGGTCGCGATGCTGCGCGTCCCGATTCGACAGGTCTTGGGTGCACGCACGGCGTATGCTTCGTGGTTGCTGGTGCCCATGAGCCTGCTCGCGCTGTGCGTGCCGGCGCCGACCGTACAGCGCGCTTGGTCGCTGCCGATGCCTGCATTCGATGGGTCGGCGGTAACCGCCCCGACGGCCCTGCCGATGCCGTTCGATCCGCGTGCCGTGCTGGTGGCGATCTGGCTGCTCGGCGCGTTCCTGATGCTGGTCGCCGTGGCATGGCGGCAATCCCGCTGGTCACGGCTGCTGCAGGTGCGACGCGTCGATGGCGACGAAGCCTGGCGCTCGTCGCGCAGCGACATCTCGCCGATGGTGTTCGGTCTGTGGCGCACGCGCATCGTCCTGCCGGCCGACTTCGAACAACGCTTCGACGAGGACGAGCAGCGGCTGGTACGCACGCACGAACACATGCATCTGCGTGGCCAGGATGTGCGCATCAATGCACTCGCGACGTTGCTGCTCGCCTTCAACTGGTTCAATCCGCTGGCGTGGTGGTCATGGCGGCGTTTCCGCTTCGACCAGGAACTCGCCTGCGACGCACTCGTCATCGAACGCCATCCACGCGACCGCCGCATCTATGCGAACGCGATGCTGAAAGCCCAGCTCGACCACGGCCTGTTGCCGCTCGGTTGCCATTGGTCGAGCACCCACCCGCTGCACCGGAGAATCGCCATGCTCGCCAGGAAGTCCCCGACCTCGTTCACGCGCCTGCTCGGTCGCGTCACCGTCGCCGCCATCGCGCTCAGTTTCAGTTATTCGATCTGGGCGCAGAAGCCTGCGCATACGGAGAACATCGATCAAGCGCCGAAGAAGGGCGACATGCTGGTGTTCTTCACAGCGACGGTCGGCGACAACGTTTTGAAGCAGGTCTCTATGCCGGGCGCCGATGGAGAGGCGACGATCCGGCAGACGGTCGACAATGAAGAATGGTTGGTCGATTTCGTTGTCCAGCCGAAGCCAGCCGACCGCTTCGTCGGCACTTTCAAGGTGACGCGCAACGGCGAGCTCCAGGGTCATCCGACGCTGGAATGGCAGCGCGACGGCAGCGCGTCCATGAGCATCTCGAACGACGCAGGCGAAACCCAGTTTGCAATGGACGTGCGCGCGACCGTGCTCGACAAAGACATGCCTGTGATCGATTCGAACATCCGCGAAGCATCAACGGCGCCCCGCGAAGCCCACACGTTGAACATCGCCGAGGCCGCAAAAAACGTCGCGGTCATCCGCCAGGTCGACGGCAGTTACCGCCTCGACAATCTGCCGAAAGGACTCAGTCCCGAGGAGTACCGAGCGCTGATGGAACAGGTGATGCCGATCCTGCACGACACGATGCAGAAGAACGGCGACGCGCCTGCGGAAACCGAGGCGTCCGAGGCCAAACCCGCGGCGGCGGTGTCGCCGGTCTCCATCGACTTCCACCCTGCGTGGCAGATCGATTTCATGGCGCAGGCCAATCCGCCGGACCAGTGCTGACCGCCGTCGCCAGTGCGTGTCATCGCATCCCGCTTTTGCCACACTCTGCGCCTCGCAAACCCGAGGCGCCCATGTCCGCACCGCTGGATGAATCCTTGCTCTTGTCGCCGACCGAGGCACGCATCGTCGGCTGTCTGATCGAAAAGGCCGCGACGACACCGGAGTCCTATCCGCTGACGGTGAATTCGCTGATGCTGGCGGCGAACCAGAAGACCAGCCGCGAGCCGGTGATGTCGCTGGAAGAAGGCGAGATCGGACACGCCCTGCGCGAACTCGAAGATCGTGGCTGGGTGCGTGTGGTGCACGGTTCGCGTGCACACCGTTACGAGCACCGCATCGAGGACAAGCTCAGCGTGACGCGGCCGCAACGTGCCCTGTTGTGCCTGCTGATGCTGCGAGGCCCGCAGTCGGCGCCGGAATTGCTGACGCGCTGCGAACGTCTCGCCGATGTCGGGTCGCTCGATGACGTGAAACAGGTGCTGGAGCGGCTGCAGCAGCGTGGCTTCGTCGCCAATGTCGGTCGCGCTTCCGGACAGCGCGAGGACCGCTATGCGCATCTG
>JAKJFE010000155.1 GCA_022705045.1 Pseudomonadota bacterium | reverse complement strand
CTCGCCAGGCTGCGCCTCGACCTGTTGCAGGCGAACCAGATCGCGAGCGGCATCGATGCGGCCGACCAGCGTGCCCTCGCATTGCTCGAGCAGCGCGCGCAGGCGTTGGACGTGCTGAACGCCGCCATCGCGAACTCGGCGGAATGCCAGCAGTCGCTCGCCGCCGCGCGCGTGCAGCGTCTGGCCGAATGCGATGCCATCGCGTTGCGGGCGAGCGCGGCCGAGCAGTCGGCTCGCGATGCGCTGGTCGCCACGCCCGACTATCAGGCGCTTGCGGCCGCGTGCGAACGTGCGCGAGACACCGCCACGCTTGCGCGCGAGAAAGCGACCACGGCCGCGGCGGATCGCGAGATCAAACGCAAGCCCTATGAAGCCGACACGCTGTTCATGTATTTGTGGCAACGCCGTTTCGGTTTTCCCGAGTACGACGCGAATGCGTTGACGCGCACGCTCGACCAGTGGGTCGCGAAGCTCGTCGGTTACGACGGCGCACATCGCAACTACCGCATGCTGCTGGCATTGGCCGACCATCTGGCCGCACATGCGGATGCGCAGGCGCAGGCGGCCGAAGACGCGCAGTCGCGCCTCGTCGCTGCGGAAGACGAGGCGCTGATCGCGGCCGGCCTGCCCGCGCTCGAAGCGGAGCTGGATGCTGCCGAGACGGCATTGGCTGCTGCCGAGCAGGCGATCGAAGTCGAGGAAGCACAGCACAAGTCGCGCCTCGATGAACGCGCGGCGATGGCCGCGGGCACCGATCGCTACACCACCGAGGCACTGAACCTGATCGCGGCGCAACTCGGTCGCGAGGAGCTGGCGCAGCTGCGCAACGATGCGCAGGGCACGGCTTCACCCAAGGACGATGCGATGGTGGCGGCCCTCGCCAATCTGCGTTCGGAAAGCAGCAGCCTGTCCACCCAGGTGGCGCAACTCGAACAGCAGCAGACCCTGTTGCTGAAGCAGCTCGCCGACGCCGAACAGTTGCGCACGCGCTTCCGTTCGCAGTCCTACGACAGCAGCCATTCCGAGTTCGAGGACGGGCTCGCCGTCGGCGCCATTCTCGACCGCTTGTTGCGCGGTGCGGTGCGCGTCAACGACGCCTGGGAAGAGGTGAACCGGCATCATCGCGTGCGTCTGCCGCCGGTGGTGCGTGTGCCACGCAGCAGCGGTGGCGGCGGTGGTGGGCTCGGAGGCGGGTTTGGCAGCGGTCGCAGTAGTGGCGGTTTCCGCAGCGGCGGCGGCTTTCGTGGCGGTGGTGGATTCAAGACCGGTGGAGGATTCTGATGCGAGACCGTGAGCCCAGACCGGCGCATCCACGTCGCGAGCAACGCCAGAGCGAGCTGCGCGTGTTCGGCCTGCATGCCTGTCTGGCGGTGTTTCGCCGTCGCCGCGAAGCCATTCGCAAGGTGTACCTGGAGAAGGACCGTTTGGGCGCGTTGCGCGAGGTGATCGCGCACTGTGTCGCGAACCGCATCGGATATCGACTCCTGCCCGGCGAAGAGCTGGAAAAGCTGACGAAGTCGCAGCACCACGAGGGTGTGTGCTTCGAAGTGCTGCGTGCACCGCTGCAATCACTCGACGATGCGCTGGCCGCGCTCCGGCCCGATGCGCCGGCCTGGTTCGCATGGCTGGATGGCGTCGGCAATCCGCACAATCTTGGCGCGATGCTGCGGACAGCGGCGCATTTCGGTTGCGCAGGCCTGATCCTGCCGCGCGATGCCGGGCTCGGCTTGTCAGGCGCAGCCTGTCGTGTGGCCGAAGGCGGCGCGGAAGCGGTGCCGCTGATCGGCATCGACAACGCCGAGCGCGCCATCGCAGGCCTGCATCGCCATCACTTCGAATTGTTTGCGACCGTCGTGCGCGGCGGCGGCGACGTCTTCGCGGAACCCTTGCCGAAGCGTGCGGTCATCGTCATGGGTGCCGAGGAAACCGGCATGAGCGATGCGCTGCTCGCGCGTTGCGATCGCCGCGTCGGCATTCCTGGCAGCGGTGCCGTCGAAAGCCTGAATGTCTCGGCCGCCTTCGCGGTGTTCGCGGCGTTGTGGGCAGCACGATCACGATCCTGAAACCGGGTGAAACCGATGAAGCAATTCCTGCAACTGCTGTTGCTCGCGTCCGGCCTGTGGGCTGCGGGTTTGGTTCAGGCGCAGACAGCGCCTGCGAAAACCTTCGCGCTCGATTACACGATCGAGCTGCTGCCGAAGCAGGACCAGGCGCGCATCACGATGGCACTGGGCAAGGGCAGTGAGCGCGTCGCCCGGCTGTCGTTCGACTTCGATGCGAAGCGCTACAGCGGCTTCAAGGCCACGGGCGGCCAGTTCGCGGCGGCCGGCACCGGAAAGGCGACCTGGACACCGGCCGGCGATGGCTCGAAGTTGACTTGGCTGGTACGCATCACGCACCAGCGCGATGCCGGCGATTTCGACGCCCGCATGACGCCGGATTGGGCGCTGTTTCGCGGCGACAAGGTGATCCCCTTCATCAAGGCGCGCATGAAGAAGAACACCGGGTCGACGGCGCGCCTGCGCTTCGTGCTGCCGCCGGGCTGGACCAATGTCGATACCGGCTGGATGCGCAACGGCGACCATTTCCTGATCGACAACCGCGAACGCAAGTTCGACCGTCCGATCGGCTGGATGATTGCTGGCAAGGTCGGCACACGTCGCGACCAGTTCGGCATGACCGAGATCGCCGTCGCCGCGCCGAAGGGCGATCCGCTCGATCGCATGGATGCGCTGACGATGATCAACTTCGTCTGGCCGGAGATCGAGGGCGCCTTCGGCAAGACACCGCGCAAGGTCCTGATCGTCGGTGCCGGTGATCCGATGTGGCGGGGCGGGCTGTCCGCGCCGAACTCGCTGTTCTTCCATTCGCAGCGCCCGCTGGTCAGCGAAAACGCCACCAGCACGCTGTTCCATGAACTCTCGCACGTGGTCACGCGCATCAGTGGCGAAGACCGCTCCGACTGGATCGCCGAAGGCCTGGCCGAGTTCTATTCGGTCGAGCTGGTCTGGCGTGCCGGCGGCATGAGCGACGCGCGTCGCGAACGCGTGTACGACAACCTGCGCGACTGGGGCCGTACCGTGAAGACCTTGCGCACCGACCGCTCCAGCGCCGAAACCACGGCGCGCGCGGTCGTGCTGCTGCATGAACTCGATGCCGAAATCCGCGCGCGCACCAAGGACCAGAAGGACATCGACGACGTGACCAAGATCCTTCGCGTGATGCGCAAGGTCTCGACGCTGGAGTTCATTGCTGCGACCGAGAAGGTGCTGGGTGGCAAGTCGAAGGTGCTGGCGACGATGTTGTTGAAATAGGGTGTCGCATCGCGGGTCGGAGCCCGCTCCCACAAGAGCACTCACAATCCAATGGATAGCGGCTTTTGTGGGAGCGGGCTCTGTCCCGCGATCTATCAACCCCCGATCTGCTGGTGGATGGCGATGCGGTCGTCTTCGCCCAGTCCGAGTGCGTTGCCCAGAGTCTGCAGGAAGCGGCGTTCCGATTCGGTATCGAGATCGATCGCGAGTGCTGCCGCGGCATAGGCTTCGCGCGTGAGGCCGGGGCGTGTCATCGCGCCGATGTCGTTCGCGGATTTCGGCACTGCCAATTCCGCTTCGAGGAAGGCGAAAGTTTCGGGGTCGACGCCGGCGGTCGACGCGCGTTGCAGCACGCGCTGGCGTTCGCCGGCATCGATGACGCCATCCGCTGCGGCTGCGGCGATCATCGCTCGCACCAGCAGCACGGCATCGGCCTGATCCGGCGGCAGGCGTGCGGGGTCGAAGGCGCTCGGCGGCGGTGGCGGCGGTGCGGACGGCATGCCCATTGCCGCTGCGACGGGTGCCGCGGGCCTGGGCGCGGGAGCGGCCGGCATCGGCTGCGGCGCACTCTGCGAACGCTGGCTGGTGTAGTGCTCGTAGGCTGCCATGGCGATGCCGAGCGCACCGATACCCAATTGCGCCTTGGTGCCGAAGCTCATGCCACCACCGCGCTTCTTGCCGCGATGACCGAACTGACCGCCGAGAGCATCGCCGAGCAATTGGCCGAGCAGGCGTTGCGGATCGAACATGGGAAACCTCCGTGACTGGAAGCGCCGAGATGTGGCCGGTGTTGCGAATCGCAAGGTCGTCGCTCGCCAACTTGTTGTTGCGACTGGGTTTTGGCATGATAGGCGCCGTTTTTTCGCGGAATCCGCAATGGCCGACGAAGTCAGCGTGTTTCCGCGCGGACCGGGCAAGATCTGGCGTGCGTTCGTCTGGTCCATGAAGGGGCTGCGTACTGCATTCCAGATCGAATCCTCATTCCGTCTCGAGTGTTATCTGATGATTCCGCTGGCGCCGTTGGCCATCCTGGCCGGGCAGACGCCAGTCGAGCGCGTGTTGTTGCTCGGCTCGCTGCTGCTGGTGCTGTCGGCGGAACTGCTGAATTCGGCGATCGAACAGGTCGTCGACAAGATCAGCCCCGAATTCGCGGTCTTTGCGGGCCGTGCCAAGGACATGGGCTCGGCGGCCGTGTTCGTCACCATGCTGAACGTGATCGCGGTCTGGGGCTGTCTGCTCGCACCGCGCTGGATCTGAAACGATGGAAGTGCTGTTCACCCCGGAAGGCCTGTTGTCGCTGTTGATGCTGGCCACGCTCGAGATCGTGCTCGGTGTCGACAATCTCGTGTTCATCTCGATCGCGGTCAGCAAGTTGCCGCCTGAGCGCCGTTCGGAAGCGCGCAAGTTCGGCCTGGCGCTCGCCTGCCTGACGCGTCTCGGTCTGCTGTTCTCGCTGGCCTGGCTGGCGCGCATGACGGCGCCGCTGTTCGTTGCGTTCGGCCAGGAAATCTCGGTGCGCGATCTGGTGCTGATCGGCGGCGGCCTGTTCCTGCTGATCAAGGGCACGATGGAAATCCACGAATCGGTGGAGGGCGAGGAGGGCGATGGTCCGAGCGGTCGTGCGCCGGTGGCCTTCGGTGCCGTGATCGCGCAGATCGCCATCATCGACATCGTCTTCTCGCTCGACTCGGTCATCACCGCGGTCGGTCTGGTCAACAACGTGCCGATCATGGCCGCGGCCATCATCGCCGCGGTGCTGGTGATGATGCTGGCCTCCGATCCGGTCGGAAACTTCATCGACAGGCACCCGACGGTGAAGATGCTGGCGCTGGCCTTCATCATCCTGGTTGGCGTGGCCCTGATCGCCGACGGCCTCGAATTCCATATCCCGCGTGGCTATCTGTATTTCGGCATGGCCTTCTCTGCGGGTGTCGAAGCCTTGAACCTGGTCGCGAAATCGCGTCGGCAACGCAAGGCCGATCGCCGCGATCAGCAGGACGGCGGCCAGTGAGCGAACACGACGAAGCGGTTGCCGACGACGAAGCCCAGGAACTGCCCGGCCTGTTCCTGAAGCGCGGCGAAGACGCGCGCCTGCGCCAGGGCCATGCCTGGGTATTTTCGAACGAAGTCGACGTGAAACGCTCGCCGCTGGGCGAATTCAAGCCCGGCGAACAGGTCGCCATCGTCGACGCATCGGAACGCGTACTCGGTCTCGGCTACGTCAATCCGAATGCGCTGATCTGCGCGCGCATGGTCGAACGCGGCGCGCACCACCCGCTCGACAAGTCGCTGATCGTGCATCGCCTGAACGTCGCGCTGGCCCTGCGCGAGCAGTTGTACGACACGCCGCATTACCGTCTCGTGTTCGGCGAGTCCGACGGCTTGCCGGGCCTCGTCATCGACCGTTTCGGCGATGTCTTCGTCGGCCAGATCGGCACGCTCGGCATGGAAGGCATGAAGGCCTGGGTGGTCGAAGCCGTCGCCAAGGTGTTCAAGCCGCGTGCTTTCCTGTGGAAGAACTCGGGTTCGGTGCGCAAGCTCGAAGCGCTGCCCGACTATGCCGACATCGGTTACGGCGCGCATTCGGGGCCGCTGCGGGTGCGCGAGGGAGGCGTGGCCTTCGAAGTCGACGCGATCGGCGGGCAGAAGACCGGCTGGTTCTACGATCAGCACGCCAACCGGGACCGGCTCGCGCCTTACGTGCGCGGGGCGCGCGTGCTCGACCTGTTCAGTTACGTCGGAGCCTGGGGCTTGCGTGCGGCGCAGTTCGGGGCGAGCGAGGTCGCGTGCGTGGATGCCTCGAAATCGGCGATCGAAGCGGTGCGCCACAACGCCGCCCTGAACGCGATGCAGGATCGGGTGTCGGCGATCGAAGCCGATGCCTTCGATTTCCTCAAGGCGGCGCGCGCCGAACGCCGGCACTGGGACGTGGTGATCCTCGACCCGCCCGCCTTCGTCAAGCGCAAGAAGGATTTCAAGGAAGGCGCGCTGGCCTACCGGCGCATCAACGAGATGGCGATGCAGGTGCTGGAGCGCGATGGCATCCTCGTCACCTGTTCGTGCAGCCATCACATGGCGCGCGCGGCCTTGCTCGACGCGGTGCAGGCTGGCGCGCGCCATCTCGACCGGCAGGTGCAGGTATTGGAACAG
>JAKJFE010000034.1 GCA_022705045.1 Pseudomonadota bacterium | reverse complement strand
CCATAGCGCAGTGGTCCCACCTGTTCCCTTCCCGAACACAGAAGTGAAACGCTGCAGCGCCGATGGTAGTGTCGCTTAAGCGATGCAAGAGTAGGTCACCGCCAAGGGCTTTATTGTCAAAACCCGCTCCGGAAACGGAGCGGGTTTTGCTTTTTCTAGCGTCAGGATCCGCCTTCGGGATTGGCTGCATGTCCCCTGAGTTTTCGCAATTGACAACGCGTGGTCCGTATGATGTTCTGCCGAGACCTTGACGAAGAATTAACAAGAGCCTCGCCGTGCCGACTTGCTGCTGCGCCACTTTCAGCTTTCGCCGTCGCGCGGCAGAGTGGGTCGTCCGATGAGTGCGGTGCAAGAATCGGCGGGTGACCTGAAGGCAGCGCTTCACAATGCGCATGCATTGCTGCTGCAGAGCCCGAAACTGGCGGCCGAGCAAGCCCGCGAAATCCTCCGCGTCATGCCAAAGCAGCCCGATGCCGAACTGGTGCTGGCATCGGCGTTGCGCCGCACCGGCGATTTCGACGCCGCACGCGCCTTGCTGCATCCGCTCCGACAACAACATCCGCGTTCCGCGCCGGTGTGACTGGAATGGGGCGAACTGTGCGCATGCATTGGTGACGATGAGATCGCAGCGCGGGCGTTGCGGCGCGCCGTCGATCTTGAACCAACGATGGTTCGCGGCTGGCTGGCCTTGGCCGGTCACTGCCAGGCCATCGAGGATGTACGTGGCGCTGCCGCCGCGTATGCGCAGTTCCTGCGTCATTCGACGCGCGATCCGGAGCTGATGCGGGCTGCCGATGCATTGTGTGCAAACCGCATTCCGGAGGCCGAACGCCTGCTGCGCGCGCGTCTGTACAAGGCGCCGACCGATGTCGCGGCGATTCGCATGATGGCGGAAGTGGCTGCGCGGCTCGGACGGTATGAAGATGCCGAGCACCTGCTCGGTCGTTGTCTTGAACTGTCACCCTCGTTTTCGGCGGCACGACAGCAGTACGCGATGCTGCTTCATCGCAACAACAAGGCCGAGGCAGCGCTGCAGCAGATCGCATTGCTGCTGCGCGACGATCCCGCGAACGCCGGCGTCAAGAATCTGAAGGCTGCGGTCCTGTGCCGGACTGGCGACTACCTGCCCGCGATCGATATCTACCGCGAGTTGATCGCACAGTTTCCGAACCAGGCACGACTGATGCTGAGTTATGGCCATGCGCTCAAAACCGCGGGTCAGCGCGATGAAGCGATCGCGGCCTATCGACGTTGTGCAGGGATCGACCCCGGCTTTGGCGAGGCCTACTGGAGTCTCGCGAATCTGAAGACCTTCCGGTTTGATGCGGCCGACATCGACGCCATGCGCCTGCAGTTGCAACGCGACGACCTGGCGAAGGATCAGCGGGCCCAGTTCGAATTCGCGCTCGGCAAGGCACTGGAGGACGCAGCCGACTACGAAGCCGCGTTCGCGCATTACGCGAAGGGCAACGAACTGCGCCGAGAAACCATTCCCTACGAGGCGGGCGATGCGTCGATCCGAGTGCATCGCTCCGTGACCACGTATACATCGCGCTTCTATTCGAAGCGCGTCGATTGGGGTGCCACTGCGCCTGACCCGATCTTTGTCGTCGGGCTTCCGCGTTCCGGTTCGACGCTGATCGAGCAGATCCTGTCCAGCCACTCGCAGGTCGAGGGCACCATGGAGTTGCCCGAGATCATCTCGATCACGCGCGAATTGCGCGCGCAGTCCGCGAACGCGGATGGACGCAGTTATCACGATGTTCTGGCGACGAAGTCCGCCGACGACATCCGCGCATTGGGCGAGGCCTATATCGCGCGTACGCGCATCCAGCGCAAATCAACGGCACCGTTCTTCATCGACAAGATGCCGAACAACTTCTTCCACGTCGGCCTGATCCACCTGATCCTGCCGAACGCCAAGATCATCGATGCGCGCCGGCATCCGCTGGCATGCTGTTTCTCCGGGTTCAAGCAGTATTTCGCGCGCGGCCAGAATTTCAGCTATGGACTCGAAGATCTCGGGCGCTATTACCGCGATTACGTCGCGCTGATGGCGCACTTCGACAGCGTGCTTCCCGGGCGCGTGCATCGCGTGATTTACGAGCGCATGGTCGAAGACACCGAACACGAAGTGCGGCGGCTGCTCGACTACTGCGGCCTGCCGTTCGAAGACGGCTGCCTGCGCTTCTTCGAGAACGAGCGGCCCGTGCGCACGGCCAGTTCCGAACAGGTGCGACGCCCGATCTACCGCGAAGGCGTCGATCACTGGCGACATTTCGAGCCGTGGCTGTCGCCGTTGAAAGCGGCGCTCGGCGACGTGCTCGAACACTATCCCGATCCGCCGGCAGCAATGCGGGCGGGCGGTTACAACGAAGCAACCACGACATGATGGGAGATGGACCATGAGGGGCAACACACAACCCAGGCGCACGGCCTTGTCGCGCGCACCGCTTGCTGCGGCGATCTGGCTCGCGATCGGCACCACGGTCGTCGTCGCGCAGGACAACGCGCCCGCCGCCGACGCCGCAAAAGCGAGCGAAGAGAAGAAGGAAGACGGCGCCGTACTCGAAACGATCACGGTGACGGCGCAGAAGCGCAGCGAAAACCTTCAGGAAGTGCCGATCAGCCTGCAGGTGCTCGGCACCGACACGCTCGAAGAACTGAACATCGGCGACTTCGACGACTTCGCGGTGATGCTGCCGAGCGTCTCCATCGACAGCGGCGGCCCCGGTTTCACGCGCGTGTACATGCGCGGTGTGGCCTCCGGCGAGAACGGCAACCATTCCGGCCCGCAGCCGAGCGTGGGCATGTACCTCGATGAGCAGCCGATCACGACCATCGTCGGTGCGCTCGACGTGCACGTCTACGACATGGAACGCGTCGAGTCGCTCGCCGGACCGCAGGGCACGCTCTACGGCGCGTCGTCGCAGGCCGGCACCATCCGCCTGATCTCGAACAAGCCCGACCCGACGGCCTTTGCGGCCGGTTACGGCGTCGAAGTCAACACCGTCGATCACGGCGGCAACGGCTTCGTCACGGAAGGCTTCGTGAACCTGCCGATCAACGATTCGACGGCCTTGCGCGTCGTCGGTTGGGACAAGCGTGACGCCGGTTTCGTCGACAACGTCTATGGCGAGCGCACCTTCCCGTCCTCAGGCATCACCGACGACAACGCCGATCTCGTCAACGACAACTACAACGACTACAAGACGCTCGGCGCCCGCGCCGCGCTGAAGATCGACTTCAACGACAACTGGTCGGTGACGCCGACTTTGATGGCGCAAAACCAGAAGCAGCGCGGCATCTACGGCTATGAGGAATCGGTCGGGGACCTCGAAGTCTTCCAGACCTATCCCGAACGCGCCGAAGACGACTGGCGCCAGCTGGCGCTGACCGTGCAGGGCAAGGTCGGCAACTTCGATCTGACCTACGCGTTCGCGCACCTGAAGCGTGATGTCGAAGGCGAGTCGGACTATTCCGACTACGGCTACTGGTACGACACGCTCTACGGCTACGGCGCCTACTTCTACGACGACAACGGCGATCTCGTGAATCCGTCGCAGTACATCCAGAGTGAAGACGGCTATCGCAAGCGCAGCCACGAGTTGCGCATCGCATCGCCGGCCGAGGACCGTCTGCGTTTCGTGGCGGGCGTGTTCTGGCAGCAGCAGTCGCACGACATCCAGCAGCGCTACAAGATCGATGATCTCGCCTCCGACCTGTCGGTGACCGGTTGGGAAGACACGATCTGGTTGACCAAGCAGGTGCGTCAGGATCATGACGAAGCGATCTTCGGCGAGTTGTCGTACGACGTGACCGAGCAGTTCACCGCGACGGTCGGCGTGCGCTCGTTCAAGGCCGACAACAGTCTGCAGGGCTTCTTCGGGTTCGCGCGCGGTTATTCGTCGCAGAGTTCGCGTCCGCCGGAGCAGCGCTATGGCGAGGCCGGTTGCGCTGCGGTCTACGGCGCGGATTCGTCGCAGTGGGAAGACTTCCACGGTGCGCCCTGCAACCAGTTCCAGAAGAGCACCGACGAAAGCGACTGGCTCGGTCGCGTCAATCTGTCCTACCAGTTCGATCCGGATCACATGGTCTACGCCACCTGGTCGGAAGGCTATCGTCCGGGCGGCATCAACCGTCGCGGCACCCTGCCGCCCTACGTGTCCGACTTCCTGACCAATTGGGAGGCCGGCTGGAAGACCTCGTGGGCCGACAACTCGATCATCTGGAACGGTGCCGTGTTCCAGGAAGACTGGGAAGACTTCCAGTTCTCGCTGCTCGGCCTGAACGGTCTCACCGAGATCAAGAATGCCGCACAAGCGCGCATCCGTGGTCTGGAAACCGATCTGACCTGGGCGGCCACGTACAACCTGCGCGTGGGCGGCGGTATCGCCTTGTACAACGCCGAGCTGACCGACAACTACTGCGGTTTCACCGATGAAAACGGTGTGCCCGCGACGGTTTGCGACGACCCGGAAGCCCCGAGCGGCACGCGTCTGCCGATCTCGGCCAAGTTCAAGGGCAACGCGCACGCCCGTTACACCTGGGACAGCGACTTGGAGCCCTACTTCATGGCGACCGTCGTGCATGAAGGCAAGCGTGAATCCGACCTGCGCCTCGCCACGCGCGACATCCTTGGCGACCTGCCGGCGTACACCACGCTGGACCTGTCGGCCGGCTTCAAGTGGAACGCCTACAACATCGACTTCTTCCTGAAGAATGCGACCGACGAACGCGCCCAGTTCAGTCGTTACGTGCAGTGCCCGGAAACCGTATGCGGCGACCAGCGCTACATCTCGACGAATCAGCCGCGTACCTTTGGCGTTCGCGTGTCCCAGGAGTTCTGATGCGACCTCGGCCCGGCGCACCTTCGGGTGCGCCGGAGACGAAAAACCCGCCGGTGACGGCGGGTTTTTTGTGGGCGCGATTCGACCGACGCTGGATCGCTCAGCCGAGTGCGTAACCGAACTGCTGGCGGAACTGGTCGGCGAACTGGTCGTAGTCGAAGCGCTGGTTCTGCGGTCCGAGGTGTTCGATCTTGATCGCACCCATCAACGAGGCGATGCGGCCGGCGGTGGCCATGTCCATGCCATTCATCAGGCCGAAGATCAGGCCGGCGCGATAGGCGTCGCCGCAGCCGGTCGGATCGACCACGCGCATCGCGGTGGCGGCCGGGACATGCATCATGCCCTTCTTCGTGTGCACTTCCGAACCCTTCGGGCCGCGCGTGATGAGATAGGCCTCCACGCGGTCGGCAATCTGTTTTTCGTTCCAGCCCGTGCGTTCCTGCAACAGGCTCGACTCGTAGTCGTTGACGGTCACGTAGGTCGCCTGCTCGATCATCTGCGACAGCTCCTTGCCGTTGTACAGCGGCATGGCCTGGCCCGGATCGAAGATGAAGGGAATGCCGAGTTCGGCGAACTCCTTCGAGTTCTGCAGCATCGCCTCGTAACCGTCCGGACCGACGATGCCGAACTTCACGCCGGCCACGTCACGCACGTGGTTCTCGTACGAGCGCATCATCGCGCCCGGATGGAAGGCGGTGATCTGGTTGTCGTCGAGGTCGGTGGTGATGAAGGCCTGTGCGGTGTACAGGTCCTCGATCTCCTTGACGTGCTCGAGCGTGATGCCGCAGGCGGTGAAGTGCTCGCGATAGGCGCCGAAGTCCTGGCCGACCGTGGCCATCGGAATCGGGTCGCCGCCGAGCAGCTTCAGGTTGTAGGCGATGTTGCCGGCGCAGCCGCCGAACTCGCGGCGCATGCGCGGCACCAGGAAGGACACATTCAGGATGTGCACCTTGTCCGGCAGGATGTGGTTCTTGAACTGGTCCGGGAACACCATGATGGTGTCGTAGGCGAGGGAACCGCAGATCAGTGCCGACATGATGTGTCCTTGGATTCGAAGGGCGCGAGTCTAGCGGCTCGCGTCGAGACGTTCGCGCAACAGTTCGTTGACCTGGGCCGGATTGGCCTTGCCCTTGGTCGCTTTCATGGCCTGGCCGACGAGGAACTGGAACAGTTTCGCGTCGCCGCCGCGGTATTTCGCGACCTGTTCCGGGAACTGCGCGAGCACGTCGTCGAGCATCTGCGCGATGGCGCCGGTATCGCTGATCTGGCGCAGGCCTTTCGCGTCGATGATGGCGTCGGCCGAACCCTCGCCGGCCCACATCGCCGCGAACACGTCCTTGGCGATCTTGCCGCTGATGGTGCCGTCGACGATGCGTGCAAGCAGCGCGGCGAGGTCGACTGCACCGATGCGCGACGCGGTGATCTCGATCTGCGATTCGTTCAGCGCGGCAGCCAGTTCGCCGTTGACCCAGTTCGCCGCCAGTTTCGCCTGTCCGGGCAATGCGCCGAGCACGGCCTCGAAGTAGTCGCTGGTGGCGCGGTCTTCGGTGAGCTTGTCGGCGTCGTAGGGCGGCAGGCCCAGCGCATCGATGTAGCGGGCGCGGCGGGCGTCCGGCAGTTCCGGCAATGCCGCGCGCAAGGCCTCGAATTCCGCGGGTGCGATGCGGATCGGCGGCAGGTCCGGGTCCGGAAAATAGCGGTAGTCCTCGGCGTCTTCCTTGCTGCGCATCGTTCGCGTCTTGTTCGCGGCGGCGTCGTACAACCTCGTCTCCTGGACGATGGTTTCGCCGTTCTCGATGGCGCGGATCTGGCGTTCGATCTCGTAGTCGATGGCCTTCTCGACGAAGCGGAACGAGTTGACGTTCTTGATTTCGCAGCGGGTGCCGAAGGGTGTGCCCGGCTTGTGCACGGACACGTTGGCGTCGCAGCGGAACGAACCTTCCTGCAGGTTGCCGTCGCAGATGCCGAGCCAGCGCACCAGGCGATGCACGGCCTTCATGTAGGCGACCGCTTCCGCAGACGAATGCATGACCGGCTCCGACACCACTTCGATCAGCGGCGTGCCGGCGCGATTGAGGTCGATGCCGGACGCAGCGTGGAAGGCGTCGTGCACGGACTTGCCGGCGTCTTCCTCGAGGTGTGCACGCGTCAGCTGCACGGTGATCTCGCGGCCGTCGTCGAGTCGGGCAAGGACGGTGCCGCCGGCCACGATGGGGCGCTCGTACTGCGAGATCTGGTAGCCCTTGGGCGAGTCCGGATAGAAATAATTCTTGCGTGCGAAGATCGATTCCGCGGCGACGTCGGCGCCGACAGCGAGACCGAACATCGCGGCCTTGCGGATCGCGTCGACGTTTGGCACCGGCAGCGTGCCCGGCAGCGCGACATCGACGAAGCTGGCCTGGGTGTTCGGTTCGGCGCCATACGCCGTCGACGCGCCCGAGAACAGCTTGCTCTGCGTGCTCAACTGCACATGGATTTCGAGACCGATGACGGCTTGCCAGTCGCTCATCGCACTGCTCCCGGGGCCAGGGCCAGATGCCAGTCGGTGCGCGATTGCAGCGCGTGGCCGGCAGTGAACAGGGTGGATTCGTCGAACGCCTTGCCGATCAGTTGCAGGCCGGCGGGCAGGCCATCGATGAACCCGGCGGGCACCGACATCGCCGGCAAGCCGGCCAGGTTCACGGCGACGGTGTTGATGTCGGCGGCATACATCGCCAGCGGATCGGCGGTCTTCTCGCCGAGCTTGAAGGCGACATCGGGCGTGGTCGGGCCGGCGATCAGGTCGACATCGGCGAACGCACGCGCGAAGTCGTTCGCGATCAGGCGGCGCACCTGCTGGGCACGCAGGTAGTAGGCGTCGTAATAACCCGACGACAGCACGTAGGTGCCGGTCAGGATGCGGCGCTTCACCTCGGTACCGAACCCTTCGGCGCGCGAGCGGCTGTAGAGATCGCGCAGGCCCTTCGCATCGGCGGCACGATGGCCGTAACGCACGCCGTCGTAGCGTGCGAGATTGCTGGATGCTTCCGCCGGTGCGATCACGTAGTACGCCGGAATCGACAGCGGCAGCGTCGGCAGGTCGATGTCGACCAGCACCGCGCCGGCGGCTTCGAGCTCGCGCAGTGCGGCGTGGACCGTCGCCTGCATCGCGTCGCGCACGCCGGCACTGAACAGTTCGCGGGCGAGGCCGATGCGCAGGCCGCGCACGCCGCGGTCGAGTGCGGCGCGGTAGTCGTCGACCGGGCGATCCACCGACGTGGCGTCGCGCGGATCGTGACCCGCCATCACCTGCAGCACCTCGGCGCAGTCGGCCGCGGAGCGTGCGATCACGCCGGCCTGGTCGAGGCTGGACGCGTACGCGACCATGCCGAATCGGGACACGCGGCCATAGGTCGGCTTGAACCCGGTGACGCCGCAGAAGGCGGCCGGTTGCCGCACCGAGCCGCCAGTGTCCGAGCCCGTCGCGAACGCGACGACATTGGCCGCGACGATGGCCGCCGAGCCGCCGGAAGACCCGCCTGGCACGCGTGCCGTGTCCCATGGATTCAATACGGGGCCGAAGGCGCTGTTTTCGTTCGACGAGCCCATCGCGAACTCGTCCATGTTGGCTTTGCCGATCGATACCGCGCCGGACGCTGCCAGGCGTTCAACGATGGTGGCGTCATAGGGCGACACGAAGTTCGCCAGCATCTTCGAACCGCAGGTCGTGCGCTGGCCCGTCGTGCAAAACAGGTCCTTGTGCACGAACGGGATGCCGGCGAGATCGCCCCCCGTCGTGGCCACGCCGGCGGGCTTGTCCAGCGTGATCAGTGCATTCAGGCCGGCAGCGGCTTCGGCGCGCTGCAACGCGTCGTTGAGCAGATCGGTGCCTGCCGCACACGCCGCACGTTGCGAGGCCAGCGTCAGCGCGATCATTCGATCACCTTCGGCACCAGGAACAGGCCGGATTGCATCTCCGGTGCGATGCCTTCGAGTGCGGCCGAGCGATCGGATTCGCTGACGCGGTCCGGGCGCAACGTGGCCGCGACCTCGTGCGGATGCGCCATCGGCCGCACGCCATCGACCGGCGCATTCTGCAATTGCGCGATCAGGCCCAGCAGGGCGTCGAGATCGTGGGCCAGCCGGACTTCTTCCGCGGTCGGCAGATCGAGCCGGGCGAGGTGGGCGAGACGATGCAATTGGGCGGTTTCGATGGCCATGGGTGTGTTCGTGACAAGACTGCCATTCTGCTTGGGAATCGCCTTGTCCGACAAGCGCGCGCGCGTTAGAGTCCCGCGCCCTTTGCGAACCCGGAGCGCGCTTTGCGCCCGCGCCGTTCGCCCCATCCCCCAAATATCTGGATTCGCGCCATGTTCAAGAGCCTGCGCGGCGTCTTTTCGAACGACCTCTCGATCGATCTCGGCACTGCCAACACCCTCGTCTATACCCGTGGTCAGGGCATCGTCCTGAACGAGCCCTCGGTCGTCGCCATTCGCCAGGACCGCGGTCCCGGCGGCCCGCGCGCGGTCGCGGCGGTCGGCTGGGAAGCCAAGCGCATGCTCGGCCGCACCCCCGGCAACATCGTCACCATCCGCCCGATGAAGGACGGCGTCATCGCCGACTTCACGATGGCCGAGCAGATGCTGCAGCAGTTCATCAAGAAGGTGCACAAGTCGCGCTTCCTGCGCCCGAGCCCGCGCGTGCTGATCTGCGTGCCCTACGGCTCGACCCAGGTGGAACGTCGCGCGATCAAGGAATCGGCCGAAAATGCCGGCGCCCGTGATGTCTACCTGATCGAGGAACCGATGGCGGCGGCGATCGGCGCCGGCATCCCGGTGCACGAGGCGCGTGGCTCGATGGTCGTCGACATCGGCGGCGGCACCTCGGAAGTCGCCGTGATCTCGTTGAACGGCATCGTTTATGCGGCCTCGGTGCGCATCGGCGGCGACAAGTTCGACGAAGCCATCATCAACTACGTGCGCCGCAACCATGGCACCCTGATCGGCGAGTCCACGGCCGAGCGCATCAAGATCGAGATCGGCTGCGCGTATCCGCAGTCGGACGTCAAGGAGATCGAAGTCTCCGGGCGCAACCTCGCCGAAGGCGTGCCGCGCATGTTCACGATCAATGCCAACGAAATTCTCGAAGCCCTGCACGAACCGCTGGCCGGCATCGTCGGCGCGATCCGCGCCGCGCTCGAGCAGACCCCGCCGGAGCTGTGCTCGGACGTGGCCGAACGCGGCATCGTGCTGACCGGTGGCGGCGCCCTGTTGCGCGACCTCGATCGCCTGATCTCGGAAGAGACCGGCTTGGCCGTGCACGTCGCCGACGATCCGCTGACCTGCGTCGCTCGTGGCGGCGGCCGTGCGCTCGAGCTGATCGACCTGCACGGCAGCGAATTCTTCTCGCCGGAATAAGCGCCGCGTCGGGAGTCCGCCATGCCGGTCTACAGCGCCGAAGGCGCGCCGCTGTTCTCGGAAGGCTCCGGCGGCTCGCTGCGGTTGCTGGTCTGGCTGGCGCTGGCCTCGGCATTGATGGCCATCGACCTGCGCACCGGACTGCTGCGCGAAGTGCGGGTCGCCGCGAACGCCCTGGTGGCGCCGATCCAGACCGTCGCCACGGCGCCGCTGCATGCCGCCCGCGCGATGCGCGAAGCGACCGCGGAGCGTGCCGGTCTGGTCGCGGAGAATGCCGATCTGCGTGAACAGCTGCTGTTCGCGCAGGCCAAGCTCGACCGACTCGCCATCGTCCAGGAACAGAACAACCGCCTGCGTGCGCTGCTCGACGCGCGCCAGAAGCTCGGCTTGCGCGCGCAGCTGGCGGAACTGATCGATGTCGACCTCGACCCGTATCGCCACCGCATCCTGATCAACCAGGGCGAGCGCCACGGGGTCTTCGTCGGACAGGCCGTGATCGACGCCAATGGTCTGGTCGGCCAGGTGCTCGATGTCGAGGATGCCCGCGCCACCGTGATCCTGCTCAGTGACCCCAGCCATGCCGTGCCGGTGCGGGTGCAGCGCACTGGCCTGCGCGTCATCGCCTACGGCAGTGGCGATCCGGGGCGCATCGAACTGCCGCATGTGCCGTTCAGCGCCGACATCAAGGTCGGCGATCTGCTGGTCACCTCCGGCATCGGCGGGCGCTTTCCGCCAGGGTTGCCGGTCGCGACCGTGTACGAGGTGCAAACCGACAACAGCGCCACCTTCGCGGTGGCCGAAGCGCGGCCGTTGGCCGGCATCGCCGGTGCCACCGAGTTGCTGCTGGTCAGCGACGAAACCCTGGCCCTGGGCCCGTTGCCGACGCCGGACGTCGAATTCGTCGGGCCGCCGGAAGGCCTGCAGGTGCCGTCGGAGAACCCGCCGTGAGCCGTGGACGTGCGATCAACGCCTGGTTGCTGCTGAGCATCGCCGTCGCCTCGGTGCTGACCCTGATCGCGGTGCCGGAATCGCTGCGCGTGTTGCGTCCGTTCTGGCTGGCCCTGGTGCTGATCTACTGGACCATCGAGGCGCCGGAACATTACGGCCTCGGCTTCGCCTTTGCGCTCGGATTGCTGCAGGACGTGCTGGTCGGCACCTTGCTCGGCGAGCATGCGTTCCGGCTTGCCATCATCGGTTTCATCGTGCTGCGTTTCCGTTCGCGCATGCGCTTCTTTCCGATGTGGCAGCAGGCGCTGGCGGTCGGGGCGCTGCTGCTGAACGACCGCATCGTGGTGCTGCTGCTGCGCGCCATCGCCGGCGATTTCGCGATCGACTGGCGCTACTGGCTGGCGCCGCTGGTCGGTGCCGCGCTGTGGCCCTGGGTGTTCCTGCTGCTTGACGACCTGCGTTCGCGCGGACGGCAGCGCGAGTCATGATCGGCCTCGGGCGCGGTCGTCGCGCGGTGAAGGACCCGGTGCAGGAGTCGAACCTGTTCCGGGTGCGTGCAGCGGAAGGTTTCCTGATCATCGCGCTGTGCCTGTCGGTCCTGCTCGGTCGCTACGTCTGGCTGCAGGTGCTGCGCCATGACGAATTCAGCGGTCGTGCCGACGAGAACCGCATCAAGCTCAAGCCGCTGCCGCCGAGCCGCGGCCTGATCTACGACCGCAATGGCGTGCTGCTGGCCGAGAACATCCTCGATTACCGGCTGGAGGTGATTCCCGAACAGGCAGGCGACGTCGACGCCACACTCGCGCGCCTTGGTCAGGTCATCGCGATTTCGCCGGATGACCGCGACCAGTTCGAGGCGCTGCGCCAGGTCAAGCGCCGCTTCCACAACATCCCGCTGCGCTACGCGTTGAGCGAGCAGGAAGTGTCGCGCTTCGCGCTCGAACGCCATCGTTTCCCGGGCGTGGAGGTGGTGCCGTACCTGACGCGCTTCTATCCCCAGGGCAGCGATTTCGCGCACGTGGTGGGATATGTCGGGCGCATCGACGACGAGGATCGGGAGCGTCTGGAGGACGCGCGCTACAGCGCGACCACGCACATCGGCAAGACCGGCATCGAGCGCTACTACGAAGATCTGCTGCTCGGCGAAGTCGGCTATGAACGCGTCGAAACCAATGCCGAAGGCCGTGCCTTGCGCGTGCTCGGACGGGTCCCGTCGAAGCCGGGACGGCATCTGCGCCTGAGCATCGACGCGCGTCTGCAACGCGCCGCCGTGGCCGCCTTCGCCGGTCGTGCCGGCGCCGCGGTCGCGATCGATCCGCGCAATGGCGAAGTGCTGGCCATGGTCTCGCAGCCGGCGTTCGACCCCAACCAGTTCGTCAACGGCATCTCGCGCAAGGACTACGCGGCCCTGATCGGCGACCCGCGCCGCCCGCTCTACAACCGCGCCGTGCTCGGCGGCTACGAGCCGGGCTCGACGATCAAGCCGTTCATCGGGCTGATGGGCTTGCGACTGGGCTTGCGCACGCCCGGCGACACCATCTGGTCCAGCGGCGAATACCGGTTGCCCGGCCAGAACGCGGTCTGGCGCGACTGGAAACGCGGCGGTCATGGAGAAGTCAACCTGCGCGAAGCATTGGCGCAGTCGGTCAACACCTATTTCTACGACCTGGCCGTGGACACGGGCATCGATCGCCTCGAGCCCGAAATGCGCGCCTTCGGATTCGGTGCGCCGACCGGTCTCGATCTGACCGGCGAGCCGTCCGGCGTGTTGCCCTCGCGCAGCTGGAAACAGAAGCGCTTCGGCAAGGCCTGGTACCCGGGCGAAACCGTGATCGCCGGCATCGGGCAGGGCTACTGGGTGGTCACGCCGGTGCAGCTGGCGCATGCCTTGTCGACGCTGGCGGCGCGCGGCGTGTCGCATCGGCCGCATCTGCTGATGAGTCTGCAGGCGGGCATCGACGCCGATCCCGAGCCGGTGGCGATATTGCCGGATCGACCGCCCATTGAGGCGACGCCCGCGCAGTGGGATGCCGTGCGCGAAGGCATGGAAGCGGTGATGCATTCGCCCTCCGGCACCGCACGCGCCTTCGGATTCGACGCGCCGTATCGCATCGCCGGCAAGAGCGGCACCGCGCAGCGCGCGCGCCGTCGCGGCAATCAGGAATACAACGAGAACACCACCCCCGAGCATCTGCGCCACCAGGCCTTGTTCGTTGCATTCGCGCCTGCCGAAGCACCGACCATCGCGGTGGCGCTGGTGGTCGAACATGGCAGCAGTGGCTCGAAGGCGGCGGCACCGGTGGCGCGCGCCATCCTCGACGCCTACCTGAACCCGCCTTCGGCGGAGGCGACCCCGTGATCGACTTCGATCTGATGGCACGCCTCGAACACCGCGCTGCGCGCTGGCTGAAGCGTCCGCGGGTCGACCTGTTCCTGCTCGGCGCATTGCTGGCGGTGGCTGTCGCGGGCCTGGTCGTGCTGTTCAGCGCCAGCGCCGAAGACCCTGGCCAGGTGGTCAACCAGGCCCTGCGTCTGCTGCTCGGATTCACCGTGTTGTTCGTGTTCGCGCGCATTCCGCCGACCGTGTTCCGCACGTGGACGCCCTGGTTCTATGCCTTCACCGTGGCCTTGCTGATCGCCGTGCTGATCTTCGGCGAAGGCCGCGGTGCGCACCGCTGGCTGGACTTCAAGATCATCCGTTTCCAGCCCTCCGAGTTCGCCAAGCTCGCCTTGCCGATGATGGTGGCCTGGTACCTGCACGATCGCGCCCTGCCGCCGACTTGGCGCAATCTCGCGGTCTGCGCGGTGCTGATCGGCTTGCCGGCACTGCTGATCATGGACCAGCCGGATCTCGGCACCGCCCTGCTGGTCTCGGCCAGCGGCGCCTTCGTCGTCTTCCTCGCCGGCATCGGCTGGATGCGCATCAGCCTGATCCTCGGTTCTGGCTTGGCCTGCTTGCCGGTGCTGTGGCATTTCATGCACGAATACCAGCGCAACCGGGTGCGCATGTTCCTCGATCCCGAAGCCGATCCGCTCGGCAACGGCTGGAACATCATCCAGTCGCAGATCGCGGTCGGCTCCGGCGGCGTCTTCGGCAAGGGCTGGCTGGGTTCGACCCAGGCGCGGCTCGACTTCCTGCCCGAACACACCACCGACTTCATCTTCGCGGTCTTTTCGGAAGAGTTCGGACTGATCGGCGTGATCGCGATCATCGCCGTGTACCTGTTCATCATCGGCCGCGGCCTGTGGATCGCCGCGAATGCCCGCGACACCTTCTCGCGCTTGCTGGCCGGCTCGATCAGCATGACCTTCTTCGTCTACGTGATGGTCAATGGCGGCATGATCGCCGGCCTGCTGCCCGTGGTCGGGGTGCCGATGCCGCTGGTGAGTTACGGCGGCACGTCGGCGGTCAGCCTGCTCGCCGGCTTCGGCATCCTGATGTCCATTCACGCGCATCGCCTGCGCGGGCGCTAGGCTAGGCGCTTCCACACTTGGTTTTCCGCATGACTGCACTGCTTCGAATCGTCGCGCTCCTGTTGCTCGCCGCCACCCTCCCGTTGGCTGCCAAGACCCGCGAACCACACCCGGGCACGAACGAACTGCTGCGCGAGCTGCGCAAGGAGACCGGCGCCGACCGCGAGACGGTGAAGCGCTGGCGCGCCGTGCTGACGCAGGCGAAGAAGCAGGACAGCATCCTCGCCGCGATCAGTCGTCCGGCCGAGAAGACCAAGCCCTGGAAGGACTACAGGCCGATCTTCATGACCGCGAAGCGCCGCGACGACGGCATCGCGTTCTATCGCGAACACCGTGCGCTGCTCGATCAGGTCGCGCACGACACCGGCGTGCCGGCCGAGATCATCGTCGCCATCATCGGCGTCGAAACCAGTTACGGCCGCATCACCGGTTCGTACAAGGTCGTCGACGCATTGACGACGCTGGCGCTGTACTACCCGCCGCGCGCGCCGTTCTTCCGCGGCGAGTTGAAGCAGCTGCTGAAGCTCGACGGCCGTTTCCCGCAGCCGATCGAGGAACTGAAGGGTTCCTACGCGGGTGCGATGGGCTGGGGCCAGTTCATGCCGACGAGTTTCGCGAACTGGGCGAAGGACGGCGATGGCGACGGCCGCATCGACCTCTGGGGCTCGACGCCGGACATCGTGCATTCGGTCGCGAACTACTTCGTCGCGCATGGCTGGACACGCGGTGCACCGGTCACCGGTCGCGCCATCGCGGCCCCGGATGCGACGCTGCCGGAAATCCGCGCCACCGAAACCATCCACGACATCGACGCGCTGGCGAAAGCCGGCTACACGCTGGCCGAACAGTTCGACGGCAAGACGCCGTCGACCCTGCTGGTGCTCGACGGTGCCGAGGGCACGGAACACTGGATCACCTTCCAGAATTTCTACGTGATCTCGCGCTACAACCGTTCGCCGCTGTACAGCATGGCGGTCTGGCAACTCAGCCAGGAGATCGCGCGCGGCGTGGCGGCCACGCCGTGAGGTTGCGTCCGGTCGCGGCGATCATTCTGGCCGTGCTGTTGTCGGCCTGCGGGCGCGATGCCGTGCGCCCCGAGGTGCCGCCGTCCGGTCCGGGCCGCGATGGCGCGCCGATCGGCAACGTCGACGTGAGCCAATTGCCCGAACCGGTGCCACGCGCCGAGCCGCGTGCGCGTTACGGCAACCACACGCCCTACACGGTGCTTGGTCGCACCTATCACGTGATGGACAGCGCTGCGGGTTATCGCGAGCGCGGCATCGCGTCGTGGTACGGCACCAAGTTCCACGGCAAGCTGACCTCGACGCGCGAGCCCTACGACATGCTCGCCTTCACCGCCGCGCACAAGACGCTGCCGCTGCCGACCTATGTACGTGTGACCAACCTCGACAACGGCGAACGCCTGATCGTGCGTGTCAACGACCGCGGCCCGTTCCACGCCGGCCGCATCATCGATCTGTCCTATGCCGCCGCCATCCGCCTCGGCATCGCCGCCAAGGGCACCGGGAATGTGGAAGTCGAGGCCATCGATCCCGACCATCCCGATGCCGTCGCCGCGGGCGCGACCGAGCCCCGCCCGCAAATGGCCACGCAAGGCCCGGTGTACGTGCAGGCCGGTTCATTCGCCAGTCGCGATAATGCCGTGCGCCTGCGCGAGCGCCTGGAAGCGGCCGGTTTCGACGACCTCTACCTCGACCGTGTGCTCATGCGCGGCGAACTGTTCCATCGCGTGCGCCTCGGTCCGTTCGATTCCGTCGACGCAGCCGAGGCCCTGATCCAGCGACTGGCGGCGATCGGCATCCGTGCCGTCTCGACGCAGGTCGAATAACCCCATCCAACGAGTGTCCACGGTTCCATGCATCTTGTCCTGAAGTCCCTGTTCGCCACCCTGGTGCTGTCTTCCGCCGCGCTCGCGCAGACCACTGCGCCGGCCACCACGCCGCTGGCACTGCCGGCCGGCAACAGCGCCAACGCGCCGGTGCCGCCGCCGCCGGCCGTGACCGCGAAGCAATACGTGCTCGTCGACTACCAGACCGGCCGCGTGCTGGCCGAGCAGGGCGGCGATGAACGCGTGCCGCCGGCCTCGATCACCAAGGTGATGACCTCCTATGTCGTCGCTGCCGAACGCAAGGCCGGCAAGATCAAGGACGGCGATCTGGTCACGATCAGCGAAAACGCCTGGCGTCACGGCGGTGCGGTCACCGACGGCTCGACCAGCTTCCTCGAACTCAACTCGCAGGTGCCGCTCGGCGACCTGCTCAAGGGCATGATCATCCAGTCCGGCAACGATGCGTCCATCGCCATCGCCGAACACGTCGCGGGGTCGGAATCGACGTTCGCTGCGCTGATGAACCAGTACGCCGAGAAGCTCGGCCTGAAGAACTCGCATTTCGTGAACGCGCACGGGCTGTACGACCCCGAGCACTACATGAGCGCGCATGACATCGCCGAGCTGTCGCGGGCGCTGATCCGCGAGTTCCCGGAGGAATACGCGCACTATTCGCTCAAGGACTACACCTGGAACGAACACACCCAGCGCAACCGCAACATCCTGCTGTGGCGTGACCCGAGCGTGGACGGCATCAAGACCGGTCATCTGAGTCAGGCCGGCTATTGCCTCGCAGCGTCGGCCAAGCGCGGCGATACGCGCCTGATCGCGGTCGTGATGAACACCGCCGGCGAGAAGGTGCGCGCCGACGAAGCGCATGCGTTGCTGAACTACGGCTTCCGCTTCTTCGAGACGCACAAGGTCTACGAGGCGATGGCCCCGGTCAGCGAAGTGACGCTGTGGCATGGCGAAGCGGCCAAGGCGAAGCTGGGCCTGGCCCAGCCGGTGCTGGTCACGTTGCCGCGCGGTGCGTATGCGCGTCTGGCGGCGACGATGAACGTCCAAAAACCATTGTCAGCGCCCTTGAACAAGGGCCAGGCCGTCGGCACGTTCAAGCTGGCGCTGGACGGACAGACCGTCTACGAAGCGCCGCTCGTCGCGCTGGAAACCTATGCCGAAGGCGGTTTCTTCAAGCGCATGAGCGATTCGGTCTGGTTGTGGTTCGACGACGGCGAGTGAGTGATGACTGAGCAGACGACGGAACGTGGTTTCACGTTTCCGACCACGCTGGAGGTGAGCGCGATGGGCGCATCCGATGCCGGATTGCTGCACATCGTGCCGGACGTGCTGGCCGGTGTCGGTGTCGACGTGATCGCCGGCTCGCTGCGCCAGCGACCTTCGCGCGAAGGTCGCTACGTGTCGGTGACGGTTGCCTTCCAGTGCCCGGACCGCGAGACCTACGACGCCGTGCAGCGCGAATTGCGCGCGCATCCGGCGGTGCGATGGACGCTCTGAGCCCGCGACCGCTGCGGGTTCGTCTGCTCGGGCGCCAGCCCTACGAACCGGTCTGGCGCGCGATGCAGCGCCTGACCGACACCCGCGATGCCGATACGGCCGACGAACTCTGGGTGCTCGAACACGATCCGGTGTTCACGCTCGGCCAGGCCGGCAAGTGGGAGCACGTGCTGTTGCCGGGCGAGATCCCGGTGGTGCCGGTCGATCGCGGCGGCCAGGTGACCTATCACGGCCCGGGCCAGATCGTTGCCTATCCACTGTTCGACCTGCGTCGCCTCGGCATCGGCGTGCGCGAACTCGTGCATCGCATCGAACAGGCCATCATCGACACGCTCGCGCTGTATCGCATCGACGCGGTGCGCCGCGACGGCGCGCCCGGTGTCTACGTCGGTGATGCCAAGATCGCCGCGCTCGGCCTGCGCGTGCGCCGCGGCTGTTCCTTCCATGGTCTCGCCTTCAACGTGCGGATGGATCTCGAGCCGTTCGCGCGCATCAATCCCTGTGGCTATCAGGGGCTGGCGGTGACCCAGGTGTTAGACTGCGGCGGCCCCGGCGAACTGCCCGTGGTCGCGGCCGACCTGATCCAAGCCCTGTGCGCGCAATTCGGTGTCGTCGCGACGATGGCCGAACCCCGCCTGCCCGAATCCGCGGACGCCTGACATGACCGACGCCACCAACAAATCCATTCCGCTGAATCTGGTCGACGCCGGCAGCCTTGCGCCCGGCGCCAAGCAGATCGCGCGCGACAAGATCGCCCGCAACCCGGTCACCTTCGATGCCGAACGCCCGTTGCTGCGCAAGCCGGACTGGATCCGCGTGCGCCTGCCAAGCACGAATGCGGTCGAGCTGCTGAAGCACAAGTTGCGCGAGAACGCGCTGGTGACGGTGTGCGAGGAAGCCTCGTGCCCGAACATCCACGAATGTTTCTCGAAGGGCACGGCCACCTTCATGATCCTCGGCGAGGTGTGCACGCGTCGCTGCTCGTTCTGCGACGTGGCACATGGCCGCCCGAAACCGCCGGACGCCAATGAGCCGAAACAGCTGGCGCAGACCATCGCCGACATGAAACTGCGCTACGTGGTCATCACCTCGGTCGACCGCGACGATTTGATGGATGGCGGCGCCGGCCATTTCGCCGACTGCATCCGCGAGACGCGTGCGCTCAGTCCCGATATCCGCATCGAGATCCTGACGCCCGACTTCCGTGGCAAGGGTCGTGTCGAACGCGCGCTGGCGGCGCTGGCCGCCAACCCGCCGGACGTGTTCAACCACAACCTCGAAACCGTACGACGCGTCTATCGCGAAGTGCGCCCCGGTGCCGACTACGACTGGTCGCTGCGCCTGCTGAAGCAGTTCAAGGCCGAGCATCCGTCCATCCCGACCAAGTCCGGCATCATGCTGGGCTTGGGCGAAACCCTGGACGAAGTGCGCGAGGCCATGGCCGATCTGCGTGCACACGATGTCGACATGATCACCGTCGGCCAGTACCTGCAGCCGTCGCGCCATCATCATCCGGTCGAACGCTACTGGACGCCGGACGAGTTCAAGGACATCGAAACGATCGGCAACACGCTCGGCTTCAGCCATGTCGCTTCCGGTCCGCTCGTTCGCTCCTCGTATCACGCCGACCAGATGGCCCACGCCGCCGGCTATGCCTGACGGCACCCGCGGGAACCTTCGGGTTGGGGTAATGTCGAACACATCCAATGTCGTATCGGGAATCGCCATGAATCTGCGTCTGATCGCCGCCATCGCCTTCGTCGTCGCGCCCTTCGGCGTGGCCCTGACCAAGAACGAACCGGCGACGGCCTATGTCTACAAGCCCAGCCGCGAACAGGCGCAGGCCGCCCTGCTGGCGACCCGCTTCCTGACCAATTTCCACTACAAGCGCGTGCCGCTCGACGATGCGATGTCGAAGACCATCTTCGATCGCTACCTGGAGTCGCTGGACGGCGACAAGCTGTTCTTCACCGCCGCCGACGTGGCCGAATTCCGCACGTATGCCGATGCGCTCGACGACGCCATCTTCGATCAGAAACTGGAACCGCCATTCGAGGTCTACCAGCGCTACGTGCAGCGCGTCGGCGAACGCACCGCACACGCTCGCGCGCTGCTCCAGAAGGGTTTCGATTTCACGATCGACGAGCAATACCGCTTCGATCGCGAACACGCGATGTGGGCGGCCGGCGACAAGGAACTCGACGAACTGTGGCGCCAGCGCGTCAAGAACGATTGGCTGCGTCTGAAGCTGGCCGGTCGCGACGACAAGGGCATCCGCGAGACGCTCGACAAGCGTTACGTCGGTTTCGAGAAGCGCTTGCGCGAACTCGATGGCGACGACGTGTTCCAGAGTTTCATGAATGCCTATTCGTCGGCGATCGAGCCGCACACGAACTACATGTCGCCGCGCGCCTCGGAGAACTTCAACATCCAGATGCGCCTGTCGCTGGAGGGCATCGGTGCGGTGCTCGGGCGCGAAGACGAATACACCGCCATCCGCCAGATCGTGAAGGGCGGCCCGGCCGATCTGTCGAAACGGCTCAAGGTCGGTGATCGCATCGTGGCCGTCGGTCAGGGTGACCAGGGCACGATGACCGACGTGGTCGGCTGGCGCCTCGACGACGTCGTCGACCAGATCCGCGGCAAGAAGGGCACCACGGTGCGTCTCGACGTGCTCGCTGCCGACGCTGGACTCGACAGCAAGCCGGTGCCCTTGACCCTGGTGCGCGACAAGGTTCGCCTCGAAGAGCAGGCGGCACGTTCCGAGCTGATCGAAGTGGAGTCCGGCAAGGCCACGCACCGCATCGGGGTCGTGCGGCTGCCGACCTTCTATCACGACTTCGAAGGCGCCCGCCGCGGCGATGCGAATTACGCCAGCTCCACGCGCGATGTCGCCAAGCTGATCAAGGAACTCAAGACCAAGCAGATCGATGGTCTGGTCGTCGATCTGCGCGGCAACGGCGGCGGTTCGCTGACGGAAGCGTCGGACCTGTCCGGCCTGTTCATCGACGAGGGTCCGGTGGTGCAGGTGCGTGACGCGCAGGGCCGCGTGACCATCGAGGGCGACGCCGACAAGGGTGTGGCCTGGGATGGTCCGCTGGCGGTGATGATCGATCGTGAATCGGCGTCGGCGTCGGAAATCTTCGCCGCGGCGATGCAGGACTTCGGACGCGCACTCATCCTCGGCGAGAATTCGTTCGGCAAGGGCACCGTGCAGAACCTGATCGATCTCGACCAGTACGCACGCGACCCGAGCGTGCACTTCGGCCAGCTCAAGCTGACCGTCGCGCAGTTCTTCCGCATCAACGGTGGCAGCACCCAGCATCGTGGTGTCGTGCCGGACATCGCCTATCCGCAAACCGCGTGGGCGGAGGATTTTGGCGAGAGCGCGCTCGATTTCGCGCTGCCCTACAGCGAGGTCAAGGCGGCCGATTACGTGCGCAGCGGCGATCTGTCGGCGCTGACCCCGTTGCTGGCCACGCGCCACGACGCGCGTATCGCCAAGGACCAGGAATTCAAGTGGTGGTTCGAGGATCTGGCCGAGTACCAGAAGCAGCGCGACCGCAAGGAGATGTCGCTGCTCGAAAGCGCGCGTCGCGCCGAACGCGACCTCAACGAGAAGAAGCGTACCGACCGCAAGGCTGCGCGCATCGCTGCCGGCATCGATCCGCCGAGCAAGGCGGCCGACGCCGACGGCGATGACGGACTGCTAGCGGACGAGCGTCGCGAGAAGGCCGCGGAGGAAGACGCCGACGCCAAGGACAAGCCGGATTTCCTGCTGCGCGAAGGTGCGCACATCCTCGCGGATGCCATCGACCTGCTCAGCGCCGACCAGCATCTGGCCGCACGCGTGAAGAGTTTCGACCTGCACGCGTCCGGCGCGACGCGCGTCGACTGATCAGCCGGGAAAACGTCGCTTCAGCAGTTCGTAGACGGCGCGCAGGCCCATGGCCTCGCCGCCGCGCGGACGACCCGGGCGGTCGCTGTCGTTCCAGGCATAGGTGTCGAGGTGCAGCCAGGGCGTCGCCGGCGGCACGAAGCGCTGCAGGTACAACGCGGCCGTGATGGCGCCTGCGTGTTTCGAGGGCCCGGCATTGGCGAGGTCGGCGATGCCGGATTCGAGCATGCTCAGGTAAGGCTGCCACAGCGGCATCGGCCACAGCGGATCCTGCACCTCGCGGCCGATGGCGACAAGTTGGTCGCGCCATGCATCGTCATTGCCGAACAGTGCCGGCAGATCCGGGCCGAGCGCGACCCGCGCCGCACCGGTGAGGGTCGCGAAGTCGACGATCAGGGCCGGCTTCGACTCGGCGGCATAGGTCAGCGCATCACACAGGATCACGCGGCCCTCGGCATCGGTGTTGTCGATTTCGACGCTGAGTCCGGCGCGGGTGCGGATGACTTCGCCAGGGCGGTAGGCGTTTGCCGAGATCGCGTTCTCGACTGCCGGCACCAGCAGGCGCAGACGGATCGGCAGGCGACGTTCCAGCAGCAGTTCCGCGAGCGCGATGGCGTGTGCGGCGCCGCCCATGTCCTTCTTCATGTGACGCATGCCGTCGGGCGGCTTGATGTCGAGACCGCCGGTGTCGAAGCAGACGCCCTTGCCGACGATGGCGACTTCCGGATGCGCCGGATCGCCGGCCAGCACTTCGAGCAGACGTGGTGCCCGATGGCTGGCGCGGCCGACGGCGTGGATGGCCGGGAAGTTCGCGTCGAGCAGTTCGTTGCCGATCCATTCCCGGTACTGCGCGCCGAAGCGCGCGCCGATCGCGCGTGTGGCATCGCCAAGCTCGGCCGGGCCCATGTCCTCGGTCGGCGTGTTCACGAGGTCGCGTGTACGCGCCGTGGCCCGGGCCAGTGCGGCGACCTCGTCGAGATACTGCCCGAGCGGCGCCAACAGCTTGGCCGGCTCGCGGCGCGGCTTCTTGTAGCGGTCGAACTGGTAGCTGCCGAGTGCAAAGCCGAGCGCCACGCGTGCCGCGTCGAGCGGCAGGCCGCGTTCGCACAGGCCGTAGTCACCCGGCGGCAGCAGCAGCGGAAGATGCGCCAGCGTGTTCAGGTCCTGCCCGTTGAGCACGCCGACCAGCACTTCGGCGATGCCACCGTCGTCGTTCGGCACGAGGCAATGGGTGAGCGGCAATGCCTTGAACGATTGGCTCGCGACCCAGCGGCGGGTGCGCTCGGGCGCGGTCGCGAGATAGGCATCGAGGTCGTTCGTGGTCAGGGCGACCAGACGGATGGCGTCGGACATCGGTTCACTCCGCGGATGCGTGCAGGTGCGCGTCGAGCCAGACGCACAGTTGATTCAGATTGGACACTTCGAGATCGGGACGCAGCGCATGCGTCCAGGGCCGACCCTCGCGATTCAGCCAGATCGCGAACAGGCCGGCCTGCTTGGCTCCGAGCACATCCATGTCGGGATCGTCGCCGATGTGCGCGATCTGTGCCGGCGCCAGATCGAGCGCGACACACAGGTGCGCGAAGATGACCGGATCCGGCTTCATCACGCCGACGTCGCGCGCCGAGATGCGGTGCTCGAAATGATGTGCAAGGCCGATGCGTTCGAGGTCGGCATTGCCGTTCGAGAGACTGGCGAGACGGACGCGCGTCGCCACGTGTTCGAGGCAGCCGAGGGCGTCGTCGTACAGGGCGACCTCGTTGCGTGCGGCGTAGAACGTCGCGAACGCGTCCTCGACCAGACGATCGCGCTCGGCCCGGCCGTCGAGGATCTCGAGCAGGCTGTGCCGGCGTTGCGCGCCGTAGTCGTGCGCGAGGTCCGGGCGGCTCGCAGCCACCGCGTCGCGATGCGCGCGCAGGCGTTCGCTCGGCCAGTGCGGGGCGATGTCGGGCACGCGCGCATGCAGCCAGTCCTGCAGACGCTGCTCGGCGTGCAGGATGGTCGGCGTGATCGGCCAGAGAGTGTCGTCGAGGTCGAAGCTGAGCGCGCGGATCACGCGCCGGCTCCGGGTGCTTGCGGCGCGACCGCGGCAGGCGTCGCCTCCGGCAGTGGCGCGGTCACGGCATCACCTGCGGCGGGCGCGGGTTCCTTCTTCAACAGTTCGAGCAAGCGGCGTTCTCGGACCGCGAAGGTCTGGTTCAGCAGGCGCGCTTCGCGGATCGGCAGCAATTGGCGCTTCTTGAGCCAGGCTTCGGTCGCCGGCGCTTCCAGGAAACGCACGTAACGCATCGCCACTTCGCTCGGAATCAGGTCGCCGCGGTGCACGAAATACAGCGGCGTGGTCAGCAGGTATTCGCCGCTGCGGATGGTCTCGAGCTGGGCCGCAACGCCCTCGACGCGGATCATGCGCAGTTTCTTGTTCGCGTACACGTTCGACAGCGCGCTGACACCGAGCGCGTTCGGGTCGATCGCGATGGCGGCTTCGAGCTGTTCGGTGTTGAGGTACCAGCGCGTCGCCGCGACCGGGCGATGGCCCGCGCCGAACAGGGCGCGGCGCAGGCCGTATTCGGCGCCGTCGAGCGGACCGGCGACGGCGTACAGATTGATCGGTCGTGGTGGCCCGCCGACCTGGTCCCAGCGCGTGATCTTGCCCAGATAGATGTCGCGGATCTGACGCAGGCTGAGCGAAGGCGTCGGGTTGCCGGGATGCGTGACCAGTGCCAGCGCTTCCCAGGCGACCGCGTAGAAGTCGAGGCTGGTTTCATCGACCTTCAATGCGTGCGGGCCGCGTGCGGTCAGCGCGATTTCCGCCTCGCCGCGTGCCACCGCCTCGATGGCGCTCACCGTCGACAAGGCTGACAGGCGGACGCGACGCTGTTCGCTGGCCTGGAACAGCCGTACCGATTCGGTGCCGAACGCGCGCAGGCTGATGCTGTCGGCGCGGCCCTCGATGATGTTCTGGGCAGACGCCGCGCCTGCGAACAGACACAGCAGGCCGAGCAGACAAAGGATGCGCGGGAACAACGGCAAACGCATGGGCAACGGCACGTGAAAACGGCGCGCACCTTAACATGCGCGCCGTCCGTGGGCGTGAACGATCGTGCCTACTCGACCAGCATGTAGAAGGCGCTGCGACCGCGCACGACGGTCAGCAACAGCTGCTCGCTGCGACGTTTGGCGACACGTGCTTCCATCTCGGTCAGGTCGCGCACTTCGACCTGGTTCACGGCCGCGATCAGGTCGTTGGCACGCAGGCCGTTCGCGGCGGCACGCGAGTCCTTCGTCACCGCGTTGACGAGTACGCCGCTCAGGCCCTGGCGGCGGAACTTGTCGGGCAGGTCGCCGAGTGTGGCGCCGGCGAGGCCGGCGTCGAGCTTGTCGCCCGTCGTCTGGCGCAGTTCGGTCGGTTTCAGCGTGGCCGTCAGCGTCACCGATGCGCCCTCGCGCAGCACCGAAATCGTGACCTGGGTGCCGACCGGCAGCAGGCCCTCGAGGTTGGCGAGTTCGTTCGACGCATTCACCGCCTTGCCGTTCAGCGCGGTGATGACATCACCTTCGCGCAGGCCGGCCGCAGCGGCCGGCGAACGGGCGAGCACGCGCGTCACCACGGCGCCCTTTGCGGCCTTCAGGCCCAGCATCGGCGCGAGGTCGGCGGTCACGTCCTGGGTATCGACACCGAGCGAGCCGCGCTTCACCTCGCCGAAGGCCAGCAATTGCCGCATCACGTCTTTCGCGAGCTTGGCCGGGATCGCGAAACCGATGCCGACATTGCCGCCGGACGGGGAATAGATCGCGGTGTTGATGCCGACCAGTTCGCCGCGCAGGTTCACCAGCGCGCCGCCGGAATTGCCGGGATTGATCGAGGCGTCGGTCTGGATGAAGTCCTGCACGCCGACGCCTCGCAGTCCCGAGCGGCCGAGCGCGGAAACGATGCCGGAGGTGACCGACTGGCCGATGCCGAACGGATTGCCGACCGCGACGACGAAATCGCCGACGCGCAACTCGTCCGAGTTCGCGAGCGGCAATGCGACCAGGCGCTCGGCCGGAATCTGCACCAGCGCGACATCGGAATCCGGGTCGCTGCCGATGAACTTGCCCTTCAGGGTGCGACCGTCGGAGAGCGTCACCTGGATGTCGTCGGCGCCGTCGATGACGTGGTTGTTGGTCAGCACGTAGCCCTTGACCGCGTCGACGATGACGCCGGAGCCGAGCGACTGCTGCACGCGTTCGCGCGGTGTGCCGGGGCTGTTGAAGAAGCGCCGGAAGAACGGGTCGTCGAAGAACGGATCGCGCACCTTCACGTGCGTCTGCGAGTTGATGTTCACGACCGCCGGCTGCACCCGTTCGATCATCGGTGCCAGCGACGGCAGCGGCTGGCTATCCACGGCCGCGGGCAACTGCGCAACGGCGGCCAGCGGCACGAGCAGCCAGGGCAGCAGGACCATCAAGGAACGGATCGACATCGGGGGTACTCCGGAAGATGTTGCGGTTGCGCAAGGTTGGGGGCGCTGATCGGACCGTCAAGCGCGCCGCGGGTTCAAATTTTCGCCATTGTTTTTTTCCGCGCCGCAGCAACGACTTGCACGACGCGCCGTGCATTCCCGCGTGTTGACACCCTCTGACACGAAGCGTAAGGTGCCCATCCGCTGAGTCACAACATCTAGTGGTGAGGAGCCTTCATGAACCCAACCAATTGGGTTTGCCATGAGGTTGAACCCGCCGGCACCGCAGGGTGCCGCGGCCTCGTCACAAGTCGCGGAATCCGTCTTTGATGAGAAACGATGGGCAGGTTTTCTGCACCGTCGCGGGCGGTTTCCGTGTCGTGGCTGGCGGGGTTGACGACACCTTGCGGGAGGAATGTTAGGAATGAGTTCGGTGCGCCTTGAAGCTGTAGCCCGGGAGACGGTGGAAATTCCGCTGCAGCCGGCTTCGTTCGATATCTGGGACAAGAAATACCGCCTGAAGAGCAAGCGCGGTGAAGCCATCGACGAGACCATCGACGACACCTACAAGCGTGTCGCCCGGGCCTTGTCGGAAACCGAGCAGAGCGCCGAGAAGCAGAAGTACTGGTACGAACGCTTCCTGTGGGCGCTGCGTCGTGGCGCGATCCCGGCCGGACGCATCACGTCCAATGCCGGTGCGCTCGAACACAAGCCGGCGACCAGCACGATCAACTGCACGGTCTCGGGCACGATCACCGACTCGATGGACGGCATCCTCGAAAAGGTGCACGAGGCCGGCCTGACGCTGAAGGCCGGTTGCGGCATCGGTTACGAATTCTCGACGCTGCGTCCGCGCGGTGCCTTCGTCGCCGGCGCTGGCGCGTACACGTCGGGTCCGATGTCGTTCATGGATATCTACGACAAGATGTGCTTCACGGTGTCGTCGGCCGGTGGCCGCCGCGGCGCGCAGATGGGCACGTTCGACGTGTCGCATCCGGACGTCAAGGACTTCATCCGCGCCAAGCGCGAAGACGGTCGTCTGCGCCAGTTCAACCTCAGCCTGCTGATCACCGACGAGTTCATGGACGCGGTCGCGGCCGACGGCGACTGGCCGCTGGTGTTCCCGATCCACGTCAAGGAACAGGGCGAGGTCGATCTCGGCGACGCCAGCCAGGTGGTGTGGCGCGATTGGCCGACCAAGGACAACTACGTCTCCCGCGACGACGGTCTGGTCGCCTGCAAGATCTATGGCCACATCCGTGCGCGGCATCTGTGGGACATGATCATGGTCTCGACGTACGACTTCGCCGAGCCCGGGTTCATCCTGATCGACCGCGTCAACG
>JAKJFE010000154.1 GCA_022705045.1 Pseudomonadota bacterium | reverse complement strand
GCTTGCGCTGGAAACTGAAGGGCTGGCGATAGCCGGGCACCAGCGGCGCAATACCCAGCGCCTGCAGACGGCCGACCAGATAGTCCGCGGCCAGACGCCCGCCATCGCTGTCGACACGCCGCCCCGCATATATCTCCGACGCGAGTTCGCGCACGTCGGACAGCAACGCGTCGCGATCCGGTTGCACCGGCAACGACTGCACCGCGCGATTCGCGAGCTCGGCGCGCTGTCCATCCCAATTCTCGCGCTCCGGCGAAAATGAGGCGGCATAGAGCCAGCCCGCGACGACGACGATCGCCGCGACGATCAGCAAGCGCTTCAGTCGTCGCCAGATCGCGGCACGCCAACCTTGGGCGCGCGAGGGTGTCGTCTCGATCAGCATGCGATATTCCGGACACAAAGCGCGCACTGTAGCGATCCCGCTGCAGGTGGGCGAACGCCGATGGTCATGCCGCTATGCTCCGCCGCACCGCTCGTCACCCGAGGAATGCACGACCATGTCCATCACGCCGATCTATGCCGGCCTGCTCGCCCTCCTGTACTTCGTGCTGAGCTATCGCATCATCCAGATGCGCGGCCCGGGTGGACCCAGTCTGGGCGACGGCGGCAATCCGGTCCTGCTGCGACGCATCCGCGCCCACGGCAACTTCAACGAATACGTGCCTTTCATCCTCGTGATGATCGCGATGCTCGAATTCGGCAAACAACCGGACTGGCTGCTGCACACGCTCGGCGCGACCCTGCTGGTCGCGCGCCTGCTACACGGCTATGCCCTGTCCTTCACCACCAATTTCCGCTTCGGCCGCTTCTGGGGCACCGCCCTGACCTTCCTGCTGCTGCTTGTCTGCGGCGGCATGTGCGTGTGGCAGGGCTGGAAGGCCCATGCCGTGTTGTCCGCTGTCGGCTGAGTCCGTTCAAGCCGCCACTGCATCGGTGACGCGAAGCCGCTCGACGACGGCCGTCGTGGCGTGCGCGGTCGTCGCGGTGCCGCCGAGATCACGCGTGAGCATGCGGTCGGAGATCGCGCGATGCACGGCGGCTTCGAGTACATCCGCCGCCTCGGGCGCATGCAGCGACTGGCGCAACATCATCGCCGCGCTCAGGATCGTGCCGTAGGGATTGGCGACGCCCTGACCGGCAATGTCCGGTGCGGAGCCGTGGATCGGCTCGTAGACACCGGGGCCGCTGTCGCCGACCGAAGCGCTCGGCATCAGGCCGAGTGAGCCGGATACCGCGGCGCATTCGTCGGTCAACACGTCGCCGAACAGGTTCTCGGTGACGATGACATCGAAGTCGCGCGGGCGGCTGACCAGGTACATCGCCATCGCGTCGACCAGCAGATGCTCGAGCTGCACGTCCGGAAACTCGTCGCGCACGACGCGCGTGACAACGTCGCGCCACAGTCGCGAGGTTTCCAGCACATTGGCCTTGTCGACCGACGTGAGCTTGCCGCGTCGGTTGCGCGCAAGCGTCGCGGCGGTGCGCGTCACGCGCTCGACCTCGGCCACACTGTAGGCACATTCGTCGGTGGCGCGGCTGTCGCTGCGCGTGCGTTGACCGAAGTAGATGCCGCCGGTCAGTTCACGCACGACGACCAGATCGACGCCTTCAATACGTTCGCGCTTCAGCGGCGACGCATCGACCAGCGCCGGATGCACGTTCAACGGCCGGATGTTCGCGTACAGGCCGAGTTCGCTGCGCAATCGCAACAAACCGGCTTCTGGGCGGATCGCGGTCGGCACCCGGGCCCACTGCGGGCCACCGACCGCGCCGAGCAGGATCGCATCGGCCTTGCGACAGGCTGCCAGCACATGGGCCGGAAACGGATCGCCGTGCGCGTCGATGGCCGCACCACCGAACGTGTGTGTTTCAAAACTCAAGCCGAGTCGCAGTTGCGCATCGAGCGCACGCAACACCTCGACCGCCGCGCCCGTCACTTCCGGACCGATGCCGTCGCCGCCCAACACCACGACATGACGGCTCATGTACGGGCTCCTTCGAAACGTGTGATCGCATCGGTTCGCGCCAGCAGGTATCCGAGTTCATCGACCCCGTCGAGCAGGCATTGCCGCGCAAACGCGTTGATCGCGAATGCGATTGGCGCGTGGCCGGCGCGCCGGATTTGCTGTGTGTGCAGGTCGATGGTGATGGCTTCGCCGGCGCCCTCGAGCAGGCTGGCGTGCTCGGTCGGCGATACCACGATGGCAAGCAGGCCGTTCTTCAGCGCGTTGTTGCGGAAAATGTCGGCGATCGCGGTACTGATCACGGCGCGGATGCCGGCATCGAGCAAGGCCCACGGCGCATGTTCGCGCGAGGAACCGCAACCGAAGTTGTCGCCCGCAATCAGGATCTGCGCGCCTGCATTCTCCGCACGATTCAGCGCGAAATTCGGATTCGGCGAACCATCGGCCAACCAGCGCCAGTCCTGGAACGCGTGCTGACCGAGACCGGCGCGTGTCGTCGTCGTGAGATAGCGCGCGGGAATGATCTGGTCGGTGTCGATGTTGGCGATCGGCAGTGCGACGCTGCGCGAGGTGATGGATTCGAAGCCGCTCATGCCGCGATCTCCTGCTGACAGGCGCGTGGATCAGCGACCACGCCCGCGACGGCCGAGGCCGCTGCCGTCGCCGGACTCGCCAGCACCGTACGCACACCCTTGCCCTGCCGACCCTCGAAGTTGCGATTGCTGGTGCTGACGACGAGTTCGCCCGGCTTCGCGATGTCGCCGTTCATGCCGAGGCACATCGAACATCCTGGCTGGCGCCACTCGGCGCCGGCGGCGCGGAAGATGCGATCCAGCCCTTCCGCTTCGGCATCACGCTTGATGCGTTCCGAGCCCGGCACCACCAGCATGCGTACATGTCCGGCGATGCGGCGACCGCGCAGGATGTCCGCGGCATCGCGCAGGTCGTTGATGCGCGAGTTCGTGCAACTGCCGACGAAGACGACATCGACGCGCGCACCGGCGATCGGCGCCTGCGGCTGCAGCTTCATGTAGTCGAAGGCGCGCGTGTTCCCGCCATCCTGCGCCGGCAGCGCGGCATCGATCGCGACGACCTTGCCGGGGTCGGTGCCCCAAGTCACCGTCGGCTTCACCGCGGTCGCGTCGATGTCGATGCTGCGGTCAAACACGGCGGATTCGTCCGTACGGAATGCCAGCCAACGCTGCGCTGCCGCTTCAAAGGCATCCCCCTGCGGCACATGACGGCGTCCGCGCAACCACTCGATCGTCGTCCCATCCGGCGCGATCAGTCCGGCGCGCGCGCCCATCTCGATCGACATGTTGCACAGGGTCATGCGTTCTTCCATCGTCAAGGCGCGGATGGCGTCGCCGCGGAATTCGATGACATGGCCGGTGCCGCCTGAGACACCCACCTGACCTGCGATGTGCAGCGTCAGATCCTTTGCGCTGACGCCTGCCGGCAATCGACCCCACACGTTCACCGCCATCGTCTTCGGCTTGTGTTGCAGCAGGCATTGTGTCGCCAGCACGTGCCCGACCTCGGTGCTGCCGATGCCGAACGCGAGCGCGCCGAACGCGCCGTGCGTGCTGGTGTGGCTGTCGCCGCAGACGATGGTCATGCCCGGCTGGGTCGCACCCAGTTCCGGCGCCATCACGTGCACGATGCCGCGGTCCGGCGAGTCGTAACCGTGCAGGGTGATGCCGAAGTCGGCGCAGTTGCGGATCAGCGCATTCACCTGCGCCTCGGTCGCGGCATCGAGGTAGTCGCGCGAACCGTCCGCGCGTGCCGGGGTGGTCGGCGTCGAATGATCGAGCGTGGCCAAGGTGCGTTTTGGTTGGCGCACGCGCAGGCCGCGTTCGCGCAGGACCGAGAAGGCCTGCGGCGAGGTCACTTCATGAACCAGATGCAGATCGATGTAGATCACTGCGGGCAAGCCTTCTGCATCGGCTTCGACGAGATGGGCCTGCCAGAGTTTTTCGAACAAGGTGGTGGCCGTCATGGCTCAGGGTCCTGTTTCCGCGAATTGGGTATGGCGGCGGCGTGCCGCGTTGACGCTGCTGATGCGATTGATGGCTTCGAGCAAGGCGCGCGCCGAGGCTTCGATGACATCGGTGCTGATGGCCTGGCCGCGGTATTCGCGACCCTCGTGCAGCACGCGCACGCTGGCGCGACCTTGCGCGTCGCCCCCGCTGGTGACGCTTTGCAGCGCGAAATCCTGCACGCTGATGGCGACGCCGGTCGCACGCGTCAGCGCATTCGCGATGGCATCGACCGGACCGTCGCCGACCGCGGCCTCGCGCACCGTGCGGCCGTCGGCGCTGCACAAGGCGATGCTGGCGGTCGGCTCATTGCGCGTGCCGATGGCGGTGGCGACGTGCAACGCATCCATGGTCCACGGCTGCTCCGCATCGTCCTCGACGCCCAGCCAGAGCGCTTCGAGGTCGGCATCGAAGACTTCCTTCTTGCGATCGGCCAGACGCTTGTACGCGACCATCAGGGCATCGAGATGCTTGTCGTCGATGGAATAGCCGAGCGTGGCCAGTCGGTCACGCACCGCTGCGCGTCCGCTGTGTTTGCCGAGCACCAGCGAGGAACCCGGCACGCCGACATCCTCGGGCTTCATGATTTCGTAGGTGCTGCGGTCGGCGATCATGCCGTGCTGATGGATGCCGGACTCGTGCGCGAACGCGTTCTCGCCGACGATGGCCTTGTTGCGCGGCACCGCCTGGCCGATGAAGGATGACAACAGGCGCGCGCTGCCGTACAGCCGTGGCGCACGGATGTTCGTGAACACCGGATAGCGGTCCGGGCGCGTGCGCACCGCCATGACGATCTCCTCCAGCGCCGCGTTGCCGGCGCGTTCGCCGATACCAGTGAGCGTGCATTCGACCTGACGCGCGCCGGCTTCGACCGCGGCCAGCGAATTGGCGACCGCCAGACCGAGATCATCATGGCAATGCGTGCTGACGGTGACGCCGTCGATGCCGCGCACGTCGCGCTTCAGCATCCGGATCAGCTCGAAGTATTCGCCCGGCGTGGTGAAGCCGACGGTGTCCGGCACGTTGATCGTGGTCGCGCCGGCGTCGATCACGGCACTGAACAACTGCACCAGGAAGTCGGGTTCGGAGCGCGTCGCATCCTCGGCCGAGAACTCGATGTCCGCGCACAGCGCGCGCGCCTGGCGCACGCCGGCGATGGCACGCCCGATCACTTCGGCCTTGCCCATGCGCAGCTTCATCTCGCGATGGATCGGGCTCGACGCGATGAAGACATGGATGCGCGGATGCGCTGCGTCCTTCAGCGCCGCTGCGGTGGCGCGGATATCGGCCTCGTTGCAACGCGCGAGGCCGCAGATGCGCGCGTCACGAACGCTGCGGGCAATCGCCTGCACGGCGTCGAAGTCGTCTTCCGACGCATTCGGATAACCGGCTTCGATGACATCGACGCCGAGCGATTGCAGCGCTTCGGCGATGCGCAATTTCTGAGCGCGATTCAAGGTGCAGCCGGGGCTTTGCTCGCCGTCGCGCAGCGTGGTGTCGAAGATCAGCAGACGCTCGCTCATCGACGTCGACTCCGTACCGGGACCGGTTGCAGGCGCACGCGCGGCGACAGGAAGGACATGAACAGGCGGTCGATCAGGGCGAGCAGAAGATTCATTGGGCGGTCCTCGTGGTTCGAATCGGGGCGAAAAAAAACCCCGCGCCGTTGCCGGTGCGGGGTTCTGGATTCCTGGTTTCGTCGCTGCTGCTCTAGGTCGAAACGGCTCCATCCCGCAGTGTCGGCGGAATAAGAAGCAGGCCAAGAAGTACCGCACGCACGAACGTTCGCGCGGTGTCGCGCGAACGATTCAGATCGTGGTGCAGTGCAGTGCTCATGGCCCGAAACTCGCAGCCTTCCGACGAGCTGTCAAGCGCAGCGCAGATGACGAAGCGTCATGTGCGAAGCACGCGTTCGACCTTCGTCTAAGGCTCGCGCGAGCGCACACGCACGAGTCAAGGACCCGCGAAGACCTGCATGATGCACTGCGACAACTTCGCGCTTGACAACTCCAGAACTTCGCATTTAGGTTCGGGCTCATGACGAACTTCCTCGCCACCACGAACCTGCGCCACGACATCGCGATGTCGTCGTTGGCCGTGGTCGCGAACCGCCGCCTCAACCTCGTAGTACTTATTCGCAGCTCAGCCGAGCGGGACGAGTGCTAGCCCTGATGTAAGACGACGAAATCAGGACTCCACGAAAACCCCGCTCCGAAAGGACGCGGGGTTTTCGCTTTCATGGGGTCCGGTTTCTCCACTGCAGAGAGATCCGGATGCGTAGCAATGCGATCAAACATGGGCCCGACCACGCTCCGGCACGCGCAATGTTGCGCGCCACCGGACGCGACGACGCGGCCATTGCCAAACCCTTCGTCGCGGTCGTGCATTCCTGGTCGGACGTGTCGCCGTGCAACTTCACCCTGCGCGCGGCCGCGCAGCACGTGCGCCGTGGCGTCGAGGCGAACGGCGGCACCGCGATCGAGTTCAACACGGTCGCGGTCACCGACGGCATCGCGATGGGCACCG
>JAKJFE010000153.1 GCA_022705045.1 Pseudomonadota bacterium | reverse complement strand
GGTCTCGAAAACCTCGCAGCGCTCGATCAGCTGCCGCCGACCGGTGCCACCGTCATTGCGCTGCCGATGAAGATCGAAGGCGGCTCGGGCGGGCCGGTGCGGGTGATCGCGTTGCTGCCGAACGCCGCCGATTGATCGCGGTTCGCGCGCGCCCCGCGTCTACTCGAAGCCGTCTGCGAACAGTGGACCGTCATCGTCGATGATGTTGACGGTCAGCGTCGTGATCGCGCCGGGCGCCACGACATCGTAGTCCTGCAGGGTGAAGGAGAACGATTCGGTCGGTTCGGCAATGTTGTCGTCCAGAATGTTGATGGTGCTCGCCGACGGTCCCGCAGTGCCGTCGAGCCAGACCGCGAACAGGCCGGTCGGCAATGCATTGAAGTCGCTGCCGTTGATGGCCGTGCCGTTCGCCGGTACCGCGTAGACGCTGGCATCGAAGGCTTGACCATTGCGACGGAACACGTTGAGCGAGAGTGAGCCCGCGCCCTCGGCCACATCGATCGAGGCCGAGGCGAATTCGGCGACGCCAAACCCGGACAGCACGCGACCGACATCATTGCGTCGATTGTTGTCGAGCACGCTGAGCGGCCAGTTGTAGGAGACATAGGCGCTCTGGTCGTTGGCGACGAACATCGTGCCGCCGAGCGCGTAGCGTCGCAGGTCGGTAGCGGGCGTGGCGGGTACCGCTGCCGCGGGAAGCATCGGAAACAGCGCGAAGTAGCGGCGGTTTAACGTGATCGAATCGGCGGTCGGCGACGGATCGCTGTCAACGCCGAAGAACAGGCCGCTGCTGTCGCGGATGAAGGCGACCGGTTCGGTATAGCGATGGCCGGGCAACAAGTCGTTCGCCAGCGCGGAGATCAGGCCAGTACTGCGACGCCAAAGGAACAGGTCGGAATCGCTCGGGTCGCCGAACTCGGGCGCGGCGGAGCGGAACGCCAGCCATTCGCCATCGCGTGAAAAGTCGAGTGCGCGCGACAGGTCAGTGCTCTGCGTCGCGGGCTGTGCGATTCGACTCAGTGTGCTGGTCGAGACTTGATACAGGAACAGGTCGATCTTGCCGTTCGTGTCGCCGGCGATGAGGTTGTCGGCGGCGTGAGCGAACACGATCCATTCGCCATCACCGGAAATGAAAGGGCGATCGTAAGGCGCCGCGTTGGCCTCGGTGCCATTGGCGCGAAGATTGATTCGGGTGATGCCGGTGGATGCGTCCCAGAGAAACACGTCGGGCTGGTTGTTGTTGTCGTTGGCGACGAGTTCGTCCGAGAACGAGACGAAAACGGCGCGACTGCCGGCGTTATCGACGGCGATGGCGGTGGTGCCAGTGGCGCCATTGGTGGCCACGCCACCCAGTGTGTCGCGCGTGATGTAGGAGAGCGCGCCGGTTTGCAGGTCGCGGCGATAGAGCTGGTTCCAGTTCACCGGCGCGTCGGGCACGTCCGGATGCAGATTGCTGCCATCGCTGGAGAAAAACACGAACCGTCCGTTGCCCGAAATCGCGGCGACATCGCAATCGCCGTTCGTGTGCGTGCCGTCAGCGCTCCGGCAGGGCGCGTCGACCGCTCCGGTCGCGGTGTCGATCAGGTAGGCACGGTATTCATCGCGCTGCGCCAGGTCGGCGAGGGTGTCGGCGTCGAACTGCGGGGATTTCGCCTGGACCACGGCCGTGCTGCCGTCGTCGTCGAGGCCGACGAGGCGGATGTCGTCGGCCAGCACGCGTGCGCTGATCGCGGTGACGGGTTGTCCTTCGCGGACGATCGCGACCGTGGCTCCGCCCGAGATCGTGGCGCGATAGACGTCGTCGCGTGCATTGACGTCGCCGCTCGTCAGGTCTGTGCTGCGCTCGCTGGCGACGAAGCAGGCGCTGGTGCCCGCGACATCGACATCGACCTGGGAGACGCTGCCGACACTGTTGGTGACCTGCAGCATCGCGTCGTTGTTCATGTTCTTGCGCCACAGCTGCGGGCGACTGCCATTGCGGTAGCTGATCAGCCAGGCGAACTGGCCGTCGCCGGACAGCGCACCGTCGATGCTGTCGTAGGGGAACTCGAGGCCGTTCTCGTCGAGCGATGCCCGCCGCGTGTTGCCGTTTCCGATGTTGTGGCGGAACACGTCACGATGGTTGTTGGCGTCCGCACTCTGGCTGTCGAGATTCGTGGCGAGCGACGAGAACAACACGAATACGCCATCGTTGGAGACATCCGCCAGTTCGCTGGCGCCGTTGGCCTGGGCGCCGTTGCTGCGCTTGCTGACGCGCGTCGTCGTTCCGGCACCGATGTCACGCACGAACACATCGCGCTCGCCGTTGGTGTCATTTGCGACCAGATCCGACTCGTCGCTGTCGAAGGCGATCAGGTTGCCGGAGGCGTCCATCGCGATGCGACCGACATTGCCGTTCTGGCCTGCTACGGGAATGTCGACATCGACCAGGATAGTGGCGTCGGTTTGCGCGTCGAACCGGAAGACGTGGGTACCGACTCGTCCGGGCGCGAGCATGGAACTGGTCGTGAATGCGACGAAGCGACCGTCGTCACTGATCGCGAGTTCCGGCCTTGCCGTGCCGGAAGCCGGCGCGTAGTCGGCGACGATGACGAGGTTGCCGTTGTTGCGATTCAGCCGGTAGATGCGGCCCCACTCGCTCGAGGCCTGGACCGAAAGATCGACGCCGATACGAAAGGCGACGAACTGTCCGTCGGCACTGATCGCCACGGACTCCGTGTCCAGTGGCGATTCGCCGCCGAGTTCCGCGCGTGAGACGCGAGTCAAACCCGGTCCGGTGTCGACAAACGCGTCGACACGTCCGTTCTGGTCGGTGACGGCGAGGTTGGTCGCGCCGGAGAGGAAGCCGATCACCGCGGCGTCGTCGGAGATCACGCAACGACTGGCGTCGGCATTGCCCTGGGTGCCGAGGATCTGGGGATCTTCGACCTGACTCAGTCGTTGCAGGTCATAGGCAACGACTGAGGTGCAGGCTGCCAGCAGGAGTGCAGCGGTGCCGACTGGTCTCATGCTCATGGCAAGGTTCCCGGTGACGGAAGCGACGCGGATAGCGTACGCCGCCGGGACGCGCGAGTGCGGCTCCGGTTGACCTCCGGTTGAGTGCTCGAATCATTCGAAGCCGTCGCCGAACAGCGGCGCGTTCCAGACGCCGATCGGCGTGAACTTCGGACCGACCTTCTTGCACACCATCGAGTCCTGCGGGCCGTTGCCGTCGGCGGTCTTGTCGCGCACGCCGCCGCGGTAATACAGGACCACGTCGGTGCCTTCGCCGGCCGCGCCGTCGAGGTCGTCGGGATTCGCGTCCGCAACCAGGTTGCCGTCGTGCATCCCGCAATCGCCGAGGCTGTAGCTGCTGGCATCGCCGTATTCGTTCGCGACGTAACGGGTGCCGAACACGTCGAACTTGTGGAAGTTGCGGCCGGACTGGTTGGGCGGCGTCACATAGTCGCCATCGCCGGGATCGAGTTCGAAGCCGCGGCCGGTGACGGTGTCCTTGACCTGCCAACGCCGTTCGCTGGCGCAACTCGCCGGCGTCGTCGGATCGCAGCGCAGGGTCTTGAATTCGACGGCCTGGGTGACGCCATCCTGCTGAATGATGTCGTTGTCAGCGCCGTCGACATCGAAGTCGAGGCGCCAGTAGTTGTGGTGCCAGTGGGTGGTGCCGTTGTTGGTGCCATCGGAGTTGCCGAAGCCGAATTCGGGTTCGAACGAGCCGTCGGCATAGAAGCGGAAGCGCGAGGAATACTTGTACCAGGAGGCGTCGTACTGCATGGTCATCTCGACATAGCTGCCGAAGTCCTCGATCGCGATGCCGCTGCCGCAGGTGCCGGTCGGGGCGCCGCCGGAGCCGTTGACGACCAGCTGGAATGGGCAGGTTCCGTAGGATGCGGTCGGATCCTTGGAGCGATCACAGCTGGTCGTCGTGCTGCGACCGAAAGTCGGATGCACGCCGGCCCAGGTGATCTTGGTGCCGTTGGTGTCCTTCCAGTCGCGGTAGCAGGTGCTGGTGGTGTATTCGGCGAACAGGATCGGCGCATGTGCGCGCTTCAGTGCCAGCTTGCCGTGCAGGTAGACGTTGCGCAGTTCCATGCCGGAGCCGCGCGGGCCGGAGCTCTGGCTCGGCAGCAGGTAGCACAGTTCCCAGATCGGGTTGCCGCTGGGCCAGGACAGCAGCACTTCGCCGGTGCCGCTGCAGACCGGACTGTCGGCGCGCGCATCGGTCGCGGCGAAGACGCCGGCGGTGGCGCACAGGACAGGAAGCAGGCGGAGACAGGAGCGCAGGTTCATTGGTTCGCAGCCTTCAGTGGGGTTTCGAGGACGCCGCCGAGATCGGGGTCGTAGTTCGGATCGATCACGCGCGCGGTCTGCAGGTCGACGATGGCGTGCGCCACCTTGTAGCGACCGCTGTCGCGCGACACGATGACGTGGATGCAGCGCGATGCCTTGTCGCAAGCTTCGTGCCCGGGTTCGCGGAAACTGAAGCCGCCGTAGATGTCGCTGTCGGCGGTGAAGCGGGCGTCGATGGCCTTGTCCTCGCGCAGCAATGCGACGGCGTAGGCCAATTCGGCATCGGTGGCGTTCAGGGTCAGCGCCGGCTTGGTCGTGTCGGACAGCAGCGCACCGTCAGGCGTGGTCTGGATTTCACGCGCCACCGCGGCCGTGTAATCCCACAGGTAACGCACGTGCATGCGTTGTTCGCGGCCGCCATCGAGCTTCACCTCGTCGTCGTATTCGCGCACCAGCACAGCGACGTGGCCATCCGGCAGGGTTTGCGTGGGCACATGCGCCAGGGTCGGGCTGCGTTCGGCCTCGCGCGTTCCGGCGCAGGCGGCGAGCAGGACACAAAGCGGAAGCATCAGTCGTTTCAGACGAAGCATGGAAGGCTCCGGGTCAGGGGGAAGGCGTCGTGGCTGCGGCCGCCGAAACCATGTCGACTGGCGGCGAACGCCCGTTCAATGGATCGCTCCACAGGTCGTGCATGAACTGGCCGCGCGACTTGTTCGCCGGCCCCACGCTCCAGCTGCGGCCACACATCGCGTTCTCGCTCGGGAAGGCGCCGTTCACCGCTTCATCGCGCAGGAAATCGATGTAGTCCTTGCTCGCGACCTGATAGCGCAGCGTGGCGCTCACCTGCAGCGGCCGCGCCGCGGCGGCCGGCACCGGAATCGCATAATTCGTGTCGTCGTGATGGACCAGCACGCCCGAGCCGGGCGAGGTTTCCGGATAGCTGTAACCGACCGGACGCAGGTCTTCGCCATTCGGGTCGCCGGACGTGGCCGGTCGGAAGCCGCGCGGGGGAATGCGGTTGTCCTTGGCGACGCAGTTGTTCAGCACGAAATGGAACAGCTTGCGACCGCCGCCATCTTCGGTGCGACACACGCCGGCGCCACCGTCCCAGATGCCCTGCAGGACTTCGTAGACCTTCGGCGTTGGACTCGCGGCCAGCACGCCGGTGCCGGCGTCCCAGGCGCCGTTTTCGTAGACGAGGGCATTGTTGGCGTCGCGCACCACGACGTGCAGCCACATGCGCCGGCCTTCGCCGTAGCCGGTCGGCAATTTGTGCCCGGCCAGATTGGTCACGCGCACGCGTGCCTGCAGCGTGCTGTCGCCGGCGGGCAGCGGGTCGAGCGTCAGCGCGATCGTCGCGCTGCGCTGGGTCAGCATGTCCTCGGCCCAGGTCATCGCGCGCTGGATCGCCTCGCTGCGCAGGATGGTGTTGCCATAGAGCCGGTCGATGACCTTCAGCATCCAGCTGTTGCCGCCGACGAATTCGTGCACGGCCAGTTGCCCGGTCCGCGAGCCCATCGGGTTCTGCACACAGGTGCGGGCATTCGCGGACTGCGAGGTGCGCATGTGGCAGTCCTGGCAGTCCTGGTGAGTCGGTGCGTTCGCGGCTTGTTGACCCGGTGTTTCCAACGAGTCGGACAGCAGTGTTTCGCGGAAGGCGCTCTGCTGCCATTCGCTGTAGGTGCGCTCGGCCGGGAACGGTCGGCCGGTGTCGGTGCCATCAAGCAGGATGTGGCTGCGGGCCGGAACGCCGTTCACGATCGGCGAAGACACGTCGTGGCAGGTGCCGCACTGGGCGCTGCGCACCGTGAACGGCGAATAGGACCAGCCGTGCGGCGGCTGCAGCGCGCTGTCCTGCGCGTAATGCTTCGGACCGTAGCGGCAGGGGCCGAAGTAACCGTTGCAGTCGAGGCTGTCGTCGATCCACAGGTTGCCGCTGCCGGCCGGCGCCGTCTGTCCGGCCGGGCCGGTTTCGGTCATGCGGTGGCAGGTGTGGCAGGTGATGCCGGAGTAATCGTTGTTGCCGTTGTCGAAGTCGTCGTGGTCACCCTGCAACAGGCAGCCGTTGGCGCCGTTCACGACATCGTTCGGTGCCGGCAGGCCGGTCTTGCGCACGCGGCCGCCATACCAGCCCTGCGTCGTGTGGCAACGCAGGCACCAGTCGCCGATGCCGGGCACGTCGCGGTTGGCGACATCGAGCGCAGCCCAGAACAGCGGGTCGCGCGTCGAATGCGACATCATCGAGCCGCCC
>JAKJFE010000152.1 GCA_022705045.1 Pseudomonadota bacterium | reverse complement strand
CCGACGCCTGCACCCGCCGGTGCCGGCGTCTATTTCATCGAGCCCGCCAACGGCGCGACGGTCAAGCAGGAATTCACCGTACGCTTCGGCCTGCGTGGCATGGGCGTGGCCCCGGCCGGCATCGCGCATCCCAACACCGGGCATCATCACCTGCTGATCGATGTCGCCACGCCGCCCAAGGCGGGCGAGACGATTGCGAACGACGAACAGCATCGCCACTTCGGCGGTGGCCAAACCGAGGTCGCGCTCAAGCTCGCACCCGGCAAACACACGCTGCGTCTGCTGCTCGGCGACCACCTGCATCGTCCGCATGATCCGCCGGTGATGTCGGAGGAAATCACCGTTACCGTGGAATGATTCGTCGCGATGGATTGAACGGCATCGTCGCGGCTGAAGCCGCTCCAACAGTGTGAGGTGATCTGTTGGAGCGGCTTCAGCCGCGATCAACGCGTCAAAGGGCGCCGCCGGCCTTGAGGGTTTCGAGGATTTTCGCGTCCGGCACCGCCGACACGACTTCGGCGCGGCCGATGCCGCGCCACAGGATCAGGCGCAGCTGGCCACTCAGCGCCTTCTTGTCGAGGCGCATGGCATCGAGCAGCTTGTCGGCGGCGTAGCCCGGCGGGATGCGCGTCGGCAGGCCGAGACGGACCAGCAGGTCGTTGAGGCGGTCGTGGTCGGCGCTCGGCGCCATGCCGAGTCGCGCCGACAGTTCCGCGGCCAGCACCATGCCGACGGCGACGGCTTCACCATGATTGAGCCCGCGGTATTCGCCGAGCGTCTCGATGGCGTGGCCGAAGGTGTGGCCGAAGTTGAGCAGGGCGCGTTCGCCGTCTTCGCGTTCGTCACGCGCCACCACGCCGGCCTTGTGGCGCACGCTGCGTTCGATGGCCTCGGCGGTGCTGTCCGGCTTCAACATCAGCAGCGCTTCGGCGTGGTGTTCCAGCCAGGCGAAGAAGGCGTGATCGCCAATCGCGCCATATTTCACGACTTCGGCGAATCCGGCGCGCAGCTCGCGTTTCGGCAAGCTGGCCAGCATGTCCGGATCGATCAGCACGGCGCGCGGTTGATGGAAGGCGCCGACCAGGTTCTTGCCCTGGGCCAGGTTCACGGCGGTCTTGCCGCCGACCGACGAATCGACCATCGCGAGCAGCGTGGTCGGGATCTGCACGAAGGGCACGCCGCGCATCCACAACGCGGCCGCGAAGCCGGTGAGGTCGCCAATCACGCCGCCGCCCAGGGCCACGAGCGTGGCGTCGCGACTCGCGCCCATTTTCGCGAGCGCCGCGAACAGTCGATCGGCGCTGGCGAGCGACTTCTGAACTTCGCCGTCGGGCAGGACAACCGTCGCGACCGATTTCGCCGACAACGCCTGTTGCACGCGTGCGAGCGCGAGCGGCGCGACCACTTCATTGCTGACGATCAGCGCATGCCGCCCGCCGACAGTTGCGGCGATGGTGTTCGCGTCGTCGAGCAGGCCGGGTGCGATGCTGACCGGATAGCTGCGCGCGCCCAGTTGAACGTCGACCACGCGTTTCATGCCGCAACCGCCTTGCGTTGCCATTGGGTTTCGAGGCGTGCGGCGATCTGGCGCGCGGCCTGCGCCACGGCGGTATTCGATCCGGTGACGGTCAAGTCGGCGATCTCCTCGTAGAGCGGATTGCGTTGTGCGGCCATGGCCTCCAGTCGTTCGCGCCGGTCCGGTGCCTGCAGCAGCGGGCGCTTCACGTCGCGCGCGAGGCGCGACAGCTGCTGAGCCACCGTCGCCGACAGGTACAGCACGAAACCGTGCCCGTGCAGGACGCGACGATTGGTCTCGGCCAGCACCGCCCCACCGCCGGTGGCCAGCACCACACCGTCGCGGCAGGACAATTCCTCGATCAACCGCGATTCGCGGCTGCGGAACCCGGCCTCGCCTTCCAGTTCGAAGATGAGGGCGACGCTGACGCCGTTGCGGCGTTCGATTTCCTCGTCCAGATCGATGAAGGGCAGACCGAAATGGGTCGCCAGGCGCCGGCCGATCGTGCTCTTGCCAGCGCCCATCGGCCCGACCAGGAACAGGTTCGACGAGGGATTCATGCCTTGATGCTAGCATCGGCGTCTTCGTCGGTTTCGCGTGTTCGGCATGTTGCGCTTTTCGATCCTGTTCCTCGTTCTGCTGGTCGTCCTGTTCACCCTGGAAGTGTTGGGTCCGGTTGAAAAACACGTGATCCTGCCTTTCACCGAGAGCTTGGCCACGTTCTCCACCTGGCTGATCCGGTTGTTCGACGACTCCGTGAAAACCTACGGCAACGTCATCCAGAGCACGTCCGTGGCCTGGGGCGTCGCGATCGAGCGCGGCTGCAATGGCGTCGAGGCCATCATCATCCTGTTCGCCGCGATCTTCGCCTTCCCGGCGCCGTGGAGGCACCGCTTCATCGGGTTCGCGCTTGGTTTCTTCGCGATCCAGAGCCTGAACATCGTGCGCATCGTCAGCCTGTTCTATCTGGGCGAGTGGGAAACCGCGAAATGCGTGCCCGGACAGGAATGCCACCGGCTTTGGTTCGACTGGTTCCATCTTTACCTGTGGCAGGCACTGATCATTCTCGATGCCCTCGTGGTCTGGCTGATCTGGCTGCGGTACCTGCCGCGCCCGGATCGTGGCGGCCGCAAGCCGCCGGCCGCGCCGCTGGCGCCCGCCGTGGTCTGAGCCGGTGCGGGTCCTGATCGCAGGCAGCGGCGATCTTGGCGGCCGCATTGCCCGCGGTTTGCGCGCCGAGGGCGCCGATGTGGTCTCGATCGTGCGCCGACCGCGCCCGAACGAACCCGACAAGCTCGCCTTCGATCTGACCCAGCCGCTCGCGTCGCCAATCACGGGCGAGTTCGATGTGCTCGTGCATTGTCTGAGTCCTGCCCATCGCGACGAGGCCAGCTATCGCGCCGTGTATGTCGATGCGCTGCAGCATCTGCTGGAGGCCTGCCCGGATGTGCCGCGCGTGGTCTTCGTGTCGAGCACGGCCGTGTACGGCGACCACGGCGGCGCATGGGTCGACGAAAGTGCGCCCTGTCGCCCGTCCGCCTTCAACGGGCAGGTGCTTCTGGACGCGGAGCGATTGGCGCAATCCTGCGGTCGCGAGGCGCTGGTGCTGCGCCTCGGCGGCATCTACGGACCGGGACGCGAGATGCTGCTTCGGCGCATCCGCTCCGGTGAACCGCTGCCGGTGTCCGACCCGCCGCTGTACACGAACCGCATCCATGTCGACGACGCGGCCGCGGCAGCGGTGCATCTGGTCGCGCAGGGCGCGGCCGGCGTCTTCAATCTGGTCGACGATATGCCTGCCGCGCAACCCGATGTGCTGGACTGGCTGGCCGATCGCATGGGCCTGCCGCGACTGGCCCGGACGGCATCGGGGCCTGCCCCGGAAAACAAGCGCATCGCCAACGCGACGCTGCGGAATACCGGTTTCGTCTTCCGTTATCCGGATTTCCGTGCCGGTTACGACACCTTGCTGCGGTGACTTCCGGGGCCGGTCCGGGCGTAGACTCGGTCGGCGCATCCGCGCCATCCCACTGCGAGGAAGATCATGGCTGCCAGCATCGTGAAGGTCATCGAAGTCACCGCGTCGTCGAGCAAGGGCATCGAGGACGCCGTCCAGTCCGGCCTCAAGAAAGTCGCCAAGACGGTCAAGGGCATCAAGGGCGCCTGGGTCAACGACATCAAGGTCGTGACCAGCGACGACGGCAAGGTCGTCGAGTGGCGCGTGAACCTCAAGATCAGCTTCCTCGTCGAATAAGCCCCGCGTTCATGGCGTGCACCTGACGATTGGCGTCGATGGCCACGAGTACGGCTTTTCATTCCGGCGCCTGTGGCTTATTGTTGCGGCAGGATCGCAACACTTGTTTGCGACGTACGCCGACAGGGGCGATCGAGGGACAGGAATGGCAAACGAAGCCGTAGTGATCGGACTTCTGGAAGATGACCGCGACCAGGCCGATCTGTATCGCGCCTGGCTCGAACAAGCCGGTTTCATGGTGCGGGCCTATGCCGAAGTGAAGGATTTCCGACGTCGGCTCGGTGCCGAGTCGATCGATCTGCTCTTGCTCGACTGGAACCTCGGCGAAGGCTCCGGCCTCGATCTGCTGGAATGGCTGCGGCAATCGGCGCATGCGCGCCTGCCGGTGATCTTCCTGACCGCACGTACGGCCGAGGAAGACATCGTCTCCGGCCTCAAGGCAGGTGCGGACGATTACGTCGTCAAGCCGGCCAAGGCCTCGGAGCTGATCGCGCGCATCCAGACGGTGTTGCGTCGCAGCGGCGTCGCGAACACGCCGAGTGGCGGTGGCGGCGCCTGGGTCGAGGAAGTGCTGCCGTACAAGTTCGACCTGGACAAGCGCTCGGTGAGCCTGAACGGCGAATTGATCGAACTGACCGACCGCGAATTCGACCTTGCCTCGTATCTGTTCCGTCGCCATGGCCGCATCGTCAGCCGTGCCGCGCTGCTCGAGAACGTGTGGAACCTCGGTGGCGACGTCAATACACGCACCGTCGACACCCATGTCAGCAGACTGCGCAAGAAGATGATGCTGACCGGCGAGAGCGGCTGGGTGTTGAGCGCCGTCTACCAGCACGGTTATCGCCTCGAACCGGCGAAGTGATTCGAATCGATTGAACGGCCGGATGGCCTCGGCACTCCGGCACAGGAGTGCCGACGATGTTGTCCGAAGAACTGGTACAGACCTTCCATCGCCTGATGGCCGAGGCCGAAGCGGCGGGCGAGACCGATGCGAACGCGATGAACCTGTCGACGGCGCAAGCCGACGGCCGCGTGTCCTCGCGCATCGTGCTGATGAAGCAACTGGATACGCGCGGTTTCGTGTTCTACACCAATCTCGACAGCGACAAGGGGCGTCAACTGCGCGCGCATCCGCGTGCGGCGCTGTGTTTCCACTGGAAGCGGCTCCGTGACGGCGTGCAGGTGCGCGTCGAAGGTCGCGTCGAGACGGTTGCCGACGCCGAGGCGGATGCGTATTTCGCCTCACGTCCGCGCGAGAGCCAGCTCGGCGCCTGGGCCTCGCAGCAGTCGCAGACCTTACCGGACCGCGCCACCTTCGAAGCGCGTTACGCGGAGGCCGAGCAGCGTTATGCGAATGCGCCGGTGCCGCGGCCGCCGCATTGGTCGGGCCAGCGCGTGGTGCCGGACCTGATCGAGTTCTGGTACGGCGTGCCGTTCCGGTTGCACGAACGCCATCGCCACGAATGGCGTGATGGCGCCTGGCAGTTCCGATTGCTCTATCCGTGAGCCTGCGTTATCCCGAACGTATCGTCTGCCTGACCGAGGAGCCGACCGAAGTCCTGTACGCACTCGGCGAACAGGACCGCATCGTCGGCATTTCCGGCTTCACCGTGCGCCCGCCGCGGGCACGCAAGGAGAAGCCCAAGGTCTCCGCATTCCTGAGCGCGAAGATCGAGCGCATCCTCGATCTGAAACCGGACCTCGCCATCGGTTTTTCCGATATCCAGGCCGACATCGCGCAGGCGCTGATCAAGGCCGGCATCGAAGTCTGGATCAGCAACCATCGCTCGGTCGACGGCATTCGCGCCTATATCCTGCGCCTGGGTGCGATGGTCGGCGTCATCGACAAGGCGCGGGACTATCTGGCCGATATCGATGCCGGCATCGCGCGCATCCGCGCACAGGCAGCTGCCTTGCCAAGACGGCCGCGGGTGTACTTCGAGGAATGGGACGAACCGCGCATCAGCGGCATCCAGTGGGTGTGCGAGCTGGTCCGCATCGCCGGCGGCGACGACATCTTCCCGGAACTGGCCGAACAGTCGCTGGCGAAACACCGCATTCTTGCCAACGACGACGAGATCCTCCGGCGCGCGCCCGACCTGATTCTGGGTTCCTGGTGCGGCAAGAAATTCCAGCCGGAGACGGTGGCTGCGCGGTCGGGCTGGGCGGCTGTGCCGGCGGTGCGCAACGGCCGTCTGGTCGAGATCAAGTCGCCGATCATCCTGCAGCCCGGCCCGGCGGCATTGACCGACGGCCTGCGCGCGTTGCACGCCGCCATCGCCGCAACGGCGATGTGCGACGATCGCTGAAATCCACTGGGAGATCTCCATGCGTGCCATCCATGTCGAACGCCACCGCACCGATCGCATCGGCTGGTTGCGCGCCGCCGTGCTCGGGGCCAACGATGGCATCGTGTCCACTGCCAGCCTCGTCGTCGGCGTGGCCAGCGCCGGTGGATCGGCGCACGAGGTACTGGTCGCCGGTACCGCCGGACTGGTTGCCGGCGCGATGTCGATGGCCGCGGGCGAATACGTGTCTGTCAGTTCGCAGTCCGACACCGAACGCGCCGACCTCGAGCGCGAACGCAACGAGCTGGCCACCGACGATGCTCACGAACGCGCCGAACTGGCGGGCATCTACGAAAAGCGCGGGCTCGATCCGGCGTTGGCCAAGCAGGTGGCCGATCAATTGATGGCGCATGACGCACTCGGCGCCCATGCGCGCGACGAACTTGGCATTTCCGATACCGGTGCGGCACGCCCGGTGCAGGCAGCGGTCGCGTCGGCGCTCACGTTCGCCGTGGGCGCCGCATTGCCCTTGTTGCCGGCCTTGCTGGCGCCGTCCACGGCGG
>JAKJFE010000151.1 GCA_022705045.1 Pseudomonadota bacterium | reverse complement strand
GAACCCGGCCGCTTCGCCGACGCAATACAGCCCCGACACCGGGGCATCGGCGCCATCGAGCACACGGCTGTGCAGGTCGGTGCGCAGTCCGCCGAGGCTCTTGCGCGTCACCAGTTGCACGCGAATGGCGATGAATGGCCCAGCACCTGCTTTCTGCAGCGGTGCCGGTGCACAGGTGCGCAGACGGTCCGGGCGCCACTGGCGCGCATGCTGGATGCGACGGATCTGGTCGTCGTTGTGCAGGGCAGCGCCGTTCGCGAACTGGGCATCGAACGTATCGACCGTGGCCTGCAGGCGTGCGGCGTCGATGTCGTGCGAGCAGGTCAGGGCGTTCATCTTCGCGGACAAACCGGCGAGCGTGTCGTCGACCAGGAAATCCGGACTTTCGTGTTGCATCTGCCGCACCAGGCGGTGGTTGCCGAACAGGGTCTCCCAGAGGAAACGCAGGAACTGCTTGTCGCGGATGCGCGGGTTATGTTCGCCACCCGAGATCGCGAATTCCTTGGCGGCGATGCGCCAGTTCAGCAGTTGCCAGGTCCACGACTGTTCCTGTTCGGCGACACGTTGGCAGAGCCAGTGGGTGTCGAACCCGGTGACCAGCGGTTCGGGGCCGATGCGTTCGCCGCGATGGTCGAGCCACAGCGCCGATTTGCATGGCAACGTGGAGAGCCCGTGACCTTCGAAATGCGGGAACGGATGCGGAAATCCGGCGGCGTAGTTCCACATCTCGCCGGCGTTGACGATCTGCCCGGCCAAGGTGTCGGCGACATGGTGATGCAGTCGGCCGTCAGCGAACGGATGGGCGCCGTTGAGCATGGCCTTTGGCAGCGGGTAGTGCTTTGGCCAGTTCGCGCGGCATTCGTCGTGGGCACCGTTGATGCCGCCCATGGCCAGCACCACGACCGGCGCGCTCAATCGAACCTCGGCGCCGCTGGCCTCGTCGATGGCGACGGCACCGGACAGCCGACCGCCCTCACGCTCCAGCGAGACGACGCGATGCCGATGCTGCAGACGCAGGCGTCCATTCGAATCGGCGCGGTGCAGGGCTTCGGTGAAGCGCAGGATCAACTCGCGCGCGCAGCCCCAGATCATGTGGTAACGCGGCAAGGAGTTCCCATCACCGAAACGGCCACGCTCGACCCAGTTCACCGCCGGCAGGAACTTGAAGCCTTCCGTGAGCAACCAGTCGTAAACCTCTGATCGGGAACGCTCGACGTAATACTTGGCCCAGTCCATCGAATGTGTATCGGCCGGGTCGAGTTCACCGAAACGGACCCAGTCGCGCAGCGCGACCTCGGGCGTGTCCGGAATCCGCATGCGCCGCTGCAACGGCGTACCGACCAGGGCCATGCCGCCGAAGGCCCAGCGCGCGAGACCACCGAAGCGCTCCGGCGTGTCGCGATCGACCAGGGTCACCGAATGCCCGGCGCGCAGCAGTTCCAGCGTGGTCACGATGCCGGCCAATCCTCCGCCGATGACCAGCGCGTCCGAAGCGGTGTTTGGGCTCATGGGCGGGCGTCCATCCTGGGCGTAGCTGCATCAGTTCGTGTGGTCGATGCGAGCATACGCGGAGGATCGTCGAACCGCACCGGTGTGGAAGTGGCGCGTGTCCGGATCCGCGGCGACATGGCTATGCTCGACGGCACGAGGGGAGTGGCGATGGACACGAACGAACAGACGGATCGAGCCGATACGGAGGTGCCGACGCGACCCTTCGTGGTGCCCAGTCGCGATCTGGCGGCGAGTGCGCCCTGGCGCTGGTTGCGGCTCGGCTGGGAGGACGTGTGTGGCGCGCCGCTCCTGACCGCACTGTTCGGCGGCGTGATCGTGCTGGTCAGTGCCGCGATCTCGTGGCTGGCCTGGTCGCTCGGACGCTTCGCCTTGCTCGCGACCCTGTTGTCGGGCTTCGTCTATGTCGCTCCGTTGATCGCGGTCGGGTTGTATTCGGTCAGTCGGGCACGTCAGGCCGGACTGCAGCCGCGGCTTGCCGATTCCTTCGTCCTGGCCCGACGCGTGCTCGGCCATGCCGGTGTCTTTGCGCTGATCCAGCTCGTCATCATCCTGATCTGGTCGCGGTCGGGCATGATGATCACCGCCTTCGTGCCGGTGCCTGCAGGCGACGCCGATGCATTGATCGAATTCCTCGCGATCGGTTCCGTCGTCGGTTCGATCTTTGCGGCCATCACGTTCGCCGTGGCCGCGTTCTCGTTGCCGATGATCGCCGACCGCGACATCGACATGGTCACCGCCTGCATCTCCAGCATCAATGCGGTACTGCGCAACAAGCCCGCCATGCTGATGTGGGCGGGCATCATCTGCTTGGCAACGGCCATCGGCTTCGCCACCGCGCTGCTCGGGCTGGGCCTTGTCATGCCATGGCTGGCCTACGCCACCTTCCACGCCTATCGCGACACCATCGACGCATCGGCCTGGCCCGAGGTCTGAAGCCTCGGCGACGACCAGAGCACACGCATCGTCGTGGTTGGTTCAGTCGGCGGCGTCTTCCTCGCGACCGAGCAACATCGGGCGTAGCCATTCGGCGAGGGCCTCCGGAGAGTCGAAGCGTTGAGGCTGCTCCTCGTCATAGGACTGGATGGCCGTCGGCAGTGGCAGCCACTGGCCGAGCAGAGGGATGAACGCGGTGCGACCGGTCGGAGTGTCGTCGATGCGGATGCCGGCCAGCGCGGATTCGACCTCGCGCCGGTAGCCATCGATGCCGAACATCCGTTCGCCGTATTCGCGCAGCCGCGGCGGCGTCGTGCCGAGCTGCATGGCCTCGACCCATTGTCGTTGCAGCAATGACGAGACCGCCAGATCCTCGCGCCCGACCGCGATCCAGGCGTCCTCGGTTTCCGGAAAATCGGTGGTGTCGTGCCAGAACATCAGCATCGGAGTGCCGCAGAAGCCGAATTGCAAGGTCCAGTCGGGCAATGCGTCGAAGCGTGCCGGGGTCGCGGGCGGGGCGACGCGTCCGTCGAGAATGTCGCGAATCCCCGCGTAACGCTGTGCGAAGTCCTGCATCATCTCCTGCACGGCTCGCTCGACGCGCGGATCGTCTTCGCCTGCGGGGTCGACGTCTCGCCGGTGGGTGAGGGTCTCGATCGCTTGCATCGCAGCGTCGATGTCGGCGCGGTCGCCGCGCAGCAGTGAATGACGCAGGCCGTCGACTACGACGCCGACACGCAGATACTTCAGTGCACCGGCGTCCAGGTCATCGTCCAGTTCGCCGCGGTCCAGGCGCGCCGCCAGTTCCAGCGAGATGATCGTGCGTTCGGCCAGACACGCGAATTCCTCGCGCAACGAAATCAATTCGGCATCCGGCGCGCTGGACCACGCGGTCCCGGATTCGCAGGTCTTCGCCGAGGTCGATACAGGCGCCGCCAGCAGGGCGACGAGAATCAATGCACTGGAAAGCGTGTTGCGCGGCATGTCGGAGGCTCCATTCTTGGGCAGGCGCGGACTTCAACGGTCGGGCAGCGCAGCAGGGGTTCGTCCTTGACCGACTCCCAATGCGCCAGGCGTGACGCAAACGCGTCGCCGGACGCGCTGCGGAGCTGATCGCGGTATCCAATCGTTGCAAGCACTGCGCGCCACATACCGGTGTATGCCGCCCGCGGCTTGGTTAGACTCAAGCGGTTGGCCAAGGAATGCGGATGCGTCGTATCGGTTCGATGCTGCTGGTCGTGCTCGGGTTGCTGTTCGCGACGTCGTTGTCGGCGCAGCAGCCGCTGATGTCGCAGTTCAAGCCGGACCTGCGGGTGTATCCGCAATTCTTCACCCTGGCTCAAGGCCGTGATGGCGATCTCTACGTCGGCGGCAACGATGGCGTGCTGCGTTACGACGGCGGGCGCTGGCATTTCCTTGCGCTGCCACGACCTGGCGCGGTGCGCGCCCTGGCCGCCGATGCCGACGGACGGTTGTGGACCGGTGCCACCGACAGTTTCGGCTACATCGAACGCGATGCCACGGGCGAGGAACGCTACGTCGATCTGTCCGCCCAATTCGCGGACGATTTGAAAGGGCGGCGATTCGCCGATATATGGCGCGTCCTGGTGGTGGGGGACGAGGTCTGGTTCGAGGCCTTGCACGACGTCTTCGTGGTGTCGCGCGACGGTCGCCGTCGCGGGTTCTGGCACCACGAGGGTCGCTTGGGCGCCTTGGCCGACGTCGGTGGTGTGGTCTGGCTCCAGTTTCGCGGCGAGGGACTGAAGCAGTTGCGCGACGGCCGCTTCGAACTGCTGCCGGGCGGCGAGCGTTTCGCGCACGATCTGGTCTACAACCTGCTGCCGCGCGGCGATGGTCGCGTGCTGGTGCACGACGTGGCGCCGTCGTTGTGGCAATGGGAGGCGGGACGATTCGTCGACCTGACGACCCCGGCTTTGGCTGCAGGCCTCGGTGAAAGCGGGTTGGCCACGCTGGTGGACGCCAACCAGGCGGTATTTGCGGGTTCGGACGGACGGATCGGCGTGCTCGACATCGATCGCCGGCAACTTGAACACATCCGCGTCAGCCGTGCCTTTCTGCCGGATGTGATGCGCGGCCTGGACGGCAGTCTGATCGTGCTCGACATGTCCGGCCTGTCGCGTCTGGACTGGCCGCCGCGCTGGCGCAGCTTCAGCGACACCACGGATGCACCGACCGGTATCTACTCGCTCTCGGAAATCGATGGACATCTTTACGGCGGAAGCTGGAACGGCGCGTTCCGCACCGCCCTTGACGACGCTGCGTTTCGCACCGAATCCCTGCAACTGACCACACACGAGGCCTGGGCATTCCATCGTTTCGCAGACGATCTGCTGTTTGCCGAATCGCGCCGTTTGTGGCGCGTCGTCGACGGTCGAGCCCTGCCAGTCTCCAACGACGATCTCTATCCGCGTCTGTTTCTCGACGATCCGCTGGATGACCGTCTGCTCTGGATCGGAACCGAGCACGGCCCGGCGCTGATGCAACGCAACGAGACGGGCTACACGCTGCTGCATCGCGATTTTTCCCTGGGCTGGCTGGTCAACAGCCTCGTGGCGTTCGACGGCCAGCTCTGGCTCGGCAGCAACGACCGCGGTGGGTTTCGCTTGCCGCGGACGGGACTCGATCCGTCAACGTTCGCTTTTTCAGCCGTGGGCAAGGAAGCCGGTCTGCCGCTGGACGAGCACGCGGCCGTGGTGTTCTCGGTCCAGGATGATGCGCTGTACGCCAGCATCCGACAGGGGCTGTTCCGCTACCAGGACGGACGTTTTGTCCGCGACGAAGTGGCCGGGCTCGCCGACCTCCTGGACGAAGGCGAACTGGTGGCATTCCGCAGTTCGCCCGATGGCCAAGCCTGGGCCTTCAGTTACCACAGCGTGTATCGGCGCGACGAATCCGGGCGCTGGAGCCTGTCTTTGCTCGGTGGCTTGCACACCGGCGCCATCTTCGATTTGCTGCCGCGTCGCGGCGGTGATGTCTGGGTCGGTGCGGAGTCCGGATTGCTCCAGTACCGCGAAGCCAGTCCGGTGGGTGATGTCGCGGCCATCCCGGTTCGGCCGCGCATCGCCGCGGCCCGCGTCCTGCGTGGTGCTAAACCGCCCACGGCCCTGCGCCTCGACCAGCCCGCGCAATTGCAGCTCGACGGCGGCAACCTCGAAGTCGAATTCGCTTATCCGCGCCTCGATGGCGCCGGCGTCGCCGAATTCCAGTTCTCGATCGATCCCGAGGGACGTGACTGGTCGCCATGGCGCAATCGTGCCAGCGCCGCGTTTTTCGCACTGGCGCCGGGCGACTACCGGTTGCGACTGCGTGCCCGCAGTCGTTACGGCGCGCCGATCGAGGCCGAGCCATTCACGTTCACCGTCGTGCCGCGCTGGTATCAGCGCGTCTGGTTCTGGCCGGCGGTCGTGTTCCTGGCCGGCAGCCTGCTGGCGCTCGCCCTGATCCAGCGGCAACGCAACAAGGTCCGGCGCTTGCGCGAGTTGAACCGGCAACTCGATGCGCTGGTGCATGCGCGCACCAGCGAACTCGAGTCGGCCAATGTGCAGCTGCGCAGCCTGGCCGACAGCGATGGACTGACCGCCCTGTCGAACCGCCGCCATTTCGATGCCGTGTTCGAGCAGATGATGCGCCGCGCCAGCGAACGCAACGAGCCCGTCAGTCTGCTGCTGATCGATGTCGACCACTTCAAGCGCTACAACGACACCCATGGCCACCAGGCTGGCGACGACATCCTGCGCACGCTGGCCGTAGCCATGCGCGAATCGGTGCGTCCGGACACGCTGGTCGCACGGTATGGCGGCGAGGAATTCGCGGTACTGGCACCCCACTGCGACGCTGCACAGGCGCACGACATCGCGGTACGCATCCGCACGCGCCTGGCCGCACGACTGCAGGACGTGACTGTGAGCATCGGCATCGCTACGCGCGTCGGTGCGCTCGGAGAAGACGGCGGTGTCCTCATCGCGCGTGCGGATGCCGCCTTGTATCGGGCCAAGCGCAACGGTCGCGACCGCATCGAAACCGACTCGGTCGCCATCGCATGAACCGGCCCGTCGCCTCCGCGCCGCGCGGTCCGATCGACCGCTTCATCCGCCGTTTCCAGCGGACCACGCATCTGCTCGCGATGCTTGCCTTGTACGTGCTGGTCGCGATCGTGATCGGCCTCGCGTTGGCACCGGC
>JAKJFE010000033.1 GCA_022705045.1 Pseudomonadota bacterium | reverse complement strand
CGAGGAAGTCGCCGACCAGGGCATGGACGCGTGCCATGCGTTCAAGTCGGCGCTGCAGCGCGGCACGCACTTCGGACTGCTGCGCGGCGGTGAGCGTCTCGTAGAACGCCAGGCGCTCCTCGCGCAGGCTGTTCGCCTCGAATGCGAGTGCGGCGAGCGTGCGCGTGGTGTTCGCGGACAGTGCGCGCAGGTCGGCCGCCGGATCGGCCAGCTCGGCCTGGGCGTCATGGATCAGGTCGCCGATCTCGCCATGGGCCGCACGCCGGAAGGCGGCTTGGCGCGACTGCAGTTGTTCGAACGCGTCCTGTTGCGGCGCGCTCAGGCCATGGATCTGCGGGGCCGTGGCGGCGCTGCGCCAGGCCGACAGGCGTCCGCCAAGACCTTGTGCGTAGGCCGTGCCGACCAGCGCGATGGACAACGCGGCGGCGATCAGTAGGGACGAGCGTTTCATGACGATGGGTCCTCGAAGTCCGCCGGATTGGCGGCGAGGACAGCATCGTGGACGGGCGTCCGGCAAAGGTTGCCTGGACCGGCCCGGTCGTGACGGCGTGTTGCCCGCAGCGCCAGCGGCAACACGCGGTTACAAAGGTCGCACAGCAAAACGGCGCGGGATCAGCCGCGCCGTTCGCAGGTCAACGTGGACGCGCTGGATTTACCAGACCACTTCCGCCATCGAGCAGTTCAGGCCGGAGCCGATGCCCATCAGGCCGATGCGCTTGCCCTTTTCGAGGCGGCCCATTTCCTTCAGGCGGCTGAGCGCGATCGGCACCGAGGCCGGGCCGACGTTGCCGTATTCCGGGAACACCGTCAGCACCTTCTTCGGGTCGATGCCGAGCAGTTCGCAGATGGCGCTGGTGTGCACCTTGCTGATCTGGTGGATGACGAATTCGTCGAGTTCGTCGCTGGCCCAGCCGAGTGCTGCGCGTGCGGCTTGGAAGGTCTTGGCGGCCAGCTTCAGGCCTTCGACCAGCAGGGTGCGGGTGTCGGTGACCATCTTGTCGAGGTTGCCGCGGCACAGGTGCGAGAAATTGGTCGCGGCGCGGGTGACGCAGCCGAGGTAGCGATGGCCGTCGGGCGCCAGTTCGGCGCGTGCCAGCACCATCGCGGCGCCGCCCGAGCCCAGCGTCAGCGACGCGAACTCGTTGCGGAACTGTTCGGCGGTCACGTCTGGCTGCAGCAGGCGTTCGATGGTCTTCTCGGTGATGACGTTCGAATTCTCGCCGTCGACCACCAGTGCGTATTCGATGTCGCCGCGCTCGATCATGCGTGCGGCGATGTCCATGCCGTTCAGGAAGGCGAGGCAGGCGTTGCCGACATCGAAGTTCTGGCAGGTGTCGGCGAGGCCGAGGTTGCCGTGGATGATCGAGGCCGTGCTCGGTTCCAGGTAATCGCGGCAAACCGAGGTGTTGACCAGGATGCCGATCTTCTCGTGCGGCACGCCGGATTCGGCGATGGCCTTCTGCGCCGCCAGCGTGGCGGCGTCGGAGGGCATGGTGTCGGCGCTGAACATGCGGCGTTCGTAGATGCCGGCCACGTTCTCGAGCAGGTTGTCGCGGATGCCGAGGCGATCGAGCGTCGGTTGCAGGCGCTGCATGATCTCGGCCGAGGTCAGGCGGATCGGCGCCTCGACATGGGTGACGCTGGCGATGGCGACGTGCTTGTAGAGCATGAGCGGTTCCACGATCGGAAAAACGGACGCGCAGGCTAGCGGCTTTGCCGGGAGCCGGCAAACCGGGGCACCAAGTGTCACGTGGCGGTTTTGACCTGGGACCGCCGCTTGCGCCAAGCTCCGGCGGCCCAAACCGCCGGGAGCAGCGATGGCAATCCGCAGTCTGAGTGGCCTCGACGCCGGATTCCTGTACATCGAAACGCCGGAAGCACCGATGCATGTCGGAGCCTTGGCCTTGTTCGCCTATCCGGACACGCTCGACGGTCCGCTGATCGATCACGTACGTCGGCATCTGGCCGGGCGCCTGCATCTGTCCGGCGTATTGAACCAGCGCCTGGCGCTGATGCCCTTCGATCTCGGCCATCCGATCTGGGTGAATGCCGAGGACATCGATCTTGAACAGCATGTGCGCCACGCCAAGTTGCCGAAACCCGGATCGCTGAAGGCGCTGGAAAAACTGGTCGCGAAGCTGCACGCCGAGCCGCTCGACCGGTCGCGGCCGCTGTGGCAGTTCTGGATCATCGAAGGCCTGCGCGACGGTGGTTTCGCCTTGTTCACCAAGGTCCACCATGCTGCGCTCGACGGAGCCGCCGGCGTCGCGCTGGCGCATGCCCTGCTCGATCTGGGCCCGCTGCCGCGTGCGGTGCCGCCACCGTCCGACAAGGAACCGAAGACGCCGCCCGGAACGCGCCGCAAGCTCGGCATGCTGTTCACGAATACGTTGGCGCAATACACCAAGCTCGCGAAGTCGTTGCCGGATCTGGCCCAGGTCGCGGCCAGCGGCGCCGGCAAGTTGCGCGATGCGCTGAAGGCGCCGAGCGCACTGGTCGACCGCTGGCTGGCGCCGCGCACGCGCTTCAATGTCGCCATCGACAGCACCCGTGCGGTCGGCACCTGGTCGCTGCCGCTGCCCGAGTTCAAGTCGGTCGCGGCCATGCTCGATGCCTCGGTCAACGACCTGCTGCTGACGTTGTGTTCGGGCGCGTTGCGGCGTTATCTCAAGGCGAACCGCGAATTGCCGAAGGCCTCGCTGATCGCGGCCATTCCGGTGTCGTTGCGCGACAAGGGTGACGGCACCGCCAACAATCAGGTGACGATGCTGCCCTGCAGCCTCGGCACCCAGCACGCGAAGATCGAAGACCGGCTCGCCGCGGTGCAGGCCGGCATGGCCGAGCTGAAGAACGCGACGCAGACCTACAAGTCGCTGATCCCGACCGATTACCCCTCGCTCGGCGCGCCATGGATCGTCTCCGGTCTGGCGCAGCTGTATGCGAAATCGAAGCTGGCCGAACGTGTGCCGCTGCCGGTGAACCTGATCATCTCGAACGTGCCGGGTTCGCCGGTCACGCTGTATCTGGCCGGCGCGCGCATGCTCGCCTACCACCCGATCTCGGCGATCACGCACGGCTTGGCTCTGAACATCACGGTACAAAGCTACGAGAAGGCACTGGACGTCGGTCTGGTTGCCTGCGCCGAGGCGGTGCCCGATCTGGATGTGCTGATCGACGCACTCGCCGCTGAATACGATGACCTGAAGGCCCTTGCCGCCGCACGCCTGGCCCCCAAGCCGGCCAGCAAGCGCAAGACCGCCGCACGAACCCGGAGCAAGGCATGAGCAAGACCCACATCGATCCCGATTCCGCCGCGCGTCCCGGCCTCGTCAAGCTGGCGCTGGAAGCGCGCGCGCCTTACGAATTCGCGGCTGGACTCGCCAATCTCGCCTGGACGCGGCATTTGCCGCGTGGCAATCCGCACCCGGTGCTGGTGTTCCCGGGGCTGGCCGCTTCCGATCGCAGCACCCTGGTGCTGCGCACCTTGCTGTGGCGGCTCGGATACTTCCCGTACGGCTGGGAGCAGGGCTTCAACTTCGGGCCGCGCCACGGCGTCGTGGCCGGTTGCCGTGCCCGCGTCGAGGAACTGTTCGTCGAACACGAACACAAGCTCACCCTGATCGGCTGGAGTCTCGGCGGCATCTATGCGCGCGAGATAGCCAAACTCGTTCCGGAATGCGTGCGCCAGGTGATCACGCTGGGTTCGCCGTTCAAGGGCGATCCGCGCGCGAACAACGCCTACGAGATCTTCCGCCTGCTGTCCGGTCATCGTGTCGACGCCAACATGGTCGCGCGCATCGGCGAGAAGCCGCCGGTGCCGACGACCTCGATCTACAGCAAGAGTGATGGCGTGGTGCCGTGGCAGGCCTCCCACGAGGCCGAACACGAGGAGGCCGAGAACATCGTCGTCAAGGCCAGTCATCTCGGCCTCGGCTTCAATCCGATGGCCTTGTACGCCATCGCCGACCGCCTCGCACAGCGCGAAGACCAGTGGCGTCCGTTCGAACGCCGTGGCCTGAAGCGGCTGATCTATCCGGACGCGTTCGCGCTCTGATCATGCGTGCGGGTGTGCTGTCGCTGCTGCTTTGGTTTGCCGGGCCCGCGGCGGCCATGCAGGAGGTGGTCGACGTGTTGCCGAGCGGCGCGCACATCCGCTTCGCGGTGCCGGACGGCTGGCGGGCTGGCGGCACCTTGCTGCTCTACCAGCACGGCTTCGACATGGATGCCGACACCGATCCGGATCTCGGGCCGTTGCGCGACCTGCAACTGGCCCAGGGGTATGCGATCGCCGCCAGCGGTTATTCGCAGTCCGGCTGGGCGCTGTTCAACGCCGTGCAGGACAATCGCGATCTCGTCGCTTACGTCAGTCAGCACTTCGGCGCGCCCGGCGAACTCGTCACGATGGGCGGTTCGATGGGCGGGCTGATCGCGTTGAAGCTGGCGGAATCACCCGGTGTCGCGCCTGTCGCCGGGGTGTACGCGTTATGCCCGCCTGCGGCTGGTGCGCGCACCTGGGACGCGGCCTTCGACCTGCGACTGGCCTATGACGCCGTCTGCGAAGGTGTCGGCGGCGGCGAATTGCTGAAAGGTGACGCGCCGCTGTCGTGGGCGATGAATCTTTCCGATATCCCCGAGAGCATGGGCGACCTCAGCGGCGCGCGTTCAGTGCAGCAGACCTATGCGCGGATTCACCAATGCACCGGCGTCGCCCTGCCGAACTGGTTGCGCACGCCGCCACAGCGCGAACGCATGCAGCGACTGATGCGCTTCGGCGACTTCACCAGCGAAGACTTCCTGCTCTACAACCTGGCCTATGCCACGTTCGCGCTCGGCGACCTGGTGCGTGCGCCCGACAAGCTCGGCGTGCGCAACCCGTTCAGCAGTCGCAGCGTCGACTACGGTGATACCTTGATCGACGCGCGTGTCCCGCGCGTCGATGCCGATGCGCTGGCCGCATTCGATTTCGCGCGCGCGTCGTCGCTGAATGGCCGCGTCGGTTCCGACACACGCATCGTCTCCCTGCATACCGATGGTGATGAACTGGTGCGGCTCGCGCACCAGCAGCAGGTCCGGCAACGCTACGGCGGCAACGCCTTGTCGGTGCCGGTCGACGAAGCCGCGGCCAGCCATTGCGGTTTCAGCGCCGCGGAACTGGTCGCCGGTTGGCAGCAGTTGCGGACCTGGATGGCGACACCACAATCCCCCGGCGATACGGCAGGCCTGTCGGCCGCTTGTGTCGCCGCCGTCGCCGAAGGTTGGGACGGACCCTGCCGGTTTGCGCCAGCGCTGCCGGTCAGCGAACTCGCGACGACGATGCGCGAGCGCGACGCCACCGCCGCCGGTTACGCCGACGCCGCTGCGGCCCGCATCAGCGGCAGCTGGTTCGATCCCGCGCGTTCCGGCGAAGGCGTGCTGATCGAACGCTTCAACGAACGCCAGGCCAGCGTGTTGTGGTTCACCTATGCGCCAGCCGGCGAACCCGATGGTCTGGTCTGGCTCGGCGGCGTCGGCGAGATCGACGCGAACGGCATCCATGTCGAGACCGTGCGGCGCATGCGCGGCGCGCGCTTCGGCGACGCGTTTGCGTCCACCGACGTGGTTGCGGAACCCTGGGGCAGCATGGATCTGGCATTCGATGGCGCCGACGTGGCGAACCACGCGGCACGCCTGCATCTGCGCTACCGCGGTCCCGCCGGCTTCGGCGCCGGACAGCGGCGCATGCAGCGCGCCTTGTCGGTGGGGCCGGACGGCAGTTCGCGGCGCCCGGACAACCCCCGCGACTGGCAATACAGCGGCACCTGGTTCGACCCCGCGCGCAGTGGCGAGGGCTGGCTGGTGCAGCAGTCGGGTGCGCCACTGGAGCGGTTGACCAGCGTGGTCTGGTTCACCTACGACCTCGATGGCCAGGCGCTGTGGCTGACCGGCACGGCGATCGAACAGGATGGGCGTGTGGACCTGAGCCTGTACCGCACCGGCGGCACCCGATTCGGTGCGGACTTCGATGCCGGCGACGTCACGATGTCGGTGTTCGGGCAGTTGCGACTCGACTTCAGCGATTGCGGACATGCCCATCTCGAGTTCGCGGCGGACGACGCGCGCTACGGTGCCTTCGATCGCGATCTGGTGCGCCTGACGCGCCCGGACATCGTCTCTACGGAGTGCGCATCGCCGTGAAACGTGCACTGACATGGATCGGCATCGCGATGCTGCTGTTGCTGATCGTGATGGGCGTGAACGCCTGGCGCGCGTCGGCACCGGTGGTCGTGGTCGAACCGTTCCGGCCCACGCTCGACACCGCGGCGATGGCGCAACGCCTCGCCGCCGCGCTCGCGATTCCGACCACGAGCGCCACGGCCGAATCGCCGTCGCTGGATCGCTTCTTCGAATTGCACACGTTGTTGCAGACGCAGTTTCCGCGCGTGCATGCGCAGCTCGAACGCGAAGTGGTCGCCGATGCGAGCCTGCTGTATCGCTGGAAAGGGCGTGAAGCCTGTCCCGGCGTGTTGCTTGCGGCGCACCAGGATGTGGTGCCGGTCGAACCGGGCACGGAAGCCTTGTGGACGCATCCGCCGTTTGCCGGCGTCGTCGCCGACGGTGCGATCTGGGGCCGCGGCGCGGTCGACGACAAATCCTCACTGATGGCGATTGTCGAAGCGGTCGAGCTCCTGTTGGCGGATGGATTCCAGCCCGACTGTGATGTCTGGCTCGCGTTTGGCCATGACGAGGAGGTCAGTGGCCTCGAAGGGGCAGTGGCGATGGCGGCGCTGCTGCGACAACGTGGCGTCGCGCTCGACTACGTGCTCGACGAGGGCGGTGCGATCACGCTCGGCGCGATTCCCGGCACGACACAACCGCTGGCGACGATCGGTGTGGCCGAGAAGGGTTACGTCAGTGTGCGGCTGACGGCACGCGATGGCGGCGGGCATTCCTCGATGCCGCCCCGACATACGGCGATCGGTCGGCTGGCGCGTGCCATCGCCCTGCTCGAAGAACATCGCCCGGCGGCGGATTTCTCGCCGGTGCAACGCGAGCTGCTGCGTCGCATCGCGCCGCATGTCGATCCCGTTCAGCGCGTGGTGTTGTCGAACCTGTGGATCACCGCGCCGCTGGTCGAGCGTCTGCTGTCGGCGAAACCGGCGAGCGACGCGACGCTGCGCACCACGACGGCGCCGACCATGTTCCAGGCCGGCATCAAGGACAACGTGCTGGCGCAGAAGGCCGAGGCCGTGGTGAATTTCCGCGTGCGTGTCGGTGACAGCATCGACGGCGTGCTCGCCCATGTGCGCGACACCATTGACGATGCCGACATCACGATCGCGGTCGACGAGGGTTTTCGCAGCGAACCCTCGGCCATCTCGTCCTGGGAGGATCCGGCCTTTCTGCGCATCGAGACGGCGCTGCGCAGCGTGTCGCCGGAAACCGATCTGGTGGTCGCGCCCTATGTCACGTCAGGCGGCACCGATGCCCGTCATTACGCGGCGCTGACGCCGCGGCTGTACCGCTTCCTGCCGATATTGATGACGCCGGAACTGCTGGCCAGTTTCCACGGCAACAATGAGCGCATTCCGGTCCCGGAATACGAGCGCATGGTGCGTTTCTACCTGCGCCTGTTGCAGCCTCAGCGGCAGTCGTAGGCGCCGAAGCGCTGTTCGCCGTTCAGGGGTTCGTCGATCGCCTGGATGCTGTCGGCGCCGATGCGTGCGGCTTCATTGCGCGCCAGCGATTCCAGTTCGTCGCGCACCTTCAGCTCGTTGCGCCGATACAGCCCGACCTTGTGCTTCACCGACACCGTGACGTCACCCTTGTGCGTGCACGAGGTCAGTGTCTTGCCGTACAGCACCTGCACCTGCTTGCCGGCATCGTCGGGTTCGACCCAGGTGCAGCCCACGACGAACAGCGGCAGCGATACGACGAGCGAAGTGATGAGGCGCATGGTCAACTCCATGGGGAACGTCACCGCGAGCATAGCCCGCGGCCTTTGTCGAGCGATGAACGCGAGCCGATCAGCGCACGCCGCATTCGCAATGCGCCTGCACCGCGATCGGCAGGCCGCCGGTGGGGCGAGTGTGCATCAGACGTTGCAGGCGTTCGAGTTCTGTGCGCGCCGGTTCGCGCAGCAGCGAGAGCGGCGACAGGAAGCCGTGTTCGCGCAGCAGGGCAGTGGCGCCGGAGCGTGAAGCTTCGATCAGCATGCTCTCGAACACGCCCGGGGTTTTCTCGACGTAGCGGGTGACGGGTTCGTCCAGCTTGGCGCGTTTCGCGGCATCTGCGACCGCGGCATCGAGCCCGCCGAAATCGTCGACGAGGCCGTGCTGTTTCGCCTGCGCGCCGCTCCAGACGCGGCCGCGCGCGATCTGGTCGATGGCGGCGATGTCCTGGCCGCGCGCCTCCGCGACCTTGCTGATGAAGTCGTGGTAACCCGAATTCAGCACGTCCTGGATCATCGTGCCGACACGCGGATCGAGCGGGCGCGCCGGATCGAAGGCGCCGGCCAGCCAGGTCGTGCCGACACCATCGGTGTTCAGGCCGACCTTGCCCATCGCTTCGGGTACGTTGAAGAACAGGCCGAAGATGCCGATCGAGCCGGTGATCGTGCTCGGGTCGGCATAGATGCGATCCGCATTCATCGAGATCCAGTAACCGCCGGACGCAGCGAGGTTGCCCATCGAGACCACGACGGGTTTGCCGGCCGCTTTCGTCAGCTCGACTTCGCGGCGGATCAGTTCGGACGGGAACACGCTGCCGCCCGGCGAATTCACGCGCAGCACCACGGCTTTCACGTTGTCGTCTTCGCGCGCCTGACGGATCAGTGCACTCGTGGTTTCGCCGCCAATCGTGCCGGGCTCGCCTTCGCCATCGACGATCTCGCCTTCGGCGACCACGACTGCGACGGTGTTCGGATTCGGCATCGGCGGCATCGCGTTCAGACGCTGCACGTAGGCATTCAGGCCGATCTGGCGGAAGCCGTGATCGTCGTCGCCGACCGCACCGGTCGCGGCGAGTTTGGCCTCGAGTTCGTCGCGTGTGACCAGGGCATCGACGAGTTTCTGCGACAACGCCAGTTGCGCGAGGTCGCCGCGGGCTTCGTGCAGCAGGTTCGGATAGTCGTCGATCTGTGCGGCGAGTGTGGCGGCATCGAGCTTGCGCGCTTCGGCAATGTCGGCGAGATGGCGCGACCACACGTCGTTCATCCAATAGAGATCGGCCTCGTCGGCTTCCGGCGAAGAATCGGCGCGGATGTAGGGTTCGCCGGCCGACTTGTATTCACCGACGCGGAACAGGTGCGCCTCGATGCCGAACTTCGCGAAGGCATCGGCGAAATAGGTGCGATAGCGGCCCAGGCCTTCCAGCAGCACCGCGCCTTGCGGATGCAGCCACACCGCGTCGGCCTGCGCCGCGAGCAGATAACCGCGTTGTTCGTAGCCGTCGGCATAGGCGTAGAGCTTCTTGCCGGACTTGCGGAACTCGCGCAGTGCCGCGGCGAGTTCGCGCGTCGTGGCCGGGCCGATGCCACTGATGCCATGCGTGACCAGCAGCACCTGCGTGATGTGGGCGTCCTTGGCTGCGGCTTCGAGCGCCTGCACGATGTCGCGCAAGCGCGTTTCGCGGACCGGGTCGCCGAGCGATTCGCCGAGGGCGCGGTCCAGTGGTTCCGCCGTGTACTGCTCGACGATGGCACCCTGCGGGTCGATGACCAGAGTCGTCTTCTGTTCCAGCGGACCGGTACCGCCGCTGAAGATCGCGATCACGAAGATGAACACGATCAGCAGGAAGATCGCATTGACCACCAGGCGGCGGGTGAAGTCGACAGCGGCGAACAGCCCTCCGAAGAACTGGCGGATGGGTCCTTTTTTGGCGGCGTGCATGGGCAATTCCGGCGGATGGGCGCGATGCATGGGATCAATGGGCGAGGGATTCAAGACGATTCTCCGGGTTCGCAGCCGACAAGCCTACGATGTCGCTGGGCAGATTGCGCAGGCGCAGATACAGACGGGCCAGCAGAAGCACGGCGGCGGCGGTCAGGCCGGCGATCAGGCCGGTCCACATGCCGGGTGCTCCGCGGTCGAGCCGGAAAGCGCCGTACCAACCCACGGTCATGCCGATGCCCCAGTAGGCGACCGCGGTCAGGAAGGCCGGCACACGCGCGTCCTTGAGGCCGCGCAAGGCCGATGCGGCGACCACCTGCAGGCCGTCCGAGAACTGGAAGATCGCGGCATACAGCATCAATTGCGCGGCGAGACCGCCGACCACGACATCGGTCGTGTAGAGCGCGGCGATCCGCGGCGCGAACAAGCCGAGCGCCGTCGCCGACACCACCTGCGCCGCGGTCGCGAGCAGCAGGCCGGATTGTGCCGCGGCGCGTGCGCGGGCCGCGTCGCCAGCGCCGATGGCGTGGCCAACCCGCACTGTCGTCGCCATGCCGATGCCGAGCGGCACCATGAAGGTGATCGAGGCGACATTGATCGCGATCTGGTGGCTGGCCACCGTGTTCGCGCCGAGCGAACCGATCAGCAGGGCCGTGACGACGAACAGCGAGCCTTCCATCAGGATCATGAAAGCGATCGGCAATCCCAGGCTGAGCAGGTCGCGGATCGGCGCCCAGCGTGGGCGCGAGAAGCCGCGCAGCAGATGCAGGTCGGCGAAGCGCGGATGCCGCAGCACGAAGGCTGCCATCGCGATCGCCTGCAGCCAGACCGTGCTGGCCAGGGCGATGCCGGCACCGACCGCGCCATGTTCGCGGAAGCCAAAGCGACCGAAGATCAGGCCGTAGCCCAGTGGAATCAGCACCGCCACGCCCATCGCACTGAAGTACAGCGTGGCGCGCGTGTAGCCGAGCCCTTCGCAGAAAAAACGCAGCGCGAAGAAGGTCGCGAGCCCGGGCGCGCCCCAGGACGCGGCCTGCAGGAAGGCTTCGGTATCGGCGCGCAGCGTCGCATCCACGGCCATCGCATCCAGCAGTACGCCGGCCGAGCGCAGCAGCACGAACAGGGTCAGGCCGATCGCCCAGGCGATCCACAGTGCCTGGCTGAGCAGGGGCGCGATCTCGTCGCGGCGACCGGCGCCGTCGCGCTGCGCGACGTTCGGCGGAATCGAGAACAGCAGGCCAAGGCAGGCGATCAACACCAGCGACCACACCGCCGATCCAACCGCGATCACGGCCAGCGTGTGCGGACCATGCTGGCCGCCGAGCACGGTGTCGGCGACATTCATCAGCATCGCGAGCAATTGGCCGACGACGAGCGGCGCGGCGAGTCGTCCGACTTCGCCCAGTTCCTCGCGCAGGGGTGTGACAGGCCGCATGGGCGTTGTGAGCATCGGGCAGGGCGCTCTATCTTACGGGCGAAGTCGTGGATACGCCCCTGCCGATGAGCACGCCCAACGAACCCGCCGTCGAAATCGTCCGTACCGAGTCGCCCTGCCTGAACTGCGGCACGCCGATGCTGGGTGAATTCTGCTACCAGTGCGGGCAGCCGAAGAAGGGCATGATCCGGCATCTGCCGGGCCTGATCGCGGATTTCTTCGACAGCGTGTTCAACCTCGACACGCGCACCGTGCGCACGCTCGGTCCCTTGCTGACCAAGCCCGGCTTCCTCAGCACCGAATACTTCGCCGGGCGACGTACGCGTTACGTGACGCCGTTGCGTCTGTACCTGTTCCTGTCGGTGATCGCCTTCCTCGCGGTGGCGATGGTGTCGCAGCCGCGCAGCGAGGGTGGCGCCGTCGCGTTTTCGGTCGGCGATTCGCTTGAGCAGCGCATCGCGCGCATCGATGCCGACGAGAAGCGGCAGCTCGACAGGCTCGAAAAGAATCGCGCGAACCTGCCTGCATCCGTCTACGCCATGCAACGCGAGCAGTTCGTGGAGCGGGCCGAAGCGGAACGCGAGGAAGAGCGAGAGGAAGAACGCCATCCAACCGAGGTCACGCCGGAGAATCCGAATCCGTTCGACGTGACCATCATGAGCGGCAAGCCCTGGCATCCGGTCACGAACCCGATCCACTTCTCGTCGATGCCGGACGCCGTGAACACCTGGTTCAACCAGAAGTTCGCGATGCTGCTGGTCAATGCCGTCGAGACCAAGAAGCATCCGGACAAATTCATCGCCGCCCTGTTCAGCGTCGCGCCGCAGTCGCTGCTGATGATCCTGCCGGTGTTCGCGCTGCTGCTGAAGTGCTTCTATTTCTTCAAGCGCCGGCTCTACATGGAGCACCTGATCGTGGCGCTGCACAGCCACAGTTATCTGTGTCTGACCATTCTGCTGCTGGTGCTCGTCAATCGCATCTCGACCTGGACCGCGACCTGGCCGATGGTGCCCGGGCTGATGAGCTGGCTCGTGTTCGGGCTCAGCGCCTGGATTCCGATCTACCTGCTGATCGCGCAGAAGCGCATCTACGCCCAAGGCTGGCCGATGACGCTGCTCAAGTACTTCTTCATCGGCACCCTGTATCTCGTGCTGCTGAGCTTCGGCATCATGATCAACATGGTCTGGGCGCTGGCTTCGCTGTGATCCTGTACGAAGTCCGCCTCGATGTGGATGCCGCCGTCGCCAGCGAATATCGCGACTGGCTCGGCGCGCACGTGCGCGAGATCCTGGCGTTGCCGGGTTTCGTGTGCGCCGACATCCTCTCGGAGCCGCGTGCGGCCGGACGGGTCGGGTGGTGCGTGCACTATTGGCTGCGTGACCAGACCGCGCTCGATGCCTATCTGCGCGACCACGCGCCGCGCCTGCGCGCGGACGGGCTGGCGCGGTTCCCGGGCCGGTTCAGCGGCGAACGCCGGGTGCTGGCGCTGGACGAGCGCCTGCCGTCACCTTGAGGTTTGGCGATCCGGCCCCAGTCCGGGATAATCGCCGGCCCTCGCTGGAGTCCCACGTGTTCTTCGAACGTCTGCCCGAGTTCATCGGCAACCATTTCATTCTCGTCACGATGTTCCTGCTGGTCGCGCTGATGCTGATCTCGACCGAGTTCTCGGCGTTGACGCGTCGCTACAAGGCCATTGCGCCGGCCGAGCTCACCCGCCTCGTGAACCGCGACAACGCGCTGCTCGTCGACGTGTCGGCGAATGCCGAATTCGAAGCCGGGCACATCGCCGGCAGCCGCCATGTCGCGATGGCCCAGCTCGATCCCGAACACAAGGACCTGGCCAAGGTGAAGGACCTGCCGGTCATCGTCGTCTGTCGCAGCGGGCAGAATTCGGCGACCGCCGCGGCCAAGCTGTCTTCGGCCGGTTTCACCAAGGTGCACTGGCTCGACGGCGGCCTCGCCAGCTGGACCGGCGCCGACCTGCCCCTGGCCAAAGGCAAGGCCTAAACGCTTCATTTCGCTGGAAATCCGTCGCCGGCTCGCCTGTGTGGGCCGGGCATGGAATAATCCGCGCCCTTTTTTCCGACCTTTCAACCGGAGTCTGCAATGACCGATACCGCACCCGTCGCCAATGGCGCCGCCGACCAGTCGCAAGTGGCGCAGGTGGCCATCCAGAAGATCTACGTGAAGGACGCGTCCTTCGAAGCGCCGAACGCGCCGATGATCTTCCAGGATCCGGGTCAGCCGAACATCCAGCTGAACCTCAACCAGAAAGTGCAGACGCTCGGCGACAACGTCTACGAAGTCGTGCTTACCGTCACCCTGACCTGCAAGGTCAACGACAAGACCGCCTACCTCGCGGAAGTCCAGCAGGCCGGCATTTTCGGCATGGTCGGTTTCGACCCGGCCACGCTGCACGCCATGCTCGGCACCTTCGCGCCGAACGCGCTGTTCCCGTACGCGCGCCAAGTGATTTCGGGCCTCGTGCTCGAGGGTGGCTTCCCGCCGTTCGTGCTGCAGCCGGTCAACTTCGACCAGATCTACGCCGAAACCATGCGCCGCCGTGCGCAGGAACAGCCGGCCGCCACGGCCTGATGCATCGACGCCCCGGTTCGCCGGGGCGTCCTGCTGCTGACGGATTCCGTCATGGCTGAAGTCTCCATCAGTGTGTTCGGCGCCGGCTCCTGGGGCACGGCGCTGGCCGCGGTCCTGGCCCGGCATGGCATCGATACCCTGCTCTGGGGTCGCGATGCCGCCGCGATCGGCGCGATGCAGTCCTCGCGCCACAACGCGCGTTACCTCGGCGACATCGAACTGCCCGAATCGCTGCGCTACACCGCGTCGCTGGCGGAAGCCGCGGCGCGTCCGTTGTGGTTGATCGTCACGCCGAGCCACGCCTTCCGCGAACTGCTGGAAGAGCCGGCAATGCGGGCCGCGCGCCCCGACGGCGTCGCCTGGGCGACCAAGGGTTTCGAGCCCGGCTCCGGACGTTTCCTGCATGAAGTCGCGGCCTCGTTGCTGTCGGTCGGCACGCCGCTGGCCGTGGTCACCGGGCCGTCGTTCGCGCGTGAAGTCGCGCTCGGCCTGCCGACCGCGGTGACCGTGCATTCCGATCAGGCGGACTTTGCCGACCAGATCGCGCAATGCCTGCACGGCCCGGCCTTCCGCGCCTACACCGGCAACGACATGATCGGCGCCGAACTCGGCGGTGCGATGAAGAACGTGCTCGCGGTCGCTACCGGTGTCGCCGACGGCATGCAGCTCGGCCTGAACGCACGCGCCGGCATGATCACGCGTGGCCTGAACGAGATGCTGCGCGTCTGTGTCGCGATCGGCGGCAAACCCGAAACCATCATGGGCCTGGCCGGGGTCGGCGATCTGGTACTGACCTGTACCGGCGACCTGTCGCGCAATCGTCGCCTCGGTCTCGCGCTCGGCCGCGGCATTGGCCTCGCGCAGGCGGTGCGGGAAATCGGCCAGGTGGTCGAATCGGTGCAGACGGTGAACGAGGTCATGCGCATCGCGCGCCGGCATCGCATCGAACTGCCGATCACCGAGCAGGTTCAGCGCGTGCTCGCCGAAGAAATCACGCCGCACGAAGGCCTGAAGTGCCTGCTCGCGCGCGAGCAGAAACCCGAATACCCGGACTACCTGTTCCGCTGAGACCCGCAGATCGGCCCAGAAAAGACGAAGCCCGGTCTCGCGACCGGGCTTCGTGTTTCGAGGGCTTGCAGCGTGCGATCAGAAGCTGATGCGCGGGCCGACGAAGATCTCGTTGCCGTCGTTGCTGAAGTTCAGCGTGCCGACGAGGCCCCATTCGCCGAACTTGTACTGGCCATACAGCTCGACCGAGGTGTTGTCCGAGTTTTCGATGTCGGTGTACTTCAGCGACGCGCCGCCTTCGAATTTCTTGGTGAAGGCGTTGCGCACGCCGGCCTGCAGGCCCCAGCCATTGCCGTCGACGATGTCGGCATCGACCTTCTCGTACGAGACGCGGCCGAAGAAGTCCATGCTGTCGTTGATGCCCATGTTGTAGCCGAGGCCGAGGTTCCAGCCGTCGACGTCGAACGAGCTGCCGAGCACGTCGACATCATAGGAACGATAGTTGCCGAACACGTGCCAGTTGTCGTTCAGCGCGCCCGAGCCGCCGAAGCCGAAGCCGTTTTCGGAGCCAGCCCCATCGGGGTCGACGCGGGTCGCGCCGGCTTCGAAGTACGAGTAGCTGAGGTCGCCGGCATTGGCCGTGAAGGGCAGGGCGAGCGCCAGGGCGAAGGCGAGTTTCTTGAGGTTCATTCGATTCTCCATGTGGGTCCCGCCTTGCGGCGAGGGTGCGAAGGGTGAAGCTGGTTGGATGTACGCAGTCTGAGCGGCGTTCGTCTCAGGCTGACGTCGATTCGTTCAGCGCGGCGCCAGCAAAGCCGCTTTGGCGCCAGGCTTCGTAGACCACGACGGCGACGGCGTTCGACAGGTTCAGGCTGCGGTTGCCGGGCTGCATCGGCAGGCGCAGGCGCTGCGGTTCGGGCAGTGCGTCGATCATCGCGTCGGGCAGGCCGCGGGTTTCGCAGCCGAACACCAGGGCATCACCCGGGGCGAACGGCACGTCCGCGTAACAGCGGCGACCGCGGGTCGACAGCGCGAACACGCGCGGCGGCTGAACGTCGCGCAGGAAGGCATCGAAATCGGCATGCACCCGCACCTGCGCGAACTCGTGATAGTCGAGCCCGGCGCGGCGCAGCTTGGCGTGGTCGAGATCGAAACCCAGCGGTTCGATCAGATGCAGCTGCGCACCCGAATTGGCGCACAGGCGGATGACATTGCCGGTATTCGGCGGGATTTCCGGATTGAACAGGACGACGTGCCACATCGCGGCGATGTGGAGGCGGTCGGCGACCGACTCAAGACGGACGTGCGCGGCGCAGCACGATCATCGCCGGCAACTGGTCGCGCCAGGCGCGTCGCGGGGTCGCGGTGCTCGTGCTGGTGTCCGCGCCGGCCGATTCGGCCAGCGGCAGGATGATCACGTCGCCGCTCGGATCGACCATGTTCAGCGGTTCGGCCGTGGCGGCCAGGGCCAGACCCATCACCGCGAATGCTGCCGCGGCGACCTGGATCCGTTTCAGGGGATGAACTCGGGACATTGCAACCTCCATGCGCTTCGTATGCCGGGATAACGCAGTTCCTGTGCCAATCATGTCGATCTCATAAAACATTGATTAGATTGAAAATAAGTCGATAGTGATCGTGGTGCCCGGTGTCCGCGCCGCATCGCTGTCCGGACCCGGACAGCGATGCGGACAGCCGATCACTGTGCCGCCGGTTCCTCGACGCGCTTGCGCACGATCACCACCTTGTGTTCGCCGTCGCCGTTTGCTTCCAGTTCAGCCAGCGCCGCCGGGTCGGCGTCGATCAGGGCGTCGATCTCGGCGTCGTCGATCGGTTGGTCGCCATGGCGCCGCATCACCACCACCTTGGTTTCGCCCGCAGGCTCGCCATGGCCTTCGATGCGCACCAGCTTCTGGACGTTAGCCTCGATGCCCTCGTGTTCTTCGCCGGGCGCCGGCAGGGCGACGGTGACGGTCTTTTCCGGCATCTCGATGCGCAGGCCTTCTTCGGTGCGCGTGACCAGCACCGGCGTGCCGGCATCGGTTTCGTAGCCACGCGACTGGCCGATGGCGAGGGCGCCATCGAAGCGCAGCGATTCGACGGCGCCGTCGGCCTTCTTCAGCTTCAACACCGTCTTCATGGCCGGTTCGGTGGCGGTGCCGGTATCGGCGGCGAACAGGCTGCCGCTGGCGAAGAGGGCGGCGGACAACATCAGGGAAAACGGGTACGTGCGCATGGGGAACTCCTGGCATCGGGGTGACGGGCCGCGATCGCGGCATTCCGGGCGAACGACTCGCCCTTGCAGCAGGGGATGCGCGAACGGCGCGCGGCGTCGCAGTCGCTGTTGCCATCGTTTGCGACCCGTGCCGAGCCGGCGCGACTAATCTCGACTCCGGCCCGAGGAGGGCGGTTGCTGCCGGAGTCGGAGCGATGGCGAGCAGGACGAAACGCACCCAGATCAAGGTCAGCGCGATCATCGACGCGCGCACCTGCCTGCCGGACGGCACACTGGTCGCCGGTCTCAAGCTCGGCAAGGACCATCTGCTCGACCGGCAATTGCGCATGTTGCCGAGCGAAGTCGAGGAGTGCTGTGTGCTCGGCGCAGACGCGCTGGCGGTCGGCGACGAGCTGGCGAAGCGCGTGAACGAACGCATTCCCGGCAACGACGGATTCAATGGGCTGGCCGCCGCGCTGGAGGCGACCCATGGCGGCAGCGTGCTGCTGTTCACCGCGGCCCAGCCGTTTCCGGATACGGGCGATGCCCGGCGTGTGCTTGCCGCGTTGCGCAAGCGTCCGGCGGCCGGGGTCTTCCAGAGCGGACAGATGAGCCTGGCGCGCGCGCAAGGCGAGACGGTGCTGTCGTCCACGCCCTCGGACCGTTACTGGACCACCCAGTCGCCGCTCGGGTTCGAACGGGGATTGCTGACGGAAGTGCTGGCATCGGCACGACACACCGCGGGTGCCGACACCATGACCGTCTCCGAGTTGACGCTGCGGCTCGGGCACGCGATTGGACTGGTGGAAGGCCGGCGCAGCGGTTTCAGCATCCGTGATGTCTACGACTGGATGCTGGCGCAGGCCATGGCCGCACAGACACGCGCCGCCGCCTAGGGCGTGGTTTCGTAGCCGTCGCAGTAGATGTCTTCCGCGTAGTCCATGCAGCGGCCCGAAATCGGCACGGCATGGTGTTCGCAGTGTGCGGCTTCCGGGGTCGATGCGCACTCGAGCAGGATGTCGGGATTGGCGGTGTCGGCGGCGGCGGTCGCGATCGATGTGACGACCAGCGGGACCTCGGTGCGCGAGGCATAGCCGCGTTCGATGTTCACACGCACGATGCCGGAGCCGCTGCCGTTGACCGGTATGCCTGCGCTGCGGCTGCATTTCACGGTCTGGCCGAGGGCGGCGGTGCCGGCGGCCGTGCACGCGGTCAGGGCCGACCCGCTCCCCGCCTGCAGCGACGCATAGCCGAAGCCCACCGGCAGTTGCAGCGAGACGTAGAAGTTGCCGGACGCCAGGCTGCCGACATTGCGGTAGTTCACGGTGATGCTGCCGGCATCGGCCTGGATCTGCATGACCGCAGGGGTATGGGCGAGACTAGTGATCTCGAGCACGGGCGCGGGTGCCGACTCGGTCGGAAACGAGGCCGAAAAGCAGCCCGTCTGCAACGGATTCGCCAGGCAGTCGGTCGGGATCGGCTGCGGTTCGCGATTGCCGATTTCGGTGCGAATGGTCACCGGGCCCGGAATCGGGATGTTGCCGGCGACCCGGATCGCGAATCGCGGCTCGTTGCCGTCACTGATGGCGTTGTTGGTCGTGCAGGTGGTCGGGTTGGCACCGCTGCACGCCCAGGTCACGGGAGCGACGTTGACGTGACTGAGGTAGGTGACCCCCGCAGGCCAGTAGAGCTTGAACGTGGCGGGCGCATTGCCCTGGTCATATCCGACGTTGCGCACACGTACGCGCGCCTGCTCGTCGGTACCTGCGGTCAGGATGTCGTCGTTGAAGATGGTGATGCGGTCGACGTAGACCTGCGACTGCACGACGGTGACGATGTCCTTCGCGCACTGCGTGGTTCCGCCATTGGTCGTCACGCAATTCAGCGGCACCGGCAACGGAAACTGCGCGTTCTCCATCGTGCCGGTGAACTCGGTGGCGCCGACCGGTGCGAAATCCGGCGCGACGTCGATCGCGAAGCCGAGCGATGCCGAGAACAGCGCCGTGGTCCAGTTGGTATTGCGCACACAGACCACGTCCCGTGGCGTGGGGGTGGCGCTGCAGGTGAACGTGCTGCTGCTGCCCGAGCCGTCGACGAAGCTGATGCCCTGCGGCAGCGTCATCCGGAACGTGATGGGCGCGGTCAGTGTCGCTCCGGACACGTTGGTCGCGGAAAGCGATACCCCGCCAACGCCCGCGCCGCCGAAGGTGCCGGTGCCTAGCGGATCGCGCACGACCAGGTTCATGCCGACCATGTCGACGGCGTTCGCTGCGCCCGTCGACACGACCAGTGCGGCGAACATCAGCCAGCTTGGACGAATTGCGCGTGGCGGCATGACAGACTCCCGGAGCATGTGCACATGCTAGGCGTGTTTCGCGGCCGAGGCATCCCCGCGAATCGGGGGTGATTGCCGGCGCAGGCCGACATCGCGAAGATCCGCCGATGACATCGACCTTGCCTCCCGATTCCCTGGCCGCACTGGCACGTATCGAACGGCGACCGACCTGGGCCGAGGCGCTGATCACTGCGCTGCTGCCGCTCGCTGGCGTGCTGATGTTCGACTGGCCGGTGGCGGCGGTGATCGGCATCCATTGGCTGGACAACGTGCTTGTGGGCGTCTTCCATTCGCTGAAGATGTGGGCCGCGCAGGGACGCATGCTCGATCCCGCCTACGAAGCCACGCTGCGCTCGCATGCACAATGGAACGACGCACAGAAAGAGCAGATGGTGCGCAATGCACAGGCGTTCCAGCACCACGTGATGCCGTGGTTCTTCTGCGTGCATTACGGCCTGTTCTGTGCCGGCCACGCCGCCTTCATCGCGTTTCTGTTCGATGGCGCCTTCGACGACTTCGGCAGTGGCGTCGGTCTGGCTGCGCTTGGGGTCATGGTGATCCGGCACGCGCTCGATCTGCGCGCGTTCCGCGCCGATGACGAACTCGTGGCCCTGCCGCGAGCGCTGCTGATGTTCCAGCCCTACCCGCGCGTGATTGCGCTGCACGTGGCCTTGCTGGTCGGCATGTTGCCGGTGCTGGCCGGCTACCCGCTGGTGGCGGCGGTCCTGCTGGCTGCGGTCAAGCTCGGGATCGACCGCAGCCAGGTGTTCGCGACGCTGACCCTGCTGCGTCGCAAGTCGTTGGCTTAACGACGTCGACCCGGCATCGGCAGGCGCTGCACGATCTGCTTCAGCTTCTGCTTCAGGCGCGCGAAGAACGGCGCTTCGGCCGTGACCACCGGGATTTCGGCCGTGATCGGTTGCTGGATCGGCACGCTGCCACTGGCTTCGACGCGTTCGCCGCGCGGCTTGCGGCGATGCCGATTGCGGCGGCGGCGCTCGGCGTCGGCCGGTGATTCGTTCGGCACGGCGCCGTCGACTGCCGCGGGACGCGGCGGCTGCTGCGGACGCGGCCCGTCATGACGCGGCTTCTGGCCGTCACGACGTTCGCCGCCCGGCTTGCGATCACCCCGCGGACCACCGCCGTCGCGGCGTCCGCCGCCACTGCCGGACTTGCCGTCGCGGTTCTTGCGGTCGCGGTCTTCGCGGCGTTTCGCAGCGGCGGCGTCGAGCACTTCGGCCAGTTCGCTCTTGCCTTCGCCGGGCGCGCGTTCGCGCTTGGGCGGGGCGACCAGCATCTCGGCCGTGATCGATTCGAACGGGATCTTCTGGTCGATGTATTTCTCGATGTCGGGCAAGGACACCGCGTAGTCCTCGCAGGCGAAGCTGATCGCGTCGCCTTCGGCGCCGAGGCGTGCGGTGCGACCGATGCGGTGCACGTAGTCTTCGGCGTCGTGCGGCAGGTCGTAGTTGAAGACGTGGGTCACGCCGTTGATGTGCAGACCGCGTGCAGCCACGTCGGTGGCAACCAGCAGTTCCAATTCGCCTTTCTGGAAGCGGTTCAGCAGCGACTCGCGCTTCTTCTGCGGCACGTCGCCGGACAGCAGGCCGACCTTCCAGCCCTGCGCTTCGAGCTTGCGGGCGACGCGTTCGGCGGCGATCTTCATGTTCACGAAGACCATGCCGCGCGGTTCGCCGATCTTGTGCAGCAGGTGCAGCAGCAGCGGGATCTTCTCGTCGGTGGCCGGGTAGTAGCCGACCTGGCGCACGCGCGCCGCGGTCACGGTTTCGGCTTCGACGACGAGTTTTTCCGGCTCGTTCATGTGCTCGTAGGCGAGTTCCAGCACGCGGTGGCTGAGCGTCGCCGAGAACAGCAGGTTCTGGCGCTCGTGCGGGCCGGGCATGCGCCGCAGCAGGAAGCGGATGTCCTTGATGAAGCCGAGGTCGAACATGCGGTCGGCCTCGTCGAGGATGACCACGTCGACCGAGCCCAGCGAGACCGCGTGCTGCTTGAAGAAATCGATCAGGCGGCCGGGCGTGGCGATGATCACGTCGACGCCGTCGGTCAGTTGCGTGCGTTGCTTGTCGTAATCGACGCCGCCGTAGATCAGCGCCATGCGCAGGCCGAGGTCGCGACCGATCTGGCGCGCGTCCTTGTCGATCTGGATGGCCAGTTCGCGCGTCGGTGCCAGGATGACGGCGCGCGGCTCGTTCGCCTTGCGGTCGGCTCGGGCCGGCTTGGTCAGCAAACGGTTGAACATCGAGACCAGGAAGGCGGCGGTCTTGCCGGTGCCGGTCTGGGCCTGGCCGGCGACGTCCTTGCCTTCAAGGGTCAGCGGCAGGGTCAGGGCCTGGATCGGGGTGCAGCGGATGAAGCCGGCGGCTTCGAGGCCCTTCAGCAATTCGGGATGCAGGCTGAAGTTCTCGAAGCAGACATCGGTCAGAGGTTTGTCGGACATTCTTTTTCTGTTGCCTTTCGGGTGCGGCCTTGTGCGGCGCGGAATCGCCCGCAACTCCGCGGGCAGGTCGGGGACGCGCTTGATCGGCCCCCGGGTGGGGGCGACAATCCGACGCCCCCGGCAAACGCGCGGTGCCGATCCTGAGGATCAAGGCCGCCGCGCGACCCGCCGAGTGTACCGCAGTTCCGGCGCAAGTCCGCGCCCATCAAGGAGATTTCAGTGAGCGACCGCATTGCCCATGCCGACGACAACAGCTTCGACGCCACCGTTCTGCAGTCCGAGGAGCCGGTGTTGGTGGATTTCTGGGCGCCATGGTGCGGTCCCTGCAAGATGATCGCCCCGATCCTGGACGAAGTGGCCGACAGTTACGCCGGCAAGCTCAAGATCGTGAAGGTGAACACCGATGTCGCGCAGAAAATTCCGCGCAACTACGGCGTGCGCGGCATCCCGATGCTGCTGATGTTCAAGGGCGGCAAGGTCCAGGCGACCCATGTCGGCGCGTTGTCGAAGTCGCAGCTGACCAGCCTGATCGACAAGAATCTCTGACGACTTCCAGTGGGAGCCCGCTCCCACTGAGCAGTCCCGCTTGTGCCCGCCGCAACGGCGGTGCTAGTGTTCTTCCCCGTCTGAACGCGATGACACCGTCGCGCGACACGCGCAGCCGCAGAGGGTGGCTGCGTTGACCGGAACGAGATGTTCCGCTGTCTCACCTCCCCACGAAACCTATCAGCGCAAATGCGCGAGACTCCCGTGTCCGAAACTACTCCGGCGCCTGCCGTCGATACGCCCGTTTCCGAGCCGCGCAACACGGCTCCCGAAGCTGCCTCGGGCGGCAGCGATTCCAATGACAACAACAGCCCCCGCGCCGACGGCGAGGGTGGCGGAGAAGCCGGCGAAGGCGGTGGCGGTCAGCGCATGTCGCGCCGCGAACGTTTCCGCAAGCGCTTCAAGGACAAGGACCGCGACCGCGGCCCGCGCAACAACAACGACGGCATCCCGGCCGACCAGGGCGACGGCGAAAACGCGTCCAATGGCGAGCGCGACTACCCGCAGCCGCAACGCTCGAACTACACGATTCCGCCCGATGCGCCGACCAGTCTGACGGCGCTGAAGCGCTTGTCGCCGGCCGCGCTCATCGATCTCGCCGAGCGCATGGGCATCCAGGAAGGCGTGGCGCGCGCGCGTCGCCAGGACGTCAACTTCTCGATCCTGAAGGTGCTGACGCGTACGCCCGAGGGCATCGATGCCGAAGGTGTGCTGGAAATCCTGCAGGACGGCTTCGGCTTCCTGCGCGGCTTCGAAGCCTCGTACCTGGCCGGTCCCGACGACGTGTATGTCTCGCCGAGCCAGATCCGCCGCTTCAATCTGCGTACCGGCGACTACATCACCGGCAAGATCCGTTCCCCGAAGGATGGCGAACGCTACGTCGCCCTGCTCAAGGTCAACGAGATCAACGGCGAACCGCCGGAAGCCAGCAAGAACAAGGTGCTGTTCGAGAACCTGACGCCGCTGTTCCCGCGCCAGTCCTTCCATCTCGAGCGCGGCAACGGTTCGTCCGAGGACATCACCGGCCGCATCCTCGACCTGATGGCACCGATCGGCAAGGGCCAGCGCGGCCTGATCGTGTCGCCGCCGAAGGCCGGCAAGACCATGATGCTGCAGAACATCGCGCAGGCCATCGTGCACAACCATCCGGAAGCGCATCTGATCATGCTGCTGATCGACGAGCGCCCGGAGGAAGTGACCGAAATGCAGCGCTCGGTGCGCGCCGAAGTCATCAGTTCCACCTTCGACGAACCGGCCTCGCGTCACGTGCAGGTCGCCGAAATGGTGATCGAACGCGCCAAGCGCCTGGTCGAACACAAGAAGGACGTGGTCATCCTGCTCGACTCGATCACCCGTCTCGCCCGCGCCTACAACACCGTGGTGCCGAGCTCCGGCAAGGTACTCACCGGCGGTGTCGACGCGAACGCATTGCAGCGCCCGAAGCGCTTCTTCGGCGCCGCGCGCAATGTCGAGGAAGGCGGCTCGCTGACCATCGTCGCGACCACGCTCGTCGACACCGGTTCGAAGATGGACGAGGTGATCTACGAAGAGTTCAAGGGCACCGGCAACATGGAAGTGCACCTGGACCGCCGCATCACCGAGAAGCGCGTCTATCCGGCGATCAACATCAACCGCTCCGGCACCCGCCGCGAGGAACTGCTGATCGACCCGGACCTGCTGTCCAAGATCTGGATCCTGCGCAAGCTGCTGCATCCGATGGACGAACTGGCCGCGATCGAGTTCCTGCTCGACAAGATGAAGGACACGAAGACCAACGACGAGTTCTTCAAGTTCATGAAGCGCGGCTGATGAAACCCGCCTGAGATCCCGGCGTCATCGCGCTGCAACGTTGCGCGGCGATGCTGACCTCACCCGCCGGCACGCGGGATCGCTCGTGCCACGCGAAGCCCGCCTTGTGCGGGCTTTGTGCTTTTGGGGGCATCAGCGAAACCAGTCAGGCAGCAGGTTCTTCAAGCCGAGCAGCAGGTACATCAGGCCCTTCTGGCGGCGCGTCCGGGCGCAGACGATGTGGACATGTGGCCAGTTGCGTCGGGCCAATCGCGCGCCATTCTGGATCAGGGTGAAGTTGGCGGCATCACCAGTGCTTCGTTTCGCCAGCGCTTCCGCTTGGCGACGCGCTTCTGCAATCAGCGCTTGGGGATCGATATGGCCGTCACGATCGACGAGCACGTAGTGGTCGATCGGGAAACGCCGGCGATGCACGAGTTGCATGAGATGCCTCAGGTCAGTGTGGCCAATTCTTCGCGGAGGTTTTGTCTCGCCTGGAACTCGAAGCGGGCGCGGGCAATGGGCGTAAGGAAGACCGACGGGCGATCGAGCATCACGCGGAGAAAAACTGCCCTTGCCGAGCGGAACGATTCGTCCGGGACGAATGCGTACTCATCGCGAATCGCGTCAGCGTAACGCTTGTAGGTCGCGGGATCGGCGCCGAAGATCGCAAGATCCGCATCGATCAGCGGTGCGATCGCAGTATCGACGGCGTGATGCGTCGCAGTGGCCAGAACCGCGTGCACAACGAGTTCCAGGGCATTCCTCGCGAGCCCTGCGCGCCGCAGGCGCAGACGCGCCAGCGCAGCACTGCGCAACTCGTTGTCGCGACGATGTGGTGAATAGATGGCGTCATGGAACCATGCCGCCAGTTGCAACGCCGGTCCGGCTTCGAGCAGGTCGAGCACGTCGAGAACCTGCGCCAGATGCGCGGCGTCGTGGTAGCGCCGGTGCGGCTCACGCCAGCGCCCCAGCAGCTCAATGCCGAGCGTTTCGGCATCAACGAGCGACGCGATCTTCGCCAGCTGTTGCCAGCGCTCACCAAGTGCCATGTCTACCGGTTTGTTCATTTGTTGGCCAATTGACCAAATTATGAAGCGAAGCTAGCACTGTGTCTTGGCACATGCAATATTGTTTGTACAACCAACCAAATTATTCGCCATGGCCCGCCCCTCGAACACTGACGTCCGCCGCAAACAGATCATCGATGCCTTGCGGGCCGAGATGAGCGAAGTCGGCTTTGCACGTGCGAGCACGCGTTCCATCGCCGAGCGGGCCGGGTTGGCGCCCGGGCTGGTTCACTACCACTTCCAGGACAAGGAGGAGATCCTGTTGGCCTTGGTGGAGCAGATGATCAGTGACGCGGAAGCGCGATTCGCCAAGCTGTCCGTCGAAGCGACAACTCCGGTGGAGCGCCTGCGCGCATTCGTCGAATCACGCGTCGGATTCGGGTCGGAACGCGACGACGAATCGGTCAAGCTCTGGGTCAACCTGATCGCCGACGCAGCCGGCTCAGCGAGTGTGCGGCAACGACTGGCGGCTTGGCTGGCGACCGAACACAAACGCCTCACGTCGTGGATGCGGGAGGCCGGGAGCGATGCCGCGTCGGCGCACGCTGCGTTCCTCCACGCAGCGATCTTCGGCGCATTCTCGCTGCATGCCGTGGGTGTGACTGGGGTGCCCAAGGGATATGCTGCGCCGCAGATCCTGCGCTGGCTGGAAACGGTGCTGCCCCGGAGCAAGTAGGACAGCACATCCGGTGCGGCGTCACGCCGCTTCGCGCAGCCGGATTGAGCGGGCTTTGAGGGCGAGCAGGAAATCGAGTGCGGCGTCGGCGCCGAGTTGCTCGGGGTCGAAGCGGTCGTTGCTGCCGAATTGCAGCAACAGGTCCGGGGCCATCGCCTGGCTGCTGAGGTATCCCATGGACCAGTCCCCGAACTGTCGCTTGGAAATTTGGTCGTAACGCAGCAGCAGCGCGTGCTCGTGGCGCGGGTCGCGCAGGATGCGGTGATAGGTTTCGTTCACGGCACTGCGTTCGCCTTCCAGGCATTGCAGGAAGAAGTTGGCGTTGAAACACAGTGCGCCGGTCACGCCGTCGCGCGTGTTGTTGAAACGCGAGACATCGACGATCGAGGTGATGGCGGTGCCGTGCACGCCGGCGACGACGCGGCTGCAATAGATGAGTTGCACGAGACGCATGGCGGACTCCTGAAGACTGTTCGCCTAGTCCACCATTGCCGAGGTGAATGCGTCGTGCTCCCGTCGTGAATGCGTTTTCACGGCGATGTCGGGCAATCCGGATGCAACACCGCGTTGATCCACTCGCGGGTGTTCGGCGAGCGCTCGGTCTGTGCGGCGAGGGCGCAGTCGGGCATGACGACGAGAATGGCGTTGAAGCGGTCGTGGCGGCCGTCGTGCAGCGGCTTCAGGAAATCGACCAGTTCCGCGTCGCTCCAGGCAAGGATGCGGCGGTGCACCGGTGCGAGCAAGGCGCCGGTGGCGAGCTTCAGTGCATCGTCGTGATCCTTGCGGCCGAAGTCGACGGGATCGACTTCGAGCGGCGTGGTCGTGAGTCCGAGTCGGCCCAGCAGTTCGGCGGATCGGGCCGACGCCGGCGTCCAGCGCAGCAGCAGATCGGGACGTTCCGGTGTAGGTTCCGCGAGCGGCACCAGATATTCGTGTTGTCGGGCCGACAATGGCGCAGCGGTGCGAAACAGCGCCACGATCGAACTGGCGAGATCGGCATCGAGGCCCAGCCACACCGGAATGCGCGCCGAATGCGCGGCCCACCACGGCGCGGACGCGACGAGCGCGATCATCGCCAAGGCACCAAGTCCGCGACGGCTGCCGAACAACCACAGCGCACCGCCGATGACCGCCACGAAGGCACCGAGCCCGAGCAGTGGAATCAGTGCCGCCAGCGGCACCTCGCGCTGCGCCTGACGTTCGGCGTCGACCCAGCGTTTCAGCATCGCCGAGGCCGGGTCGTTGCGCGTGTAGGCGATGGTCCAATCCGGGGCCGCCGCGAAATGCAGCAGGGCGAGGTTCTCGATCGGTTGGTCGGCGAAGCGCACCAGATCGCGCTGCGCACTCAGCACGGCATCGTCGCCATTGGGTCGCGTGTCGATCTCGGTCCAGTCGAGTTGGCCCGTGCTGTTCCGCCAGGCCGGCGCGGCGTCTTCGGGTATCTGGAATTCGAGCCAGGGCAAGCCGATCGAGCGCGCGGTTGGCCACAGTCGCAGGTGCGACAGCGACCACAGGTCGACATCTTCGTGCGTGCGCCACCATTGCGTGTGCGCGGTGCCGGCCGCCTCCGCCCAGCGCACGCCGATCTCGATCCAGGCCTTGCCGTCGGTGTGGTGCAGCGCGCGCTCCTCGGCATTCGGTGCACGCACGATCACGCGATAACGGATCAACTCGCCCGCGGCAGTCGCGTCGTAGGGCGTCTGTTCGACCAGCGCCTGTTCCGGATGCCGCATCAGATGCACGGCATTGCCGACGATCAGCAAGGCGGTGCCGACGACAAGCAGGGCGGGCGCCGTCTTCAGGCGCATCACTACGGCGGCGACGGCGGTTTCCGCGATCAGGGCCGGCGTCGACTGGTGGTCGCGTGCGCGCGGCGCCGATCCCGGGGCCGCGCGCCAGGCGTCGATGTGGGCGAGTGCGGCGTGCACCTCGTCGTCGCTGCCACCCGCGAACGGAATCGTCGCGCTGCCGCCATCGGCAAATGTCAGGCGCAATGCGGGCGGGGTGCGTCCGGCCAACGCATCGACGCCGGTCAGCTTCGCGGGCGACCACGTCGAGCGCCACACCGTCACCGGCCCGACACGGAACAGCCGCACCAGCTGGTCGCGTTCGAAGCGGAACAGGAAGCTGCTATGCCGATCGAACCACAGCAGCACCGCGAACACGATTGCCGCGGCGACCAAGGTGCCGGCACCGAAGACATAGGTCAGCGCCGACGCCGTGTCGCCGAGCCCGCCATCCAGCCACATCGAACAGGTCGGGATCGCGAACAGCAGGGCCACGACGATGAACACGAAGCGCAGAAATCCCGGCACCGGTTCGACGATCTCGAAACCGCGTGGCGAAGCTGCGGCGATGGTGTGGTGCGCGCGGTTCATGCGCCGATGCTAACGCAGCAGATCGGCGCGTTCGGGTTGTTCGAACCAGGCGACTACGAAGTCGCGGAAAGCGCGTGATCGGGCTGGAAGGTGTTCGCGGCTCGGATAGACCAGCGACACCGGCGTCGGCGGCACCTGCCAGTCCGGCAGCAGGTGCAGCAGTCGCCCGGCGCGCAGGTCATCGATCAGCAGGTAGCGCGGCAGTCGCGCGATGCCGATGCCCTTCAGCGCGGCACGCCGCATCGCGATGAAATGGTTGATCGCGAGGGTGCCGCGGATCGGCACGGTGACGCTGTCGTCGCCGCGTTGCAGCAGCCATTCGCCTTCGTCGCGGAAATGGCCGTTGCGCAGTGCTTCGAGTTGCGAGAGCTGGGCCGGTGCGTCGACGCGGTCGAGTCCGTGTCGTGCCAGCAAGTCGGGGCTGGCGACCACGATTTCGCGCATCACCCCGAGGCTGCGCGCGATCAGCGACGGGTCGAGCGTGCGCGTGGCGCGGAACGCGAAGTCGTAGCCGTCGCCGATCAGGTCGCGACGCGTGATCGACAGGTCCACGTCGAAGACGATGTGCGGATGGCGCTGACGGAAATCGTCGAGCAGGTCGACCAGGAAGCTGTCGCCGAACGAGGTCGGGGCGCTCAACCGGATCAGTCCGTCGACCTCGCTGC
>JAKJFE010000150.1 GCA_022705045.1 Pseudomonadota bacterium | reverse complement strand
AACACGACCAGTTGAAGCTCTACAGCGACCGCCTGTCGCTGGCGTTGTGGGCGAGCCGCGACGGCTTCTGGGACTGGGACATCGTGCAGGACCGCATGTTCCTGTCGGGCCCCGAGGAGTTCCTTGGCGGACAACGTGAAACCGCGGTCGCGGCCGACGTCTGGCGCAAGCACGTCGTGCATCCGGAAGACCGCGAGCGCGTGATGGCGGCGCTCGAGGCCCACATCCGTGGCGAACGCGACCATTACGAAGCCGAATACCGCGTGTACACGACCAGCCGCCGTGTCGCCTGGATCGTCGCGCGCGGGCGCGCCACCGAACGCGACGCGAACGGTCGCGCCCTGCGCATCGCCGGCACTTTCCGCGACATCAGCCTGGAGCGTGAACGCGACCGCGACCGCCGCATCGCCCAGGAAGTGATCCGCAGCATGGGCGAAGCTGTCTGCGTCACCGGCCTCGACTACCGCTTCGCGTCGGTCAACGCGGCGTTCTCGCGCATCACCGGTTACGCCGACCACGAGGTCATCGGCGTCGATGCCAGCATCCTCGACAGCGACCAGCATCCGCGCGAGTTCTTCCAGGAGCTGCGCGCGGCGATGAACCAGCGCGGCCACTGGAGCGGCGAGATCTGGCAGCGCCGCAAGGACGGCGAGCAGTTCCTGTCCTGGCTCGAGATCAACGAGGTCCGCGACGCCGGCGGCGAACGCACCCACTGGGTCGCGGTCATCAGCGACATCACCGACCGCAAGCGCGCAGAGCAGGAACTGCGCTACCTCGCGAACTACGACACGCTGACCGGTCTGCCCAATCGCACCCTGCTCAGCGAACGCCTGGCACATGCGCTGATCCGCGCACGCCGGCTTGGCACCAAGGTCGCGGTGCTGTTCCTTGACCTCGACCGCTTCAAGCACGTCAACGACTCGATGGGCCATGCCGCCGGCGACCGCCTGCTGAAATCGGCTGCGGCGCGCATCGTCACCAGCGTGCGTGAATCCGACACCGTGGCCCGCCTCGGCGGCGACGAGTTCACCGTCATCCTCGAAGACCTGCGCGACAACGACGAAGCCGAGAAGGTCGCGCAGAAAATGCTGGCCGCGTTCGGCGCGCCGCTCGAGATCGACGGCCGCCAGGAAGTCGTGATCACGCCATCGATCGGCATCAGCCTGTATCCGGAACACGGCCAGTTGCCGACCGACCTGCTGAAACACGCCGACACCGCGATGTATCACGCCAAGGATCGCGGCCGGAACACGTTCCAGATCTACGACGACGCCATGGACACCCAGGTGCGCCTGCGCGCCAATCTCGCCAGCCAGTTGCAGCGCGCGATGGAACGCAAGGAGCTGTCGCTGGTGTTCCAGCCGAAGATGGCGCTGGGCGAGAACCGCATCACCGGCGCCGAAGCGCTGCTGCGCTGGAACAACGGCACGCTGGGCTCGATTCCGCCCGGCACCTTCATCCCGATTGCGGAAGAGACCGGCCTGATCGTGCCGATCGGCGACTGGGTGCTGCGCGAGGCCTGCCGCCAGATCGGCCGCTGGACCGAAGCCGGCCTGTCCATGCACACGATCGCCGTCAATGTCTCGGCGCTGCAGCTGTTCCGCGGCGACCTGGTGCGACGCCTGCGCGAGATCCTGGCCGAGACGCGTGTACCCGCACATCGGCTCGAACTCGAACTGACCGAATCGATGCTGATGGCGAACCCGGAGCAATCGATCAGCACGCTCACCCAGATCAAGGCGCTCGGCGTGCATCTGTCGGTCGACGACTTCGGCACCGGCTATTCCTCGCTCGCCTACCTGAAGCGGCTGCCGATCGACACGCTGAAGATCGACAAGACTTTCGTCGGCGACCTGACCACCGATCCGGACGACGAAGCCATCGTCTCCACGGTGATCATGATGGCCCATTCCCTCGGTCTCGACGTCATCGCCGAGGGTGTGGAGACGAACGACCAGCTGCGTTACCTGGCCGAGCAGAAGTGCGACGAGGTCCAGGGCAACCTGATCAGCTCGCCGCTCGACGCCGACCGCATCCTGCAATTCCTGCTCGACCGCCGCGCCCAGGCCGAACGGCGCGGCCGCGAACGCAGCGCTGGTCCGGTCGCGGAATGAACCCGGCGCGGTTGACCCCGCTTTCGGCTTTGCCCTAACGTCGCCGCATGGAAGCCTCGCCGACCCGCGAAGAACTCAAGGCCGTCGCCGCCCGCGTCGATCAGCTGATCATGCTGTGCCAGCGCCTTGCCGACGAGAACCGCAGCCTGCGCCAGAGCCAGGAAGCGATGGTCAGCGAACGCGCCAACCTGCTCGCCAAGAACGAACAGGCGCGTTCGCGTGTCGAAGCGATGATCGCGCGGCTGAAATCGCTGGAGCAGAATCCGTGAGCGAACCGGTGTCCGTCCACATCCTCGACCGCGAATACATGGTCGCCTGCCCGCCCGATGAACGCGACGGATTGCGCTCGGCCGCCAGTCTGCTCGACGGGCGCCTGCGCGAACTGCGCAACGCCGCACGCAGCGCGACGCCGGAGCGTGTGGCCGTGCTCGCGGCCTTGAACCTCGCGCACGAACTGTTGCAACTGCGCACGAAGCAAGGCTCGACCAGCCATGTCGTCGATGCCGAGCTCGCGGCGTTGCGCATCAAGCTGGACGCCGCACTCGGCAGCCTCCACAATACCCGCGCACCGTAACTGCCGTGCCGTCGCACGGGCATTTATTGCCTTGTCCCATATACAAACCCCGGGGTCGCAGAGTTCGGTCGGTGTGCATGTCCGCTACGTGCGGAAAGCCTGAAGACCGACGCGCCATCCCACCTGATCCTCGGGATCAAGGGTTTGTCCGTGTGCGGATATCGGCGTTGCGGTGCGCCTTCTTCTTCCACCGTGATCACGGACTGCACGCATGAGCCACGGTGAACGCGACGACCTGCGAAGCCGCATGCGCGAACGCCGCACGGCGCTTCCGCCCGGCGAACGCATCGCCGCGGCGCGCGGTGTCGGCGAACAGCTCGAAACCTTGCCGGAATTCCTCGTCGACTTGCGCATTGGTGCCTATTGGGCGGTGCGTGGCGAGTTGCCGTTGAGCCATGCCTTGCCGGCGCTGTTCCGGCGCGGCCAGATCGTGTTCCTGCCGGTGCTTGGTCCCGAGCAACGCCTGCGTTTCGCACCATGGTTGCCCGGCCAGGACCTGGCGGCGAACCGCTACGGCATTCCCGAACCCGAGCAGAATCCTGCGAACGCGGTCGACCCGCACGCACTCGACCTGGTGCTGGTGCCCCTGCTCGCCTTCGACCGCCGCGGCCATCGCCTCGGCAGCGGCGGCGGCTGGTACGACCGCAGCTTCGCCTTCCTGCAGAATCGGCCGCGACCCGCGAACACGGTGCTGGTCGGCATCGGCTACGCCTTCCAGGAAGTGCCGATGCTGCCGGTCGAAGCGCATGACGTGCGCCTCGATTTCATCGTCACCGAACGCGAACTGATCGACTGCAACCCCGCGACGCACTGATCCCATGAACCACTGGCTCGTCAAATCCGAACCCGACGAATTCTCGATCGATCGCCTCGCCAAGGTGAAGCGCGAACCGTGGAGCGGCGTACGCAACTACCAGGCGCGCAACTTCATGCGCGATGGCATGCAACTCGGCGACGAGGTGTTCTTCTACCACTCGAATTGCGACGTGCCCGGCATCGTCGGCCTGTGCACGGTGGCGAAGCTCGCCTATCTCGACCCGACCCAGTTCGATCCGAAGAGCGACTACCACGACCCCGCCAGCCCGCCCGACAACCCGCGTTGGCTCTGCGTCGACGTCGCCTTCAAGCGCAAGCTCAAGCGCACCATCACCCTCGACGAACTGAAGATGATGGACGGGCTCGGTGATTTCGCGCTGACACGTCGCGGCAACCGCCTGTCCGTGCTGCCGGTGACGGCGGCGCAGTGGAAGAAGATTCTTTCCGTGGAGTGAACATGGGCATCGACAAAGAAGGCGAGAAGCGGCTGTCGGCAGAAGCCGCGATCGAATACATCGAGGACGGCATGGTCGTCGGCGTCGGCACCGGCTCGACCGTCGCCTATTTCATCGAGGCGCTTGGACGCCACAAGTCGCGCATCGAAGGCGCGGTGTCGAGCAGCGAACAGAGCACGGTGAAGCTGAAGGCGCTCGGCATCCCGGTGCTCGACCTGAACCACACCGGCGACCTCGCGCTGTATGTCGACGGCGCCGACGAATGCGACCCGCACAATCGCCTGATCAAGGGCGGCGGCGCGGCGCTGACGCGCGAGAAGATCATCGCCGCAGCCTCGAAAAAGTTCGTCTGCCTGATCGATGCCGCCAAGCAGGTCAACGTACTCGGCAAATTCCCGCTGCCCGTGGAAGTGGTGCCGATGGCACGGAGTTACGTCGCGCGGCAGATCGTCAAACTCGGCGGCCAGCCGGTCTGGCGCGACGGCGTGACCACGGACAACGGTGGCTGGATCCTAGACGTGCACAACCTGACGATTGCCGACCCGGTGAAACTCGAAAGCGAGCTCAACCAGATCACCGGCGTCATCAGCAACGGTCTGTTCGCGAAACGCGCGGCGGACGTGGTGATCGTGGGCGGCAAGAAGCGCTAATCGCGGGACAGAGCCCGCTCCCACAAGAACCAAGAGCAGAACATTCAGGGCCCTTGTGGGAGCAATAATCGCGGGACAGAGCCCGCTCCCACAGAAGCCAGAAACCTGGTCTTCGCTCTTGTGGGAGCGGGCTCTGTCCCGCGATTCGATCTACCGCTGTTTCATCATCGCCGCCAGCCCGCCCTGCAGCGCGAAGGCGGTGAAGCCGACCTTGCCGAGGATGAAGGCAGCGGCGGCGCTGCGTTCGCCGGTGTTGCAGTAGACGACGACGCTGCGCATGCGGTCGAGTTCGTCGATGCGGTCGCGCAGGTTCAGCAGCGGAATGTTCAGCGCACCCTTGATGGCCGCTTCCTCGAATTCGTCTTCGGTACGCACGTCCAGCACCTGTGCGCCGGACTTGGCCAATTCCGAAGCCTTGGCCGGATTGACCCAGTCGACCACCGGCGGCGTCAGGATTTCGGCGAAGTCCTTGGTCGACAGCCGCATCAGCTTGCCGTCGGTCTTCATCGACACGGTGGCGTTGCGCACCGACTTCGTCAGCAACGCGTCCTCGCCGAAGGTGTCGCCGCGCACGAGATAGGCGACCACCGACTCCTGGCCGTCGATCTGCTTCGAGACCTGGGCCGACCCTTCCTTCATCACGTAGAAGTAATCGGCCTCATCGCCTTCGCGCACGATGATCTGGTCCTTGACCGCGATCACTTCCTCCAGGCGCTGGAACAGGCGCTCGACCGCACCGGTCGGCATCTTGTGCAGGGCGCGGTTGTGCAGCAGCCGGAACACCCAGCGATTGCCGCCGGACTCCTGCGCGTAATGGCGGAAGCCCGGCGCCTTGGTGAGCTGGTCGAAGACAATGACCTTCTCGGCATAGCGGCGATCAAGCTTGACCAGCGTCGCGGTCAACGATTCGACCGTGGCCGTGAAACGGCGCGGCTGCAGGTCGCCGAGTGCATACCGCCCCTGCAGCGAACTGCCGTCGGTGCTCTTGTGCTTGCCGTCGGGATAGTCGCCGCGCACGACGCCGGACAACACGTAGATGGTGTGGTCGTCGGTATCGCCAGCGCTGAACAACACCGTGCCCTTGCCGACTTCGACCTGCTCCGCTTCCTTCGCCAACTGCTCCAGGCACTCCGGCCCGAGCTTGTCGAGCGGATAGAACTTGGCCAGTACCGCAGCATCGACCGCCATCGGGCGCTCCCTGTCGTCTACCGAATGATGCTTCGAGTTTAGACGCGCCATCCTCAAAGACAACAGGCGCGTATCGGACCGGACGCCCGGCGTCCGATCCGGCGAATGCATCGCTCGACCTCAGGGGTCGCGCTGGCTGCGCCGCACGCGCGTGCGATAGTCGTGCACGTTGTCGCCGCGGATCCGCGTTTCCTGGGTGCCTTTGATTTCGTCGATCTTCCGGTCCGAGCCGGTGACCGGCTTGGCGTCGACCAAGGTCTCGCGCTCGAAGGCGTGCGATTTGTCGGTATTGCGGTAGTGCCGGTACAGGGCCCAGTACAGGCCGGTGGCACCGGCGGGACCGAGCAGGAGGAGCGCGAGTGAACCATCGTCGCTCATGACTAGTTCGCCAGAATCATGATGGCAATGCCTTCGAGTAGGGTGCCGACGGTGAGCGCGGCGAGGATCAGCTTCCACTGTTGCACCGGGATGCTGCCCATGGTTTCTCCGGTGCGGCCGTTCACTGCGATGTAGTGCAGCAGGCCGCCGTTCTTGCCAGGCTGGTGGTACGAGTACAACCAGACCGGCAGGTACATCGAGACCCAGCGCGTGCCATGCACGTCGAGGCCTTCCTGCTCCCAGCGCACGCCGCGATCGTAGCGATCCACCGACGTCTCGACCTGGGCGCGGGCGATCGACAGCAGCTGGTCTTCCAGGCGCGGACGCAGGTGCTCGACATCACGATCGCGCTTCTCGGACGTGAAGCCCGACAGGTAGGACGCGTTCCACTTCACTGCATTCTTGGTGTCGAACGGCAGGATGGTGTTGATGATGTTGTTGGTGTTGACGCGCGTATCGAGCTTGCCGCGTTCGCCGGACGATTCCAGCGGCAGGTCATCGACGGTGAAATCGATGTGCCGTTCCACCTGGTAGATGTCGGCGTCGTAGTAGGTCTTTTTCTTGTCGCCACTGCCGCGGGTGTAGCGGGCGGTCTCGATCTCGCCCTGGCCGGCGATGTCGGCGCTCGCCTTGCCGTCGACGATCATGTATGGCAGATACACGCCCACCACGTTCTCGGG
>JAKJFE010000149.1 GCA_022705045.1 Pseudomonadota bacterium | reverse complement strand
CGATGGACAAGCTGCTTCGTTCAGCTTCCGCGTTGTTCTTCCTGAGGGTTCGAAGCGTATTGATACCTCGAATTGCCTGTCCGAGCTTCCCAAGGGTTTTCAGGGTGTCTGTAAGGAATACGACGGAAAAGTCGTCGCGGTTACGGTGATGAACACCGAAGGGAAAGCATTCCCTGCCGGCCTGAACAGCATCGGCAAACTGCGTTATGTATCGAGCAGCGCGACCAGCGCGGTCATCGATACCTTTGAGGCGTCGGACCGCAATGGCGAATTGGCCAAGATGGGTGCGGCCAAAGTAGAAAAACTGGACTGAACTACCCAAATCGGAGTGACGAGATGTTGAAGAATAAGATCCAAACCGCAGCGACTGGCGCGTTGCTGGCGATGGCGTCCACGTCGGCTTTGGCCGCTGTGAGCGTATCGCTGTCCCCCGCCAATCCCACTATCAGCCCCGTCGGTGCTAACAGCTCCACCATCACTCTCGTATTCAATGCGGATGGTGTTGCTTCGTCGCATCAGGGCGCTGTCCGATTTGATGACACCCAGTTCGACGTCACCACAGTGACGACCGTTGGTGCTGGCGCTGTCTGTACTGCTCCTGTTGATGAGGACGGTACGGGCTTTGTCACCCTGACTTACTCTCAGGCTCAAGCCAGTGCAATTCCGGCAGGCGCGGTGAACGTTTGTACGTTCGTGCTTGATCACGTTGGCGCATCCGCGGGTAATTTCCCTTACACCTTCGTTTCGCTGCTGGCCGAAGAACCGGTCAACGGCGATCCGGTGGCTAACACCGGCAACAACGGCAACGTCACTGTTTCCGCTGGTCCGCCGACTGCTCCGACGATCGGCTATTCGTCGACCACGCTGAACTTCCCGGCCGGTACTGCGATTCCGCAGAACCAGGATCTCAACGTGACCTTGACGGCCACGGGTGGTGTGAATGGTGGTGCCACCTCGGTGTCGTGCTCGACGTCCAGCCCGGGCTTCTCGGTCGTGACGGGTTCGTCCGCTTGTACGGACACGACCTGCGCCACGAATCCGCTGGTCTTCCGCTGCGTGTCGTCCAACGCCGCACAGACGGGTACCGCCACGTGCGCGGCCACGCCGACGAATCCGGCCGGTGCTGCGGTCAACACGACGATCAACCTGAACTGCCCGGCCGCCAATGTGGCTCCGGCGCTGGCCTACAACCCGACGAACGGCACCGGCATCACCATGCCGCAGGTCGGCCAGGGGCAGACGGCTTCCAGCTCGATCGCGGTGACGCCGTCGGCCGGTAGCGGCACGTCGACGTCGACCGTCAGCGGATGCGCGTTCTCGGCAGTCTCGGGTGCGACGTTCAATGTCACCTCGGGCACGCTGACCTTCACGGGTTCGGGCACGGCGGCACAGAACATCGGTTTCACCTGCGTCGCGCCGACCAATGGCCAGCCTGACGGTACCGCGACTCTGACCTGCGCGCAGACCATCGGCGGTGGCGCTCCGAGCAACGTGTCGTGGCCGGTCACTTGCCCGGATGGCTTGCCGGTTGCTGCTCCGAACGTGACCTACACGCCGGCGGGTGGCACGACCATCACCTTCGGTGCGGGTGCTTCGGTGGGCGCCTCGGTGCCGGGCTCGAGCAGTGTTGCAGTCGACATCAACGGCGGCGCCAACGGCGGTGCTCCGGCACCGGAAACGACCTCGGTTTCCTGCACGGCCACGGCTGGCTTCACGGTCTCCGGCGGTTCGGCCGGTCCGGTCTCGGCTCCGGCTCCGGCGGGCACCGACACCACGGTGAACGTGTCCTGCACGTCGGGTGCCTCGGCCCAGGCCGGCACGCTGACCTGCGTGGCTTCGCAGGTCATCGATGGCGGTGCGCCGACCACGACGAACACGACCTTCCCGCTGGATTGCGCGGCGGCTGACGTGAACATCACCTCGACGCCTGGCGAAGGCGCCATCACGGTGACGGGCGCGCCCAACACCAGCATCGGCAGCGCGATCAACCTGAGCAACTCGGGTTCGGCCAGCACGCTGACCTGTACCGCTACGGGTTCGGTGACGCTGGGTACGGTCCCGGCCACTGTTCCGGCCAGCGGCTCGGCTGCGGTTCCGTTCACCTGCTTGACCGGCGCACCGGGTCTGAACAACCCGGGCACCATCCAGTGCACGACGCAGGACCTGGGTGCCGAAGGCACGCTGGACTACACCGTCGCCTGCATCGGCGTGGCGGACGTTCCGGTCCCGGCCATCAACAACCTCGGCAAGGTGCTGATGGTTGTTCTGGTGATCGGTCTGGGCCTGGTGGGTCTGGGCGCACGTCGCCAGTAAGCTGATCGGTTCAATCGATCGCAAAAGGCCGCTCCGCGAGGAGCGGCCTTTTTTGTTGCCCGATCGCATGCAAGACCCCGCGGTCGGTCGCGATGAATTCGATTGCATCCACGCCGAAGCCAGCGCCAGATCCGGTTGTTCATGAGATGGTCGCGAGCGCTGGTTTGACCGGCGCGGCGTTCGAGGACGGACTTGCAGCTTCGTGGATATGGAGACCGAACAATCCCGCGCGACCAGGCGCCTCGCGGAGTACGTGCGTGCCTGATGGCTGTCGCGCTTGGACTCTCGGCGGCAGCGGCGGGTGCGGCGCACGATCACGATGCCCCGCGCCGCGCGTGTGACATCGACGACGCCGCCCTCATCCTGCAGGCGGAATCGCCTTCCCTTCCCGACGCCGCACGTGCGGTATGGCTGGACGCGGCCCGGCTACGCTGGCCTGGCGTTCCCGACACCGGCCGATTCCGCCTGTATCACGCCCGATCCGGGCAACTGCAGATCGATGCGCAGTCGCGGGTACAGGGTCATGAGGGCCATATCGACCTCATGCCATTGGACACGGACCTGCCCCGGGCGCTTGCGACACGGTTCGCATGGACGGGCGATGGTGTGTTGCTGAACGTGCAGACGCGTGATCGGGCGCGGCTTCGGAAATCCCTCGCTTCGCAATGGCTGTTGACGAACGAGACCGAAAACGGCGACGTATTGCATGCCACGCACACGCAGACCGCGGCCTTGCTCGATGCCCTGTTTGCCGAATCCGCAGAGCGCCGCGCGCTGGCTCCAAAGGCGGATGAAACTGCAGCGGCCCTGCGGCTCTGGGCGCCCACGGCCAGCGCCGTCTCAGTCTGCCTGTATGCCGATGCACGCGCGTCGGCCAGCGATATCTTCCCGTTGCGACGCGCTTCCCTTAGCGGCGTCTGGCAATGGCGACAAGAGGGCGTCTGGCGCGGAAACTACTACCGCTACCTGATCGACGTCGTCGTGCCCGGTGTCGGGCGGGTGCGCAATCGCGTCGTCGATCCGTATGCCGTTAGCCTCAGCGCCGATTCGCAGCGGGCCTGGCTTGGCGATCTCGACGACGCGTCGACCATGCCCGCGGGATGGCGCGAAACGACGCCGTCGAATCGTCCTCGCGCACCGGTCGATCAGGTGATCTACGAACTCCACGTCCGCGACTTCTCGATCGGCGATCGGACGGTCCCCGAACATCGTCGTGGGACGTATCTGGCGTTTGACGAGCGCGGCTCGAACGGCATGCGCCACCTGCGCGCCTTGGCCGAAGCCGGTTTGACCGACGTGCATCTGCTGCCGGTCTTCGACTTCTCGACAGTGCCGGAACACGGCTGCGTGACGCCCGAAGTCTCCGGAAGCGGCGCGAGCGAAGCACCACAAGCCACGGTCGTCGCGGCGAAATCGCAGGACTGCTTCAACTGGGGCTACGACCCGCTGCACTTCGGTGCGCCGGAAGGCAGTTACGCCAGCGACGCCGATGATGGCGCGACACGCATCCGCGAATTCCGCGCGATGGTGCAGGCACTGCATGGCATGGGGCTGAACGTCGGCATGGACGTGGTCTACAACCACACCGCGGCAAGCGGCCAGGATCCACGTTCGGTGCTGGACCGCATCGTGCCCGGCTACTACCACCGGCTCGATGCACAAGGTCGCGTGACCACCTCGACCTGTTGCGCGAACACCGCCACCGAACATCGGATGATGGCGAAGCTGATGATCGACACCGCGGTGCGCTGGGTACGCGACTATCGCATCGATGCCTTCCGTTTCGATCTGATGGGCCACCAGCCGCGCGACGTCATGGAACGGCTGCAGCGGGCCGTTGATGTTGCAGCGGGACGCCGCGTCACGCTGCTCGGCGAGGGCTGGAACTTCGGCGAAGTCGCCGACGGTGCGCGCTTCGTACAGGCCTCGCAGTTGTCGTTGAACGGCAGCGGCATCGCGACCTTCAGCGACCGCGCCCGCGACGCCGTGCGCGGCGGCGGACCCGGCGACAACGACGACCGCCTGATCACGCAACAAGGCTACGTCAACGGTCTGTACTACGACCGCAACGAGCGCTCGACAGGCACCCGTGAGGATCTGCTGCGCGCCGCCGACCTGGTGCGCGTCGGTCTGGCCGGTTCGCTGCGCGACTATGTGATGACCGATCACCGCGGACGTGAGGTGCGTCTGTCCGATATCCCCTATGGCGGTACGCAGCCGGCCGGCTACGTGTCGTCGCCGGGCGAAGTCGTGAACTACGTCGAGAACCACGACAACCAGACCCTGTTCGACATCAACGTCTTCAAGTTGCCGACCGACACGTCGCGCGACGATCGCGCGCGCGTGCAGATGCTGGCCGCGGCCATCAACCTGTTCAGTCAGGGCATTGCCTACTTCCATGCCGGCGTCGACACGTTGCGCAGCAAGTCGCTGGACCGCAACAGCTACGACAGTGGCGATGCGTTCAACCGCCTTGACTGGTCGTATCGCGACAACTTCTTCGCGACCGGCTTGCCGCCACAGCCGGACAACGGCACGACCTGGGACCTGATGCGGCCGTTGTTGACGGATGAACGGATCAAGCCGGAGCCCGTACAGATTGCATGGATGCGCGACGGCTTACGCGACCTGCTGCGGATTCGCGCCAGCTCGACACTGTTCCGACTGCGCACGGCGAACGACATTCGCGAGCGACTGCACTTCGTCAACACCGGTCCGACGCAGGAACCCACCGTGCTCGCCGCGTGGCTCGATGGCCGCGGCTACGCCGGTGCCGCTTTCGATCGTGTCGCTTACTTCGTCAATGTCGATCGACGCGCGCACGACATCGATGTCGCCGCAGCGGTGGATGTTGGCTACGTGCTGCATCCGCTGCAACGCTCAGCCACGGCGTCGGATGCGCGCCCGCGCGAGTCTGCGCGGTTCGATCGCGGCCGCGGTCGCTTCACGATTCCGCCGCGTTCGGCGGTGGTCTTCGTCGTTGAATCGGAGAACATGCAATGACCCGACAGCTATTCGTCTGCATCGGTGCCTGGATCTGCAGCATCGCCCTCGCCGCGGAACCGCCGAAGCGTCCGGACATCGTTGCCAGCGTCGAATCGCCGGGTCACGTGCTGCGTGTCGATGTGGGCTTGGACGAAGGTCGTGCCAGCTACTCGATCAAGCGCTTCGGTGAAACCGTCATCGCGCCTTCGCGTCTCGGCTTCCTGCTGCGCGGCGCCGAAAAACTGGAGCGCAACCTCGAACTCCCCGCGCAGGCCACGCGCAATCACGACGAGACATGGGAGCAGCCCTGGGGCGAATCGCGCTTCGTGCGCGACCAGCACAACGAACTGCGCGTGACCTTCGTCGAAACCCTGAAAGGCAAACGCCGCTTCGAGGTGATCTTCCGGGTGTTCGACGACGGGGTCGGCTTTCGTTATGTCTTCCCCGACCAGCCGCAACTGCGCGACGTGATCATCGATGACGAACTCACCGAGTTCGATGTCGCACCCGAGGCCGAGGCCTGGTGGATTCCGGCCGGCGAATGGAATCGCTACGAATATCTGTACAACCGCACGTCGCTGCGCGAAGTGGGGCAGGCGCACACGCCGATGACGCTGCGCACGCGTGACGGCTTGCACATCGCCTTCCACGAGGCGGCCCTCGTCGACTATGCCGGCATGTGGCTGCGTCGGGTCGAGGGGCAGCGCTTCAAGGCGCAATTGTCGCCCGCGTCGGAAGGCTGGAAGGTGCGGCGACAGGCGCCGTTCGAGACGCCGTGGCGCACGTTGCGCATCACCGACACGGCGGCAGCGCTGTACCAGTCGAATCTCGAATTGAACCTCAATGCGCCGAACGCGCTCGGCGACGTGTCCTGGTTCAAGCCGGCGAAATATGTCGGCGTCTGGTGGTCGTTGCATCTCGACCGCGAATCCTGGGCGCGTGGCCCGAAACACGGTGCGAGCACCGCGAACACCCGTCGCTACTTCGATTTCGCGGCCGAGCACGGCTTCCGCGGCGTGCTCGTCGAAGGCTGGAACCATGGCTGGGACGGCAACTGGTTCGGCGACGGCAACGATTTCGATTTCACGCGTGCGACCGAGGACTTCGACTTGCCCGGTCTGGCCGCGTATGCGCGCGACAAGGGCGTGCACCTGGTCGGCCACCACGAAACCGGCGGTGCGGTCAGTCACTACGAGCAGCAACTCGGCGCGGCCCTCGATCTGTACGCGAAACACGGCGTCGACGTGATCAAGACCGGTTATGTCGCCGATGCCGGACAGATCGAGCGCTTCGATCGTCCGGGTGTCCCGGTGTCGCGCGAATGGCATGATGGCCAGTGGCAGTCGCGGCATCACCTGCGTGTCGTCACCGAGGCGGCGAAGCGCCATATCGCGATCAATCCGCACGAGCCGATCAAGGACACCGGCCTGCGCCGCGCGTGTGACATCGACGACGCCACCCTCATCCTGCAGGCGGAATCACCTTACCTTCCCGACGCCGCACGCGCTGTATGGCTGGACGCGGCCCGGCTACGCTGGCCAGGCGTTCCCGACACCGGGCGATTCCGCCTGTATCACGCCCGATCCGGGCAACTGCAGATCGATGCGCAGTCGCGGGTACAGGGGCATGACAGC
>JAKJFE010000032.1 GCA_022705045.1 Pseudomonadota bacterium | reverse complement strand
CAGTGCTTGCCTCTGGCGCATTCTTCCTGGGCCCCGCGTCGAATTCATGCAGCAAACCGAGCAGCACGCTCGGGCGGATCGGGCGGATCACGGTGCCGAGGTCACGCACCCAGTCCGGCATCGCGCGCTGGATCGTGTCGCGCAACGACACCATGCGTGCGATCGCGGGATCGCGCTGGTGGCGTGCAAGGATTTCATCGACCAGCTCCGGATAGTCGGCGAACAGGCGATCGTCGAGCAGCAGCAGTTGCTGTTCGACGAGAATCGCTTCCGGCAGCGGGTCGCTGCCGTTGCAACTCATGACCGAGACGCCGAATCGGCGCAGCTGGGTCACCGCGGCATCGCGCGATGCACGGTGCGGCGACGCCACCATCACCTGGACGTTGCGGATCTCCGGCAAGGCACTGCCGTGGTCTTCAAACGGCAGCCGGATATCGAAGCGGCTACCCTCGCCCGGCAGACTGACGGCCTGGATCTCGCCGCGCATCAGCTCGGCAAGACGTCGGCAAATCGCGAGTCCGAGTCCGGTGCCGCCGTGTCGGCGCGTCATCGAACCGTCACCCTGGCGGAACGGCAGGAACACCTGGCCGATGAGTTCGTCGCTCATGCCGATGCCGGTGTCGCTGATCTGGAACTCGAATTCGACACGACCGTCCGCCTGCGGCTGCGCCTGAACGGTCAGCCGCACTTCGCCGCGGTCGGTGAACTTGATCGCGTTGACCAGCACGTTCACGAGAATCTGGCGCACCCGCGTCGGATCGCCGCGCACGCGCCGACAGGCTTCCGGCGCGACGTCGAGGAACAGGTCGAGTCCCTTGGCCTCGGCCTGCTGCGCGACGATCTCGATCGACGACTCGATGCAGGCCAGGGTGTCGAATTCGGTCGCGTCGATCGGCATCTCGCCAGCCTCGATGCGCGAGAAGTCGAGCACGTCGTTGATCAGGCGCAGCAGCAGGTCGCCGCTGGAACGAATGGTCTCGAGCAGCTCGCGCTGACGGCCATCGAGATCGGTGTCGACCAGCAGCCGGGTCATGCCGAGCACGGCATTCATCGGCGTGCGCAACTCGTGGCTGGTCGCGGCCAGGAAACTCGATTTCGCGCGTGACGCCTGCTCCGCCGCCTCCAGCGCCTTCGCCATGGCCTGGGATTGTTCGCGACGTGCGGTGATGTCGTAGGTCACGCCGACGAGCTTGTCGGGACGACCGTCGTGGCCGCGCACCAGTTGCCCGAGCGCGGAATACCAGCGACGCTGACCACATTCCTTGCGCACCCCGTATTCGACTTCGTATTGCCCGGCCCCGGCCACGGCGCGCTGCATCGCGGCATCGAGACGAGCCGCGTCTTCGGAATCGACGATGCGTGCGAAGTCCTCATGGGTGCGCGGGCTGAATCCGTAGAAATCGATGTCGCGCGGTCCGCCATGACGGATACCGCTGCGCAGATCGATCTCCCAGATGTTCAGGCCCGCGCCTTCGATCGCCAGTTCCTGCAATCGCCGGCTTTCGACCAGGGCCGCCTCCGCATCCTTGCGCCCGGTGATGTCCCAGACCAGGCCCGACAAGCGCACGACGCTGCCCTGCGCGTCACGCATCGGCGTGCCGCGCGACAACAGCCAGTGCACGCTGCCGTCCGGCCAGATCACCCGGAATTCGCTCTGGTAGTCCTCGCCACTGCGGATGGCGTGGTCGATGTCGGCCAGATGGCGCGCCAGATCGTCCGGATGCACGCGGGTCTTGGCCGTGTCGATCGTCGCCGGCGACTCGCCCAGCACGGCCAGATCGTCGCCGATCGCGCGACGGGTGCCCTGCGTCAGATCCCATTCCCAGGACACCATGCGCGCCGCGTCCAGCGCACGCCGCAGCTGCGCCTCGGATTCACGCAACGCGATGTCCGCACGTTTCTGTTCGGTGATGTCCCAGGACAGGCCGGCCTGACGCAGCGGCGCACGCCGGGCGTCGCGCTCGAGGCGTCCGACGGCCTTGATCCAGCGCACGTCGCCGTCCGCGCGGACGATGCGGAACTCGGTCTCGAAGCGATCCACCGGGACGGCCTCGTCGCCCCACAGGGCACGCACCCGTTCGCGATCCTCGGGGTGCGTCAATGCGACCAGCTGCTCGCCGCTTTCGATCTTGCAACCGAACAACTCGGCATCGCGTTCGCCACCGGAAGCGCGGTGCAGTTCGAAATCCCACTCCCAGGCGTTGAAGCGGCCCGCGTCGAGCGCCATCGCGCGGCTCGCCGCCAGGCGTTCGGATTCGATCTGTGCGAGCTTGCGCGCGGTGATGTCCCAGCTCGCGCCGACCAGTCGCCCCGGATGCTGCGCATCGCGGCCGATCACGCGTGCGACCACGCAACGCCAACGCGGACTGTCGCCGGCACCGACGCGATATTCGATGCTGCCGTGATCCTCGCCCGCCATCACCGAATTCAGCGCCTGGTTGAAATGATCGCTGTCATCCGGATGCACGAACCGGTCGCGCATGTCGTCGAGATCGGCGGGATGATCTCCGAGCAGCTCGACATCGCGCATGCCGACGATGCGACGGCCCGTGGCGAGGTCGTACTCGAACAGGTTCAACTGGACCGCATCCATCACCATTTCGAGATGCCGCATCGCCTCCAGGCGTTCGGCTTCGGCGCGCTTCTGGTGCGTGGTGTCGAACTGGCAGATGACGGCGCCGCCATCGCCGCCGAGGCGCACGATGGACAGCAGGAAATGGCGTCGCTCGCGATCACCATCGCCGAGGCTGTATTCGTGTTCGAAGCGCCCGCGTTCGCCGCGCAACACATCGGCCAGTCCGGCGCAGACCACCGCGGCATGATCGGCGCCGCGCTGCGCCGCGCGATCGCACAACTCGCGGTAATGCCATCCCGTCACGTGATCGGCGTCGATCCCCTCCTGCTGGCGCCACGCGCGATTGCCCATCAGGATGTTGCCCTGGGCATCGACGACACAGACTTGCGCCGGCAAGGCATCGATCATCGCCAGCTGCGCCTCCGACTCGGCGGTACTGCGCGCGACCCGGAGCTCGGTGCAGACCAGATGGCCCACCTTGGCGCACAGCCAACGCGGGTGCAGCGGCTGACGCATCAGGTCCCAGTGTCCTTCGGGCGGATCCGCGAGCAGGCGATCCACCGCCTCGGCGCTGTCGGCAATGAACAGGACCGGGGTCGAACCCAGCTCGGGCGTGCGCCGCAGCTTGGCCACCACCAGCGGCCAGCCATCGCTGGCGGCAAGGTCCACGACAACACAGCGGATCGGCCAGACCGACAACGCAGCCAGCGCAGCGCCGGTGTCGACAGCACGTTCCAGCCGGGCATCCAGCGTCGCGAGCGCGTTCGCCACCGCATCCTGGAAGGCGGTATCGGCACTGAGGATCAGGCAGACGGGGCGTGAGCCCTGGCTCATCGCATCGGGTCCTTGATTCGTCGGCCGATTATGCGACGACGGCCCGGCACATCGCATGCAAATGATTGCGGCGCGGCCGGGACTCGCGGCGAAGACCGTGGCCCGCAATAATGGCAGGCCGACCTTGCGGAGCCGCCATGAGCCTTCCCGACACATTCCGCGCCTATCGCGTGCACGCCCAGGGCGACAGCGCGCGCGGACGCATCGACACGATCTCGCTCGACCAACTTGGCACCGGCGAACTCGTGATCAAGACGGCGTACTCCAGCGTCAACTACAAGGACGCGCTCGCCGGCAGCGGTCAAGGCAAGATCCTGCGCCAGTATCCCCTGGTCGGCGGCATCGACGTCGCCGGCCATGTCCTGCAGTCGTCCGATCCGCGGTTCAAGGAAGGCGATGCGGTGCTCGTGACCGGTTGCGGTCTGTCGGAAACCCGCGATGGCGGCTATTCCGAATATGCGCGCGTCGAGGCGAAATGGGCGATTCCGCTCCCGGCCGGCCTGAGCGTGCGTGAAGCGATGATCCTCGGCACCGCCGGTTTCACCGCGGCGCTGTCGCTGTACCGGATGGAGGCCAACGGCCAGACGCCCGAGATGGGACCGGTGGTCGTGACCGGCGCCACCGGCGGGGTCGGCATGCTCGCCATCGACCTGCTGACGACAGCCGGCTATGAAGTCCATGCCATCAGCGGCAAACCCGAGCAGTTCGATGCGCTGGTCGCATTGGGTGCGCGCCAGTGCATCGCACGCCAGCAGCTCGACCTGGGTTCGCGTCCGCTGGAAACCGCGATCTGGGCCGGTGCCATCGACAATGTCGGCGGCGCGACCCTGGCGTCGTTGACCCGCGTCATCCGGCCCTACGGCAACATCGCGAGCTGCGGGCTCGCCGCCAGCCCGGACCTGCACACCACGGTGATGCCCTTCATCATCCGCGGTGTCAGCCTGCTCGGCATCGCCTCGGCCGGCACCCCGTACAACATCCGCCGGACGTTGTGGGAGCGGCTGGCGACCATGTGGAAGCCGAAACACTTGGAAACGATTCTCACGCGCACCGCAACGCTGGACGAATTGGACGGCGTTTTTGCTAGGATGCTGGCAGGCGGGTCGTTCGGTCGCACCTTGGTGCAACTCTGACCGACCCGCCATCGCAACGACCATCACGCAACGAGGGAGCCATGGGTCGCATTCTTATCGTGGACGATTCACCGTCGCAGATCGAAGGCCTGCGCCGCGTGGTGCAGAAGCTCGGTCATGACGTCATCACGGCCGAAGACGGCCAGCAGGGCATCGAAGTCGCCAAGCGCGAACTGCCCGACCTGATCCTGATGGACGTGGTCATGCCGAACCTCAACGGTTTCCAGGCGACACGCCAGATCAGCAAGGATCCGAAGACCAGTCATATCCCGGTCATCCTGGTCACGACCAAGGACCAGGAAACCGACAAGGTCTGGGGCATGCGTCAAGGTGCCAAGGCTTACGTCACCAAGCCGATCAACGAGACGCAGCTGATCCAGACGATCAACGAGCTGATGCCGAAGTGATCAATCGAACGCGGCGCGCGGCCTGAAGTCCGGGAACGCGTCGCGCATCGATTCGTAAGAACGCCGCTCCGTGTCCTTCGATGCGGGCGGCGTTTGTATTTCCAGCACCACATATTGATCGCCCGGCGGCAGACCCGGCAGACCTTTCTCGCGCAGGCGCATCTTGCGCCCGCTTTGCGAGCCTTCGGGAATGCGCAGACTGACGCGTCCGGCCAGGGTCGGCACTTCGACCGTCGCACCGAGCGCCGCTTCCCAGGGCGCCACCGGCAATTTCAGCACGATGTCGCGGCCATCGAGTTCGAACCAGCGGTGCGGCGCGATCTCGATGCTGATCAGGAGATCGCCGCTGCCGGCAGGCCCTGCTTCACCCTGGCCCGCCAGGCGGATCGTCTGCCCGCTCGCGATGCCGGCGGGAATACGCACGTCCAGCGTCTTCGGGCCGTCGCGCCGCGACACGGTCACGCGTTGCGTGCCGCCCGCATACGCGGTTTCCAGCGGCACGGTCAGACGCGCTTCGAGGTCGCGGCCGCGCCGCGTCGGTCCGCGCCGTGCGCGCGCGCCGCCAGCGCCGAACAGCGACTCGAAGAACTCGCTGAAGCTGCCGCCGTCGTTGTCGCCGAAATTGAAGTCGTGGCCCTGACCGAAATCCGGGGGTGGACGGAAATCGTCGCCGGAACGGAATCCGCTGCGCTTGAGCTGATCGTAAGCCTTGCGCTTGGCATCGTCCTTGAGCACTTCATGTGCTTCGTTGATCGCCTTGAAGCGCTCTTCCGCGTCCTTTTCCTTGCTGACGTCCGGGTGATACTTGCGCGCGAGCTTGCGATACGCCGACTTGATCTCGTCGGACGTCGCCGTTTCGCTGACGCCGAGCGTCTCGTAGTAATCGCTGAACTTCATTCCTGACCCTTTTTGCGCAACCTCGCACGACCCACAACCGTTCGCCCTGAGCTTGTCGAAGGGTGAACGGTGATGCGACGCGCCCCGAACGCACTTCGACAAGCTCAGTGCGAACGGGGCGCTCCGATGCCGCAACTATGCACGAACCAAGTCAGCGAGGCGATCAACTGTTGATCGAGATGCGCCGCGGCGCCGCTTCGGCCTTCTTCGGGATGACGATCTCGAGCACGCCATGCTTGCCGGTGGCACTGATCTGATCGGCATCCGCCGTATCCGGCAGGGCGAAGCGACGGTGGAAGCTGCCGTGCATGCGTTCGACACGCGTGAACTTGCCGTCCTCGCTCCTGGTTTCGGCGTTGCGTTCGCCCTTCAGCGTCAGCACGCCCTTGTCCATGTGGATCTCGATGTCCTTGGGATCGACGCCAGGAATGTCGGCGGCGATGACGAAACGCTTCGGTTCTTCGCGGATGTCGACGCGCGGCTGCCACTGGCTGGTGACGACATTGCTCTGGTCTTCGGTTTCGGCCGCGAAGAACTGGTCGAAGATCTGCTTCATGCCGTTCTCGAAGCCGCGGAACTGGGGTTGGGTGGTGTATCGGGTCAGGCTCATGATGATTCTCCGTCAGGGTGCGGCACCGTGCCGCGTCGGGGCGTAGATGCGAATCGACCGCGCCGCTTCAAGTGCCTTGAAATGCGCCGGTTCGATCGCACATCGACGCTTCTGCGCACGCGCAGGCCCATTCATCCACGGAGCATTCCCATGACCATCGCGATCGGCGACCGCATTCCTTCCGCCACGCTGAATTTCCTCAAGGACGGCGTACAGGCCATCCGCACCGACGACCTGTTCGCCGGCAAGACCGTGGTGCTGTTCGCGGTGCCGGGCGCCTTCACGCCGACCTGCTCGGCCAAGCATCTGCCGGGCTATGTCGCGAAGCTCGACGCGATCAAGGCGAAAGGCATCGACACCGTCGCCTGCATGGCCGTCAACGACGCCTTCGTGATGGAAGCCTGGGCCAAGAGCCAGAACGCACCGGAAGAGATCCTGATGCTGGCTGACGGCAACGCGGCATTCTCGAAGTCGCTGGGCCTGGAGATGGACGCGACCGCCTTCGGCATGGGCATGCGCTCGAAGCGTTTCGCGCTGGTCGCGAAGGACGGCGTGGTCACGCACCTGTTCGTCGAGGCGCCGGGCGAGTTCAAGGTCTCCGCCGCGGAACACGTGCTCGAAAATCTCTAATTGATCGAGAGCGTGCGATGAAGCATCGCACCCACAAGAGCAGCGAGGGCTCCGTCTTTGTGGGTGCGATGCTTCATCGCACGCTCTGACAGGTATTACTCCGACTCCAGTAACGACTTCGCGCGCTGCGTCGCCGATGCGAGTCGCGCGGACGAGGTCAGCAACATGCGCGGATTCTGGCGGCCGGATGCGCTGGCGTCGCTCTCGTCGAAATCCATCGAGACATAACCGAGCACGTCACCTTCGGCATTGAAGGCGAGGCCCGCGGCACCGGTGCCGACATGCGCCTGCTGCGGCACCGAGACCGCACCCTGCAACACGCCCCAGGACACGATCGGCGCATTGCCATACCGCTCTTCCAACCGCTCGAGCACGTAGTAGGCCATGCCGGGCTTGGCCTCGGCACGTTGCTTCAGGTCGATCGGCTTGAGCAGCTTGGCGTCGGGTGAGGTGATCCGCAGCCAGGCGATGCCCTGGTCGGCATCGGTGGTCAGGGCTTCGGCCTCGAAGGGCTGATCCTGGCCGGCGAAATGCACACGGAAATCGCGCGATTCGAGCTTGAAGCTGAGCTTCTGGTCGGCCGTCATCCGGCCCATGCCGGGGAAGCTCGGATCGACCACGAGTTTCGGCACCAGCACGAGGCCAGCCTCGTCAACGACGACGCCGGTGACGCTCGATTCCTGCCGTTGCTCCTGTCCGCCATAAGCCGACACGATGACGAAGCTGACCCGCACCACGCTGTCGGCATGTGTCTTCAGCAGATGCGCGAACACCGCCTGGGTTTCCTCATCCGATTCGTTGGCCCAGCCCGGTGCGGCCGCCATCAAGGCGGCCAAGAGCACGCATCCGCGAAACATCGATTTCATCGTCCCTGCTCCCATTCGGCATCGAGGTACAACAGGCGCGTGCGCGAACCGCGCAGCACCAGGAAGGACAACGGCTGTCCCGCGGCCCGTGCCTTGCGGTCGGTGAGTTGTTCGAAACGATCGACATCGGCGACGACTTCGCCATTGACGCGCAACACGACGTCACCCGCCGCGAGATGCGCGAGCCCTCCGAGGCCGCCGGGCGCAACGTTCTCGACGATGACGCCCTTGCTGTCGGCCGCGATGCCGCGCGAGACGCGATCGTAGAAACCGATGTTGCGTACGCCGAGGTCGAGCCAGTCGATGGTGCGCGACTTCAGCGACGAGGCCGGCGCCGGGGCCGCCATCGGCACGACCGCCAACGCGCGTGTCTTGCCCCCGCGCCAGACCTCGATCTGCAGCGGTTCGTCGAGCAAGGCGTCGCGGATGCGACTCTGCAGCGGTTCGTCGCCGATGTCGCCGGACACGGGCACAGCCGCCCCCGCCAGCGAGGTCAACACGTCGCCGACCTGGATGCCGGCCTTGTCTGCAGGCGAATCCTCGTAGACGCGGGTGATCCGGTAGCCGCCGCCGGACGGGCCATCGATCAAGGCCGCTGTCGTCGCCGTGATCGGCTGCGTCTCGATGCCAATCCAGGCCTTGGGCAACTCGCGCAATTTCTTGTCCGCGTCGCGCGCCGGCTTGGCGTCAAGCACGCTGAGCAGCTGGGCACCATTGCGTTCGATCGCGACGACGCGGCGCGGCAATGCACCGCCGTTGTCGAGATCAAGCGCCTGCATGTCGATACGCGTCGCGACGGGCTTGCCATCGATCGCATGCACGACATCGCCGACCAGCCACGGCGGATGCGCCGTCGCCGCGCGCTTGCCCGGCAACACGCCGGTCACGAGCAGGCCGGCATCGCGACCGAGATAACGCGAACGTGCGATGTTCGGCGTCAGTTCGGTGAAGGTGACACCCCAGGCCTTCACCTCGAGGTCGTGCCCGAGGTCCGGCGGGTATTCGGTCGACACCAGGCTGGCCTGGCGTTCCTTGCCGTCGCGCAGATAAGTCACCGCCATCGTCGCGCCGATCTTGCGTTCGGTCAGTGCGCGCAGGAACGGCGGCACCTGCTCCGGTTCCGCCACTGTGACCGGCTGGCCGTCGATGGCGACGATGCGATCACCGGCTTCCAGGCCTGCTTCGGCAGCAGGTGCATTGCGAATGACCGAGCTGACGAGCACACCGCGGTCGAATCCGGAACGCTTCAACGAGCGCACGCCGAAACCGAAGAAGCTGCGCGGCACCGCGCCGTAGGCGATCAGGTCGCCCACGATCTTCGACGCCACCGGCGCCGGGATCGCGAAGGCCATGTCGCCGCCCATGGCATTACCGCGGGTGTTGATGCCGACGATCTGGCCGCGCAGGTCGACCAGCGGACCGCCGGAGTTGCCGGGCGAGATCGAGGCGTCGTGCTGGATCCAGGCGTAGAAGCGGGCGGTCGGCTGGTTCTGGCCGAGTTGCTGTTCGTAGTCGGCCTCGTCCTGGAACAGCGACAGCAACAGGCGTTCTGGATTGTTCACCACACCCTGCGACACCGAATGCGCCATGCCCCAAGGCGCACCCATGGCCATGACCACGTCGCCAGCCTGGAGATCGTTCTCGGTGGCGAAGTGCGCGAACGGAAAGCCGCCTTCGGGTACGTCGCGGATCTTCAGCACGGCGATGTCCGACAACGCATCCTCACCGACCAGGATGGCGCTCAACTCGCGCTTGTCGGCCAGCACGACGCGGAAACGCTTGCCGTTTTCGGTGACGTGGGCATTGGTCGCGACATGGCCATCACGGGTGATGATGGTGCCGCTGCCGCTGGAGACGCGCAGCTCCGCACGTCCCTGCACGGCGTCCTCGCGCACCACGAAGATGCTGACGACATACGGCAGCACCGCGTCGCGCGCCGCCTGCATGCGCGCTTGCGCGCTGCCGGCCTGCTCGATCGTCAATCCCGCATCAGCCCGGGCCAGCGACGCCGCCAATCCCAGAATCAGCAACGCCATAACACTGCGCACACCCGTCATCCGTTCTGCTCCGGCGCACTGGCGCCCTCGCCTTCGACCGCATCGTCACCCGAAGATTCCTCGGGCAAAGCTTCAACCTTGGCGAGGCCAACCAGGGCCTCGTCGGCCGGCAGGCGGATCAGGGTCACACCCTGGGTGTTGCGTCCGACCTGCGCGACTTCGGCCACACGCGTGCGCACCAGGGTGCCCTGATTGCTGATCAGCATGATTTCGTAGGCTTCGGTGACCTGAAGTGCACCGACGAGCGCACCATTGCGGTCCGAGGTCTGGATCGCGATCACGCCTTGGGTACCGCGACCCTTGCGCGGATAGTCGTCGAGCGGCGTGCGCTTGCCGAAGCCGCGTTCGGTGGCGGTCAGGATGTCGCCGACATCGGCCACCATCATCGTCACCACGCGTTCGCCTTCGGCCAGCGTCATGCCGCGCACGCCGCGTGCACTGCGGCCAACAGCGCGCACTTCGTCTTCGGCGAAACGCACGGCCTTGCCGTTCGACGCGAACAGCATCACGTCGCGCGAACCGTCGGTGATCGCGACATCGACCAGGCGATCGCCTTCGTCCAGTTCGACGGCGCGGATACCGATCGAGCGCGGACGCGAGAAATCGCTGAGTGGCGTCTTCTTGACGACGCCGGCCTGGGTGGCGAAGAACACGAAGCGGTCGTCGGTGTATTCGCGCACCGGCAGCATCGCGTTGACCTTTTCGCCCTCTTCGAGTTTGGGCAACAGGTTCACGATCGGACGGCCGCGCGAATTCGGACCGGCCATCGGGAACTGGAAGGTGCGCAACCAGAACACGCGGCCCGCGGAAGTGAAGCAGAGGATGGTGTCGTGACTGTGCGCAACCAGGATGTTCTCGATGAAGTCGAGTTCCTTGATCGCGGTCGCCGAACGACCCTTGCCACCGCGACGCTGGGCACGATAGTCGGTCACCGGCTGAGCCTTCGCATAACCGGCGTGCGACAAGGTGACGACGAGGTCCTGCTTGTCGATCAGGTCTTCGTTCTTCAGGTCTTCCTGGTTGTGCTGGATGACCGTGCGGCGCTCGTCTCCGTAGGCTTCCTTCATTTCCAGCAATTCATCGCGAATCAGCGTGAGCAGCAGCACCGGATCGGTCAGGATGGCGATCAGGCCGCGAATGGTGTCGAGCAGCGCCTTGTATTCGTCGGTGAGTTTTTCCTGCTCCAGCCCGGTGAGCTTCTGCAGGCGCATGTCGAGGATTTCCTTGACCTGCACTTCCGACAATTGGTACCCATCCTCGAACATGCCCTCGTGCGCAGCCAGGTCTTCCGGTCGCGACAATTCCGCGCCGGCCTCGCCGAGCAAGGCCCGCACCAGACCCGGTTCCCAGCGCTTCGCCAGCAGGCGTTCGCGCGCTTCGTTGGGATTCGGCGAGGTCTTGATCAGCTCGATCATCTCGTCGATGTTGGCGAGTGCGACCGTCAGACCTTCGAGCACATGGGCGCGCGCACGTGCCTTGCGCAATTCGAAGATGGTGCGACGCGTGACCACTTCGCGGCGATGGCGCACGAAGGCTTCGAGGATGTCCTTGAGGTTCAGCAGCTTGGGCTGGCCGTCGAGCAGCGCAACCATGTTGATGCCGAACACGGTCTCCATCTGCGTCTGCTGGAACAGGTTGTTCAGCAACACGTCGGCCTGTTCGCCGCGCTTGACCTGGATGAAGATGCGCATCCCGTCCTTGTCGGACTCGTCGCGCAGACCGTCGGGCGCGATGCCCTCGATCTTCTTCTCCTTGTGCAGCTCGGCGATCTTCTCGATCAGCCGCGCCTTGTTCACCATGTACGGCAATTCGGTGACGATGATGGCGTCGCGGCCATCACTGTCGGTTTCGATCTCGGCCTTGGCGCGCACCAGAATGCGGCCGCGGCCGGTGCGATAGGCCTCGATGATGCCGGAGCTGCCATTGATGATGCCGGCGGTCGGGAAGTCCGGACCGGGCACGTGCTGCATCAGCGCGTCGATCGTGATCTCGGGATCGTCGATGACGGCGATGGTCGCGTCGATCACCTCGGTCAGGTTGTGCGGCGGAATGTTCGTGGCCATGCCGACCGCGATGCCGGCCGAGCCGTTGATCAGCAGGTTCGGGACACGGGTCGGCAGGACCGTCGGTTCCAGTTCCTTCTCGTCGTAGTTCGGCGCGAAGTCGACGGTTTCCTTGTCGATGTCGGCGAGCAGGTCGTGCGTGAGCTTGGCCATGCGCGCTTCGGTGTATCGCATCGCCGCGGCGGAGTCGCCGTCGACCGAACCGAAGTTGCCCTGCCCGTCCACGAGCATGTAGCGCAGCGAGAACGGCTGCGCCATGCGCACCAGCGTGTCGTAGACCGAGGCATCGCCGTGCGGGTGGTACTTACCGATTACGTCACCGACGATACGCGCCGACTTGTAGTACGGCTTGTTGCTGTGCGCGCCGAGTTCGTTCATCGCGAACAACACGCGGCGATGCACCGGTTTCAGTCCATCGCGCACGTCGGGAAGCGCGCGCCCCACGATCACGCTCATGGCGTAATCGAGGTAGCTCTGACGCATCTCGTCTTCGATGTTGACGCGGATAATTTCCTTGGCGAACTCGGACATCAGGAATCCCTGCAGAATCAGTCGATTGCACGCCGCCCGAGGAGACCGAAAAAGGGCCGCGCGAAGCGTCGGATTCTAGCAGGGAACGGGGCCTGAAATCCCGTGTTTTTCAGGCGCTTCCGAACATCCCGGACATCTTCGCTGCATCGGGTCGTTCGATCACGCCGCGCTCGGTGACGATGGCATCGATCAGCTCGGCCGGCGCCACGTCGAAGACCGGATTCCAGGCATCGACGCCCTCGGCCGCAACGCGTTGCCCGGCATGTTCGAGCAGTTCCTTCGGCTCACGCAGTTCGATGTGGATATCGCGACCGTGCGGCATGGCCATGTCGACCGTCGAACTCGGCGCAACGACCATGAATTTCGCGCCGAAATGTCGCGCCGCGACCGCGAGCTGCAAGGTGCCGATCTTGTTCGCGGTGTCGCCGTTCGCGGCGATGCGGTCGGCGCCGACGATCACCCATTGCACTGCGCCGGTGGACATCAAATGCGACGCGGCCGAATCGGCGATGAGCTTGGCCGGGATGCCGTCGGTCAGCAGTTCCCAGGCAGTCAGGCGCGTGCCCTGCAGCCACGGCCGCGTCTCGGTGTTGAACACGCGCGCCAGGCGACCCTGCGCGTACGCCGCACGAATCACGCCGAGCGCGGTGCCGAAGCCGGCCGTGGCCAGCGAGCCGGTGTTGCAGTGGGTGAGCACGCCCGAGTCCGGCGCGATCAGGGCCGCGCCGAGTTCACCCATGTGCCGGTTCGCGGCGAGGTCTTCGCGTTCGATGGCGATGGCCTCGTGCTCCATGCGTTCGGCAGAAACCGCCTCGCCCAGCACGCGCGCCATGCGGTCCAGTGCCCAGAACAGGTTCACGGCGGTCGGGCGCGAAGCACGCAACACGGAAAACGCGTCGCGCAATGCATCCGCGTGGACCAGCCCGGTCGCCGCATCCGCAGCGGCCTTCGCCGCCAATGCCACGCCATACGCTGCCGCGATGCCGATGGCCGGCGCGCCGCGCACAGTCAGATTGCGGATCGCTGCGGCGACCTCGTCGGCCGTCGCACACGTGATGAACTCGGTGCGCAACGGCAACACGCGCTGGTCGAGCAGGCGCAAGGCATCGCCCTGCCATTGCACGGCGCGGATGCGGTCGTAACGGTCGTAGTCGATCATGGCTGCGGCCTCGAAAGCGGGTCGCGAAGCGTAGCGGTGCAGGCTGCATCGCGCATCCTTGGCGAAACCGCGCGACTGCCGCCATCATCGGTGCATGCGCCAATCCAAACTCTCGTTGTGGGATGCCGTCACACATGCCGACCGCGAAGCGGCGGAACGTCGCGTCGATCGTCTGCGCAAGGCCCATCCGAAAGCCGGCCGCGATGCCCTGCACAGGATGCTGGTGCGTTCTAAATGTCTGCAGGCCGGCGCCGTCGGTGCGCTGTCGGCCTTGACCGGTGCGATTCCGGGCGTCGGGCGGCTCGCTTCGTTCGCGCTCGGGCCGCTGGCCGACACCGCGCTGGTCAGCGTGCTGCAGGCCGAACTGGTGCTGGAAACCTTCGCGCTGTACGAGTTCGAACTGCCGCCCGGCGCCGAGAAGATGGCCGTGCTCGGCATCGCCGCAACCAACATCGGCGCCGACGAGATCGCGAAGCGCACCGGCCAGGTCATCGCCGAGACGCTCGGCAAGGGGCTCGCCGCTCGGCTGCTGATCAAGGCCTGGCCGCTCGCGAAAATCGGCACCGCAGCGGCGACGAACATCGCCGTGACTTACGCCATCGGCAGTCGCGCGCAGAAACTCTGCAAGATGCGCGAGGCCAGTCTCAAGCAGTGGCCGGCCTTGATGCGCTCGGCGGTGATGATCGACCCGACCCAGCTGACCGACTGGGCGACGAAGTCCGCGCGCACGGCCGTCGACCAGGCGTTCGACATGATGCGCGGCTGGCGCGACCGGATGACGCAACTGGCGCCGACCGCGGAAGTGCCGTTGTTGCCCGAAGCCACGGTCAAACCGAAGCGCAAACGCAACGAGATCCCCGTGGCCGCAACCCGCAAGGCCGCCGCGAAACGGCGTGCACCGCGAAAACCGGCCGCGAAGAAACGCCCGTCCTGATCAGTTGACCAGGAATTCGGCGCGACAACCCTGGTCGACCCAGATCGCCTTGTCGTCGAAGCCCCAGCTCACGTTGAAGCGGCAGCGTTCACGACTGCGCTCGTAGACCAGATCGGCGTTCTTGAGTCCGTCGACCGGGCAGACCACGCGGTTCTTGCCGCGCGCTTCGCAGACCACGCGTTCGGCGACGCCATCGCTGGCCTGCTCGCCGTCGCGGAAATAGCGGCCGTAGCCGCGTTGCGAACTCCAGCCGCGGCCGCTGCTGTAGGCGCGCGGCACGTCGAAATCGGCACGGCAGCCCTTGCGCACCCAGATGCCGGTCTTGTCGAAGTCCCAACTGTCGCCCTGGATGCAGGGCGAACTGCTGAGCACCTTCCGCACTTTCACGCCGCCACTGGTGTCGGCGGTGCAGTAGTTGTCGCGGTCGCGCTTGGATTGGCAGCGGATCACATAGCCTTCTTCCGCCTGCGCGACATCCGGCACCATTGAGACGGCGACGATGATGGCCACACCGACCATGCCGAGAAAACGCTTCATGACCCACCTCCGAAACCGGTTCGCCCGAGTCTAAACCGCTGCCGTGAACCGCGCGCAAAACCACACGCGGTCACACTGGATACGCATCGGCATCTTCCCCGAGTCATGGACCGCCGACACCGGGCACAAGTCCGGTTGACCGCAAGCCGCCGCGCCCTTATAGTCCGCGCCCCCGATGGATCGGGCCGGAATTCCGGGCGGTTAGCTCAGCGGTAGAGCACTGCTTTCACACGGCAGGGGTCACAAGTTCGAAACTTGTACCGCCCACCACATCAAGAAACCTGCCTCCGGGCAGGTTTTTTGTTTTATGGTCCGCACTTTCCGCGCATCGACCGAGGACCGCATGGCCGCACCCGCTACATCCGGCAGCAGCAACAAGCTGACGCTCTGGATCCTGATCGCCCTCGTGCTCGGCGCCATCGCCGGCTATGCCATCCACAAGAGCGTCGCCGACCCGACGCCCTGGGTCACGAATTTCGGACTGGTCACCACGATCTTCCTGCGTCTGATCAAGATGATCATCGCGCCGCTGGTGTTTGCGACGCTGACCGTCGGCATCGCCAAGATGGGCGACGTCGGCGTGGTCGGACGGCTCGGCCTCAAGGCGATGCTGTGGTTCATCGCGGCGTCGCTGATGTCGCTCGGTCTGGGTCTGCTGCTCGTCAACCTGTTCCAGCCCGGCGTGGCCCTGAACCTGCCGCTGCCCGAGGCAACGGCAAGCTCGGGCATCGCGGCGTCATCGATGTCGCTGGCGGACTTCGTCACGCATCTGGTGCCAATGAGCATCGCCGACGGCATGGCGAAGAACGAGATCCTGCAGATCGTGGTGTTCTCGATCTTCTTCGGCATCGGCTGCGCCGGTGTGGGCGACAAGGCGAAGGTGCTGGTCGAGGCACTGGAAGGCCTGTCCTACGTGATGCTGAAGGTGACGATGCTGGTGATGTGGTTCGCCCCGTTCGCGGTGTTCGCTGCCGTGGCGGCGGCGATCGCGAAGAGCGGACCCGGCATCTTCGAGACCTATGCATTCTTCATGGCCGAGTTCTATCTCGGCATTCTGATCCTGTGGGCACTGCTGTTCCTCGCCGCATTCATGATCCTCGGCGGGCGCGCCGCGGCCCTGTTCAAGGCGGTGCGCGAACCGACCATGCTCGCCTTCGCGACCGCCTCCAGCGAAGCGGCCTATCCGAAGACGCTGGCCCAACTCGAGAAATTCGGCTGCAGCAACCGTGTCGCCTCGTTCGTGCTGCCGCTCGGCTATTCGTTCAATCTCGACGGCTCGATGATGTATTGCACCTTCGCGGTGATGTTCATCGCCCAGGCCTACGGCATCGAACTGAGCGCGGCGCAGCAGCTGACCATGCTGCTGATCCTGATGGTCACCTCGAAGGGCATGGCCGGCGTGCCGCGCGCCTCGCTCGTGGTCATCGCCGCGACACTGGCGCAGTTCAACATCCCGGAAGCCGGCCTGCTGCTGCTGCTCGGCATCGACCACTTCCTGGACATGGGCCGCTCCGCGACCAATGTCATCGGCAACTCGGTCGCCACCGCCGTCGTCTCGAAATGGGAAGGCCAGTTGCGCAGCGAAACCGAAGTCGCGGCCGAACTGGCGAACGCGACATCGACGGAAGCGGCACCGAAGGCTTAGCCGCTCACACGGTTCCGGGCGAACAGCCAGGCGATCATCAGGATGGATGCGGCCAGTACGGCCAGGCCGCCACGCGATGCGGCATCGACGGGCTGCGTCGACTGCGCGACGGCCGCACTGACCTGAAGACTGCCGGTGGCCCACGTCAGATACGGGCCGCCGTTGTCGGAAACGCGCAGGTTGAGTGCATAGTTGCCCGCCGCCGGCGGCGACAACGCGGCCTCGCCGCTCAGGCCGCTCCCGACCGAAAAATCCCCGGTCTGGATCTCCAGCATCAGATCGACCACCTGATCGTGGACTTCGAAGTGGAGGCTCGTCAGCTCGGTCGGCGAACCGCCACGCCAGATCGCGTAGGGAATCCAGATCGTATGGGCGTCGCTGGCCACGATCGGCGCGCCGCCCCCGATGCTGCCACTGCCCGACTGCGCCGCGCAGTCATCGGGCGCCGCCGACAGGACGATCCAACCCAGCAATCCGATCCACAGTCCACGCATCGCACCACTCCCCGTCGAATAGCACAGGCGACGCGGTGCTCCACGCGATCCCCCAATACGGATCAATCCCCGCCGCCGCCCCCGCAGCCGCCGCAGCCGCCACCCGAATCCCCGCCGCCGGAATCGCTTCCCGAGTCACTGCTGTCCGACGACGACGAGGACGACGAGGTATCGCTGCTGGTCGACGTCGATGCCGGATGCCGATAGTCGTGAAACGCCGCATAGGCGGTGCCGGCAAGCACGCTGGAACCCACCAGGGCCAGTGCGATCGACCATTCGTGGTCGCGTGGGGCACGCACGGCGCGGGCGTGTTGCCGACGCAAGTCAGCGACGGCATCGCGTCCCGCAGCCGTCTGCTCCGAACGTTTGAACCACAGCACCAGCGTCACGATCGCCAGCAGCACGCACAAGACGACAAGAAAGGCGACCGGCCGATCGCGTGCGATGCCGATCGCGATCTTCACGAGTCCCAGCGCCAGCACCAGCAGCGGTGCCATGGCCGATGTGCGTGCGAGCGACGCCGCGGCATCGCGATCCCGGAGCAGACCGCGCTGCTCCAGCGTCCGGCGCAGTGCAGCCATCGCGCCGGCAGAGCGTGTCGCGAGGGTGCCGAGTTGGCCGTCACGCTGCAGCTCGCGGGTGATGGCATCGGCAGTCGGATCGAGATCGTCCGGTACACGGGTGATCGAGAGGCGCGCACTGCGGGCATCGAACTGGGCCGCGTTGCGCGCCAGCAGTTCGCCGACCACCCGTTCGATCACGCGCGCCTCGCCGCCCGCCAGCATCGCCATCCCCGACGGATCAAGCCCCGCCGCTGAAGAAGCGCGTGCATCGCCGACTTGCCGACGTTTCGCCAAGGCAAACGAGACGCTGACGATCATCAGCAACAGGAACAGCAGCAGGAACTCCGGCCCGGACCAGACGAGCGGATTCAGCGATGCAGCCTCGGCGAACGAACTCGCCACCAGGGCGATGGCAGCCGCCGCGATGCCCGCGGCGAAAGCGCCGGGACGACGCGCCCAGGTGGGCTTGCGCAGCAGCCAGACCTGGGCGGTGTCGACGCGACGGAAACGCGCCGGCGCACGGAATCGTTCGGCCGTGCCCGGCCACCAGCGTTCGGGCGGCGGGCCGAACCAGCGTTCGTAGGCGGCCAAGGTATCGGCATAACCACGGCGGTACTGCGCCGCATCGCCGCGGACGAGCCCGCCCGGCCGGTGATGGAACGGAAACCCGAGAGTCATCGGGCAGAAGCGTTGCCAGTAGTCCTCGGTATAGGTCAGGTGCAGATGCCAGACCTCGTCGACAGCCACGCTCGGTACAACCGCATCGATCCCGAGGCTGGCGAGAAAGCAGTAGCGCCGGTATTCCTCGATCGCGGCCAGCGCTTCAGCGCGAGACCAGTCCTGTTCTCGCGCCAGCTTGGCGACGAAGTCCAGCGGCGCTTGCGCGTCTTCGAAGGCATGGTCGCGGATGCGCTGCCAGCGCGCTCGCGTGCCGTCGGTCCAAGGCTCATCACGATCGTCGATCATCATCGCGCTCCGTCCGGGACAGGCGCGCAGACTAGCACTCGTTCACTGTGGCGGCAGGCAGGGATCGCCAGACACCACGGGGGCAACGCGCTGCGGCTCGCGCGCCTCCCGCGACTGCTGCCAGGCATCGAGATGCGGCAGCGCACGCAGCAGTTTGCTGGTCGGGTCGACGATAACGATGTCGTCACGCGTAGCCGCGACACGGGCGCTGCCCGAGCTCAGATCCAGCGTCTGCAGCACGCCGTTCACGCGCACATCCACGGGCATCGGAAAGGGCTTGCCGCCCGGCACCTGCCAGCGCAACGTCAGTCCTTCCGCATCACGGATCTCGACGAGTTCCGGCAAGGCCGCCTGATAGAGATAGACATCGAAGAACCAGTTCAGATCGCGACCGGCGGCGGTGTTCACATCGGCGATGAAATCGCGTGTCGATGCGACGCGCGGCACGAATGCGCCAGGCTTCGGATCAGCGGTGCCGTAGACGAGGCGGCGCGTCGCCGCGAAGAACGCGGCATCACCGATCAACGCGCGCAGGCTGTGCAACACCAGCGAGCCTTTGACGTAGATGTCGCCACCCGGTCCGTGTTCGGGGTGATAGACGATGTGTTCGCATTGCGTGCGCCCGGAGACGATCGGGAACGCGTTCTTCACGGTCTTGCGTTGCTCGAACAAACGCGCAAGGTAGGCCATGTCGCCGTGCAGCCATTGCGAATACAGCGGCTGCATGTAGGCGCCGTAACCTTCATGCAGCCACATGTCGTCCCAATCGGCATTGGTCACCTGATTGCCGAACCATTCGTGCGCGAATTCGTGTTGCAGCAGCCAGTCGAAGCCGTATTCGTCGAGCCGGTATTCGTTGCCATAGGCGTTGATGGTCTGGTGTTCCATGCCGAGGTGCGGGGTCTCGGCCACGCCCATCTTCTCGGTGCCGAACGGATACGGCCCGATGACCTGCTCGAAGAAATCGAGCATGCGCGGGAATTCGGCGAACAGGCGGCGAGCGCCTTGCGCGCGTTCCGGCAGATGCCAGAAATGCAGCGGAATGGTGTTGCCGTAACGACTGCGGTACTCACCCTGCAGATGCGCATACGGCGCGATGTTCAGGGCGATGGCATAGGTATTCGGATGCGCCGTCTTCCAGTGGTAGGTGCGCCAGCCATTCTGTTCGGTCATGCCGAGATCGATGCCGTTGCCCACCGCGACCAGCGGCGCCGGCACGCTGATTAACTGCTCGACCGATGCCGGCTCGTTCAACGGATGATCGATGCACGGCCAGAACAGGTCGCAGCCCTCGCCCTGCACCGCGGTCGCGACCCAGGGCTGCCCCGATGGCGTTCTCGACCAGACGAAACCGCCATCCCAGGGCGCATGCTCGGCCACGCGCGGCGCGCCGGCATAACGGATGCGCAAGTTGAACGGCACATCGGTCGCGCTCGGCTGCGCCAGGTCGATGCGCAGGCGACCATCCGGATTGCGCCAGCGCGACGCATCAAGCGCCTGCCCGTCGACATCAATGGCAGAAATCGACAGGTAGCGATCGAGGTCGAGCACGACCGACGCCAGTGACGCCGACGTGCGCAGGGTCAGTGTCGCGTCACCATCGATGCGCTGGCGCTTCGGATCGACACGAAGTTTCAACACGACCGCGTCGATGCGCGTCTGCACCTGTTCCGGCGCACGCGGTGCACCGGAGGCCATCGTCAGCAGCGTCGGCGGTTCGCGCCTCGGATGGCTGCTGCAGGCTGTCAACAGGACGACGATCGCGATGCACAGCGATTTCCGATCCATGGCGCGCTCCGGTCGTTGGAGACGCGAGGGTCGGCCCTGCCGCGCGAAGCGTCAAGTCATGCCGCAGCAAGCCCGCGCACGGCGGCAGGAATCTCCGAGGCCTGGCGCACCTGGCGCAGACGCGGCGACGCCGAATCGAAACCCTTGCCCTGCTCCATCGCCCACAACAGGTGGTACGGCACATACACTGCACTCGCACCGAGTTCGAGCACCGGCGCGATGTCCGAACCCGGCGAGTTGCCGACCATCAGGAACTGTTCGGGCCGGATGCCAACTTCGTCGAGCACGCGCCGATAGGTCGGCACGTCCTTCTCGCTGACGATCTCGATGCGGTGGAACCAGTCGCTCAGGCCCGACTTCGCGATCTTGGCTTCCTGATGGAACAGGTCGCCCTTGGTGATCAGCAGCAGGGTGAAATCCTTCGCCACGTCGGCCACGGCGTCGACGATGCCCGGCAGCAGTTCGACCGGATGTTCGAGCACGGCCACGCCGAGGTCGACGATGCGCTGGATGTCGGTCGCGCTGATGCGCGCCTCGGTCATCGCGATCGCCGCCTCGACCATCGACAAGGTCATGCCCTTGGCGCCGTAGCCGAAGCGCTTGATGTTGCGGCGCTCGACAGCGAGCAGGCGCGCGTGAACGTCGGCATTCGCGATGTCGATGTAGTCCGCCAGCAGCTTCTCGTACGCCGCCTGCGCATCACGGTAATGCCCTTCGCTGTGCCAGAGCGTGTCGTCGGCATCGAAGGCGACGTGGGTGATGGTGGTCATCAGGATTCCTCAGTCGTTCAAGGGATTGCGCACTGGCAGTTGCTGGAAGCGCGAAAAATCGCGGTCTGCGCTCCACAGCTCGGTCACGCCGTGCGCGAGGCAGATCGCGGCGATGCGTGCGTCATGAATGGCGCCGCCGACAAGGCGACTGCCCGCAATGCGCCGAAGCAGTTCGAGATGGTGTTCGGCTTCATGCAGCCACCGCATTGCAGGAACGGCGGCGAGCGCTTCCAGGAATGCGAACGCCTGTGCCGGAGTCGACGCCGGCCTATAAGCACGCGTGACGATGGCATAGAACTCGTGTGCGCAGGGCCACGGCACAGCGAACGGCTTGCGGCTTGCCGCGAGCGATTCGATGGCGGTGCGAGCAACATCGTGATGCGGCGAATCTGCGCGCGAGGCGTAAACCAGCACATTGGTATCGATGGCGATCAAGGCTCGGACTCGTCGGCCAATACATCGATGCCGCCGCTGGCAGCCAAAGCCAGCACCGCCTTCATGCCCAGTAGCTCGGCTTTCGGCGTCAGGCCCTGGCCGCGCACGACCGGCAGCTTCAGTTTGGCGGCCCGCGGCGCGCGACGGCGATCGACGGCAAGGTTCAATCCTTCCTCGACAAGCTCACGCAAGGTCACCGTATCCTGTCGCTGCACGGCGCGAACACGCTTGAGCGTGGCTTCGGAAATTTCAACCGTCGTCTTCATCGAATTGGCTCCTCGATACGGGCGACCCGTATTCTAGCAGCGCATCAATCCTTCACCAGCTTCAACGCCGCCTCGAGCACGGTCGCATCGGTCGGCAGGATCAGGTTCGCGGCACCAGCCAGCGGTGTGTAGGTGTCGTCGCCGACCACGCGGACCAGCGGCTTGGCGCCGTGGCCACCTTCAACGATGGCAGTGATCACGCCTTCGCCAATGCCGGCGCTGCGACGGCCTTCGTCGAGCACGAGGATGCGCTCGCAGTCGCCGGCGTGTTTGGCGATCGCCTTCGCATTCAGCGGCTGCAGCCAGCGCAGGTCGATGACGCGGGTCTTCTTGCCGGTCTGCGCCTCGACTACCTTGGCGGTGCGCAGTGCAAACGGCACGCCATTGCCGAAGGTGACGATGAGCAGGTCCTTCGCATCCTCGTGGTAGACGCGTTCGGCGCCGAACTCGAGTGCCTGGTCCGGTGCCGGATAGGGCGTCGACCACAACGCGTCACCGGCCTCGTACAAGTCCTTGGTCATGTACAACGCGATCGGTTCGAGGAAGGCACAGACACGACCATCGACCTTGGCCATCGCGGTCAGCGTGCGCAGCATCATCGCGGCGTCGTCGCCACGACTCGGGCAGCCGACGATCAATCCCGGAATGTCGCGCAGCGCGGTCACCGAATTGTCGTTGTGGAAGTGGCCACCGAAGCCGCGCTGGTAACCGAGACCAGCGACACGCATGACCATCGGGTTGCGGTACTGGTCGTTCGAGAAGAACTGCAGCGAGCAGGCTTCGCCGCGGATCTGGTCGCAGGCGTTGTGGAAATACGCGAGGTACTGGATCTCCGGGAACGGCAGCATGCCCATGTTCGCGAAGCCCTGGGCGAGCCCGAGGATCGAGGTCTCGTCGAGCAGGGTGTTGAACACGCGGTTCGACTTGAACGCCTTGTGCAGTCCCTTGGTCACCGTGTAGACGCCGCCCTTGGCCGCGACGTCCTCGCCGAACAGCAGGGTTTCGGGATATTTGATGAACAGGTCGTGCAGGGCCTGGTTGATCTGGATGGCCAGATGCTTCGGAGGTTGGTTCTCCGGCAATTGCTTCTCGGAACCGAACACCTTGAGGCGCGTCTCGGGATCGACGACACGCGCGGCTTCCGCCCTCACCTTCTCCGGCGAATACGGCGCCAGCGGCGCCATCACTTCTTCCTTGGTCAGCAGCTTCGGTGTCTTGTCGGCGTGTTCGGCCGCGGCCATGCATTTGCCGCGGATGGACTCGTACAGGCCGAGCAGTTCGTCCTTCGACATCAACCCAGACGCCAGCGCGATCTCGGCCGAACGCAGCAGCGGATCGGTGGCTTCGACGCGCAGCAGTTCCTCGATCGGGCGGTATTCGATCTCGAAGTCGGTGCCGGCATGGCCCATGATGCGCGTGGTGCGCAGGTGCAGGAAGGTCGGGCGGCGCGTGGTCCGGCAATGCAGGACCGCGGCCGCGACCTGCTCGTAGCCTTCGGCCAGATCCAGGCCATTGGCATAGAAGTAGTCGAGGCTTTCGCGGTGGCGGAACGCGGCGCCGACCCAGCCGCCCGGCGTCTTCGTCGAGATGCCGATGCCATTGTCCTCGCAGACGAACAGCACCGGTGCCGGCAGGTTCTGGTACGCGCTCCACTGCGCGGTGTTGAAGGCGCACTGCGCGGTCGCATGGTTGCTGGACGCATCACCGAACGAGCAGATCGCGATCGAATCCGCAGGAATCGGCAGCGTGTGGCCAACACGTTTCGCGGTCTCGATCGCCACGGCCGTGCCGAGCGCTTTCGGCAGGTGCGAAGCAATCGTCGAGGTCTGCGGCAGCACCCACAACGGCTTCGAACCCCAGACCTTGTGACGTCCGCCCGAGGCCGGATCTTCCTTGCTGGCCGCGAAACTCAGCGCCGAATCCATGATCGGATCCATGCCCGGCAGCTTGCGGAAGCGCTCGGCCATGAAACCGCCGCTGCGATAATGCAGGAAGGCCGGATCGGTGTGGCGCGTCAGCCGCGCGACCATCGCATTGCCTTCGTGACCCGAGGAACCGATGGTGTAGTAGACCTTGTTCTGCACGCGCAGCACGCGCGCCATCAAATCCAGATGGCGCGAGATCAGCTGCGATTCGAACAGCTTGAGGAAGTCCTCGGCCGTGCACAGGCTGCCCGGCAGCACCGCGTCGCCCGGCTGCGGCTTCGCGGCGACCGGTCCGGCGTAGTGGCGCACGAACTCCTGGAAATTCTCGTCGCAGACCTTGGCGCGGTTGACGTCCTTGAGACGGGCGGGAATCGGGTTCGGGATCGAAAACGGCATTGCGGACATGGTCGGCCACTTCGGAAAAAGAGGCGCATTCTACGGGGTCGCGCGATCCGAGTCCGGGGCGGAATCAGGGCTGGGGCGGTGGGCCCGGAAACGCCACGACAGGACCCGGCGCGGTGACGCCCGGCGGCACGTAGGCTGGGGCCGGTTCACCCGCCGGCCCGAGCTCGCGCACGAAGCGGTAAAGCGAACGCAGATCGTCCTCGTCCATGTCGCGCAGCGCGAACCACGGCATCGGCGGGCGAAACTGGCTGTTCTTGGCGATGTCCAGCCATTCGTCCTCGGTCCACTTCGTGAAACTCAGGCGCAGGTTCGCCGGATAGGTGGTGCCCCAGGGGCCTTGCCAGCCGAGTGCGTCGCCGGTCAGCCAGGTCGCCTCCGGCACGTCGCCGCCGCGCATCGCGTAGGCCGGCGTGTGGCAGTCGTTGCAGCCGGCGATCCTGGCCAGATATCGCCCGCGCGCCACGCTGGGCCCGGCAGGCGCGGTCTCGTGCGACGGGTTCGATTCTTTTGCCTGCGCATCGGCGGCGACCCGCGCCAGTCCGAAAGTCGCGATTGCCGCGCCGGCCAGCGCCAGCATCATCTTCGTGTTCATGGGTGCTCCATCGTGGGGTGTTCCCCGACGAAGACGAGATCGCGGCTTCGCGCGTGTCATCGGCGATGAACGGGCGGCAAATCGACGCCCTGCCCGGCTTGGCGCACAATCGTCGCGTTGCTGCCGAGGTGATCATGGTTTCGAACCAGGACGATCGCACCACGCCCGGATTCCGTTCGCTGCGCGACGCCGACGCCGAGGGCGGCCCGGACGCGGCGGCGAGCGGCACGCGCATCGGCGACTACATCGTGCGGCGCGTGCTCGGCGAGGGCGGCATGGGCATCGTCTATCTGGCCGACCAGGTCGGCGAGGTGGAACGGCCGGTCGCCCTGAAACTGATCCGCGCGCAATGGCATGACACTCTGGCCGCGGCCCAGTTCGAGATCGAGCGCCGCGCCCTGGCGCGCATGGACCATCCGGCCATCGCCAAGGTCTACGCCTGCGGCACCACGACCGACGGTTTCCCTTATTTCGCGATGCAATGGATCGATGGTCCGGCATTGAACGTCTGGGTCCGCAAGAAGCGGCCGTCGCTGCGCCAGCGCATCATCCTGATGGCCGAGGTCGCGCGCGGCGTGGCGCATGCGCATTCGCGCGGCATCCTGCATCGCGACCTGAAGCCGGCGAACATCCTCGTCGCCGAGATCGACGGTCGCGACGAACCCAAGCTGATCGACTTCGGCATCGCCATCGGCATCGCCGGCAGCCAGCAGGAACACCATCCGGCCGAACGCGTCGGGACGGCGGGCTACATGAGCCCGGAACAGGCCGGCGAGCGCGACGATGCCGTCGACGCGCGCAGCGATGTCTATGCGCTCGGCATGATCCTGCTGGAAGTGCTGCTGCCCGCCGAGGGCGGCGGACCGGATGCCACGGCACCGGCGCTGATGCAATTGCGCGCGGCATTGCACACGCAGCAATCGCTGGGCGATGCCCTGCACTCGCCGCAGGCCGCGCGGCAGGCCAGTGCCGAGGCCCTTTCGACGCTGCGTCCGGACCTGCTGGCCATTCTGCGCCGCGCCACCGCGCCCGACCCGGCCGGGCGCTACGCCAGTGCGTCCCTGTTCGCCGAAGACCTGGAACGCTGGCTCGCGGACGAGCCGGTCCGGGCGATGCCAGCCACGCCCTGGTATCTCGGCACACGCTATCTGCGCCGGCACCGGTTCGCGATCACCGCCACGGGCCTGGTGGTGCTGGCGCTGTCGGCCGGCCTGGTCATGAGCCTGCAGGCGCAACGCGTCGCCGAACACGAACGCGTGCGCGCCGAAGCGGCTACCGCAGCAGCCGAACGCGCCCTCGCCCGCAGCAACGCCATCGCGCGACTGTGGGAAGACGTGCTCACCGGCATCGATCCCGAGCGCGCCCGCGGCCTCGACACCACCTTGCTCAAACTCGTGCTCGAGGAAGCGCATGCACGTGCCGAGCGCGAATCCGGGGGCGACGCGCGGTTGTTCGCCGAGATCGAGACCATCATCGGCGAAACCTATTACGTGCTCGACGACGGCAGGAACGCACGCGACACGCTGAGCCGCGCCCGGGTCCGCCTCGATGGCGACGACAGCGATGCGGCCGAACGCCTGCGCCTCGACATCGATCGCAAGATCGCCTTCGTCGATGTCGAAAGCGATCACCGCGACGAAGCGGTCGCGCAAATGCGTTCGGTTCTCGAACGCGCCACCCGGCGTTTCGGTGCCGACAGCATCGAGGCGCGACAGGTACGCAATTCGCTGGCCTGGTTCGACTACCAGCGCGGCGAATTCGACGCCGCGCGCAAGGTGCTGGCACAAGCCGTCGCCGAGTTCGCCGCGGACGCGCCGAACGAAAGCACCGAACACGCCGAAACCCTGTTGCGGCTGGCGGCGGTCGAGATCGACGCCGGTGAATTCGACGATGGCGAAACCCATGCGCGCGAGGCGATGCGGATGTATGCCCGCCTGCGCGGCGACAGCCATCCCTCGGTACTGGCCGCCCGCAACTCGCTGGCCGTGGCGATGCTGCGCCAGCACCGCTTCGAGGAGGCCGCTCGCGAACTCGGCGACGTGCTGCCCAAGGTCGAGGCGATCTACGGCCGCGATCACTTCCAGACCCTGCAGGTCGTCAACAATCTCGCCGGCGCGTTGCGGCAGAGCGGCCAGCTCGATGCCTCCGGGCCGCTGTACCAGCGCGGTTTCGAGACCATGCGTGCCAGCAAGGGCGCCGACGCACCGATCGTGCTGATGCTCGCGAACAACTACGCGCTCTATCTGCTCGAAGCAGGACGGACCAGCGACGCCGAGGCCTTGCACCGCGACACGATGCGGCGCGCGCTCAACGTGTTCGCCGACCATCCGTTCGTGCGCTCGGAACTGCATTTCACGCGCGGCAAGATTCTCGCCGCACAACACGAACAGGTCGCCGCCCGCGAGGAAATGCAGGAGGCGTTGAAATTGCGCAGCGAGGTCATCGGCGCGGACAAGCCCGAGACGCAGGAAATCGTCGCGGCCCTGGCGGCGCTGAACCAACCCGCACAGCGCTGATGGCCATGCCTTACCCGCATCGCAGCGTGCGTCCGTTGTATCCGGAGATCCCGGATACGGTCTGCGATTGCGCGCTGTTGCCGAATGACTACCCAACCTTGCCCGAAGAGCTGATCCATACGACGCTGATCCACGCGCAAGCGCTGGAGCTCGCGCTCGACGAGGGGCGCAAGCATGCGCACTGGCGTATCGAGATCCGTCATTGCACGACCTGCGACCAATGGTGGTGGGCCGAGTCCAGTCAACGTACCGACATCACTTATGCACGCGACAGCGATCCGCCCGTCGCGGTCGGTGCAGTGCATGTGACGCTGGGCATGGCCGTGCGTTGCGGTGATCACGCCGAAGCGGAGGCACTGACCGACTGGTGGGGAAAGTATCAGGACGCGATCACGCGCCGCGACCGGCTGGCGTCCGCCGGCGATGGCGGCGACGTGCAGCGCTGCATCGATCTCGGCAATACCAGCGCGGCGACACGCCAGCTGTCGGAATCGACCGCACGGACATTCAATCTGTCGCGCGATGCCCGCGCCCGCCACGAACGCGATCTGCGCCAGTACATCGACACGCTGGAGCGGAATCCCGAAGACGCCGATGCCTGGCAGGCATTGCAGCGGGTGCAAGCGCGCTGCGCACTGGCACGCTCGTGGGATGCGGCCATCGAGCCACAGGACTGGACCATCGAGGAATGGTGGACGCCGGCACTGGCCGGTGTGCGCCGGCTCGAGTTCGACATCTATGCCGTGCGCAACGCGGCTCGCGGCAAGGCGCTGGACTCGCCCGAACACCAGGCGCTGCGCCGTATCGAAGACACCATCGCCGAACGCTGGGAAGCGCATTGCGGGCGCGTGGCCTGGCCTTCGCCGGCCGTCGCCTTCCATGCCCTGCTCGCCCATGCGAAATCGCTGGAACCCATGGTCGTGCGCGGCGACATGGCCTCGTGGCGCCATCCCGACGCGGTCGGCCGTCGCCTGCGTGCGCTGCTGCAGTCCGGTGCCGTCGAGATCACCCGGCACATGGCCGTACCGGCGTGGCTCGCCACGCGCACCGGCCTGCCCGATGGCCACGAGTACCAGCAGCAACGCAATGCGGCGAAGTATTGGCTCGAGGTGCGTCGCGCCCGCCGTGCGAGCGCGCAACCGTGACGCAAGCTGCTCTAATGCGCGCGCCGCGACGGTCGCGGTGACGATCGCGAGTGTTCGATGTCCCCGAAATCCACCGTGTACAAAGTCGAGTTGCAGGTCTCCGATCTCGATCGGCACTACTACCAGGAACACAACCTCACGCTCGCCCTGCATCCGTCGGAGACCGAAGAACGGCTGATGGTGCGCCTGCTCGCGTTCGCGATGAATGCCGACGAGCGTCTGCTGTTCGGGCGCGGCCTGAGCACGGACGACGAACCCGACCTGTGGCAGCGCGACGACACCGGCGAGATCGCGTTGTGGATTGAAACCGGTCAACCCGACGAAGCCGACATCCGCCGCGCCTGCGGCCGCGCGCGCCAGGTGCTGATCTACACCTACAGCGGCCGCAGCGCGCAGGTGTGGTGGGACAAGGTCGGCAGCAACCTCAACCGCAAGAACCTCACCGTGATCGACCTGCCCACGGAATCCGTGCAGGAACTCGCCGGCCTCTGCGAACGCACGATGCGCCTGCAATGCATGATCGAAGACAAACACGTGCAACTGATGAACGCCAACGGCTCGGTCTCCATCGACCCGATCATCCGCATTGCTGCGCAACAGCGTTGAGGCTGCTGCCTGCATCGCTGCTGTTCAAGGATGCTCAAAACACCCGGACACGTAGGCATGTTCGCCATGTCGTCAGCGCGCGAAATCGCCCAATGACTTCAACTTGACCGGCTCGCGATCGGGGAAAGTGACGACCAGATCGAGCTCCCCGCCCATCGCCTGCACATAGCCCTGCAAGGTGGAAAGCAGCATGTCGCTGCGCTGTTCGTAACGGGAAACCGTGTCCTGACCGACCTTCAAGGCTTTCGCCATTTCCACCTGCGTACGATTCATCGCCTTGCGCAGATCGCGCAATGACATTTCCTCAGCGATGAGTGCGGCGCCGCGCGCTTCGATTTTCTTGCGACGTGCAGCGGGCAATTGCTGGATCTTCTCGGCAAGGGTGCGGGCCACGATCATTTTCTCCTCGATTCCGTGCGTTGCAAATGAGTGTCGAAACGTTGATCGGCCGTGGCGATCAACCGTGCGTAGAAGCGCCTTGCGCTGCCGCCGGACTTGTCACCCGCCACCAGCAAGATGGCACGACGCCGAGGGTCGAATGCGAATGCCACTCGCCAAACACCGCCATCGGCATCGAAACGCAGTTCCTTCATGTTGGCGTGCTTCGAGCCTTTCAACGTATCGACACGAGGCGGACCTCCTGGACCGAGGCCGCGTCACTCGAACACGGCTTCGATCTTGGCTTTGTCGGTGTATTGGTCGAGGCCCGAGAAGGAGGCTTCGACGTTCGGGTGGGACATCAGTTCCTGCATCGCGACGCGGCCGAGCACTTCGAAGGCTTTCGAGATCGAGGACGGGCCGTGTTCCTTGACCATGGCGCGGATCTCGATTCGGCAGTCTTCGGCGACGAGGCGCGTGAACAGCGTGCCGACCTTGCGGTTGGTGTCGTCGTCCATCTTCGGCGTCGCCGCGGACACGGCACTGATCTCCGGATGCTTGGACATCGCCAGGAAGATCCACTTGACCAGGTCCTTGCGGTCGCGACCACTGGTGTTGTCGGCGAGACAGGTG
>JAKJFE010000148.1 GCA_022705045.1 Pseudomonadota bacterium | reverse complement strand
CGGACAATGTCGAAGCGCCGGGGACCGAAGACGGCGAGATCGAGAACTCCGCCATCGAGACCAGCGGCGGCGCCATCGGCGGCGTGGCGTTTGCCGATGGCGGCAACGGGTTTGTCGGCTTGGCGCTGTCCGGCTACAACAACCTGTACGGCATTCCCGGCGGTGCACATGAACACGCGGCAGGAGAAGAACACGATGCCGACGCGGAGGCGGTACGCATCGACATGAACCAGTCACGTATCGATCTCAAGGCCGGCGTCGATGGACCGATCCGCGGTGTCGAAAAGACCGTGTTCAAGTTCACCCGCAACGACTACGAGCACGTGGAACTGGAAGGCGACGAAGTCGGCACACGTTTCGAGAACGAAGCCTACGAGGCGCGTCTCGAGTTGAACCTGAAGCCGATCGGCGCCTGGACCGGCGCGGCGGGCGTGCAAGCCAGTCAACGCGACCTCAGCGCCATCGGCGCGGAAGCCTTCGTGCCATCGAATCAGACCGACGATCTTGGCCTGTTTCTGATCGAACGCGCGCAATTCGGACCATGGTCGGTCGAGGCCGGACTGCGCCATGGCCAGCAGGATGTCGAGACCGATCTGGTCCGCGCCGATCACGACGCCGTTTCCTTGTCGCTGGCCGGTCTGTACGACATCAACGCGCAGTGGCAGTGGTCGCTCAGCATCGATCGCGCCGAACGCGCGCCGACGGCCGAGGAACTCTTTTCGGACGGCCCGCACATCGCGACGCAGTCGTTCGAAGTCGGCGACGCCGCCCTCGATACCGAAACCGCGCAGCAGTTCGAGACGGGGCTGCGTTATCGCGGCGAACGCATCGAAGCGAAGGCGCAGGTGTACCGGAACGACTTCAGCGACTTCATCTTCCTTTCGGCAACGGGCGAGGTCGAAGACGATCTGCCGGTGCGGCAATGGTCGCAGGCCGATGCCGTGTTCACCGGTTACGAGATCGAAGCCAAGACGCTGCTCGCCGACAACGATGCCGGACGCTTCGACCTGCGCCTGTTCAACGACGGCGTAAACGCCGAGTTCGACGATGGCACGAACCTGCCGCGCATCGCACCGGCGCGTCATGGCGCCGGTCTGGAATGGCAATATGGCGCCTGGCATGCGCGTCTCGGCGCCATTCGCTACAACGCCCAGAACGATGTCGCCGAACTGGAGACACCGACACCCGGCTACACGCTGGTCAATGCACACGTGTCCTACGCGTTCCAAAGCGGCGAGACCGAATGGGAAGCCTTTGTCGATGGCAACAACCTGACCGATCAGGAAGCGCACGTGCACACCTCGTTCCTGAAGGACAACGCACCCCTGCCCGGCCGCAACCTGCGCTTCGGCATCCGCAGCTACTTCTGAGACCTGCAGCACACCACGGCCCAGCCCCATTCAAAAAACTGCCGGGCAGCGCACACGCGCCCGGCACGGCCATTGCTACATTTCGTGACACCTATCGGGGATACCCATGTCACGCATGCATCGTCTTGCCGCGGCACTCGTGCTCGGTCTTGCTGGCCACGCCCACGCCCAGACCGTCATCTTTTCGGGCAGCTTCGAACCGCCGCCGGGCGGCCCAGGTACCGACCAGGACGCGATGCGCTTCCTGACCCAGGCCACCTTCGGCCCGACGATGGCGGACTTCGATCATCTGAATGTCGTCGGCATCGATGCCTGGTTGAACGAGCAGTTCGCGATCCCGTTTTCGCAGCATCGCCCCTATCTGAACAACATCGCGGCGCTGCCTGAGGATCCGCAGGACACGGAAGCCAACAATGTCGGCCAGAACACGCGCAACGAAGTGTTCTTCGAGCGCGCCCTGCATGCACCGGACCAGTTGCGCCAGCGTGTCGCGTTCGCGCTCAGCGAAATCCTCGTCGTATCCGACCAGGGCGGCGGACTCGGCGGCGAACCCTATGCGCTCGCCCACTACTACGACCTGCTCGGTGAACATGGTTTCGGCAACTACCGCGAACTGCTGGAACAGGTGACATTGAGCCCGATCATGGGCAGCTACCTGTCGATGCTCGGCAATCGCAAACCGGACGTCGCGAACAACATCCGTCCGGACGAGAACTACGCGCGCGAGATCATGCAGCTGTTCTCGATCGGCCTGGTGCGACTGAACAGCAACGGCACCGAGATGGACGACCCGAACCTGCCCGGGTTCCAGACCATTCCGACCTACAACCAGGAAACCATCCGCGGCTTCGCGCACGTCTTCACCGGCTTCACGTTCAACGGCTGCAATGTGCGTGAGTTCGAATACTGCAGCGCCTGGGAGCACCCCGAGCGCTGGACCCAGCAGATGAGCGCACCCGAAGGCCTGTGGTGGGACAACACCACCTACACCGTCTGGCATGCCTATCCCGAGAGCAAGCAGCTGCTGGTCTATCCCGGCGTGACGCTTCCGAACGGACTGCTTGCCGGCCGTGCCGCACCGACCGCAGCGAGCAGCGGCGTGACCGCGCAGCAGGATCTGGAGATCGCGCTCGACAACGTCTTCAACCATCCGAACGTCGGCCCCTTTGTCGGCAAGCAGTTGATCCAGCGCCTGGTGACGAGCAATCCGAGTCCGAGCTACGTCGGTCGCGTCGCGGCGGCGTTCAACAACAACGGGCTCGGCGTGCGTGGCGACATGAAAGCGGTGATCCGCGCGATTCTTACCGACCCGGAAGCGCGCGGCGCTCCGACCGGCAACGCACCGCGCGGCAAGTTGCGCGAGCCGCTGCTGCGCATGACCCAGCTGTGGCGGGCATTCGACGCCACCGATACCTCCAACCGCTACAACGACTGGTACATCTGGTACCCGGGGCAATACATCCCGCAGTCGCCGCTGCATGCGCGCACCGTGTTCAACTTCTTCCTGCCCGACTACAAGCCGGCCGGCGAGATCGCCGCGAATGGCTGGGTCGCGCCCGAGTTCCAGATCCAGACCGACGGCTACGTCACCAACTTCAGCAACGTGATGGATTGGCTGGTCTGGAACTACGTCGGCAATCCGTCGCCTTGGATCGATGCCGATTCGACCAAGATCGACATCGAGGCCGAGCGCCAGCTCGCCGCCAACAACGCGACGATGGATGCGCTGATCGAACGCCTGAACCTGCTGCTGATGTCCGGCTCGATGAGTTCGCACATGAAGTCGACATTGCGCACCTATCTGCTGACGATTCCCGCCAACGACGAAAACGGCGCACGCCGGGTCTGGGAAGCGTTGTGGCTGATCATGGTGTCCCCCGAATTCGTCATCGAGAAGTGAGGCAGCCATGAACCGTCGCGACCTGCTCAAGAAATCGCTCTGCCTCGCCGCCTCGACCGCCGGCTTCGGTGCGTTGTCCAGCCGCTTCTCGCTCGCGCATGCGGCGACCGTGTACTCGAAAGCCCAGCGCAGCCTGCTCGGCAACGATTACCGTGCCCTCGTCTGCGTGTTCCTGTACGGCGGCAATGACAGCTTCAACTTCATCGTGCCACGCGACGCGTCGGCGCATGCCACCTACGCGGCCACACGCGGTTCGATCGCGGTGCCGCGCAGCGAGCTGGTGTCGCTGACGCCGACCGCCAGCGGTGCCGCCTACGGGCTGCATCCTGGCGTCGAAACCGGCACCGCGGCGGCCCCGCATGCCGCCATCACGGCGCTGGCCAACCTGTTCAACCAGGCGAACAGCCGCGTCGCCATCGTCGCCAATACCGGCCCGCTGCTGTATCCGACGACGAAAACGCAGTACCAGAACGAATCGGTGCCGCTGCCACCGCAGCTGTATTCCCACGATGACCAGTCGGCCTGGTGGCAGACGCCGACGGCGAACAGCTTCGACCGCATCGGCTGGGGCGGCCTGTTGGCCGATCGTTTCGGCATCAGCAATCCGAACCAGAACCTGGCGATGACGATTTCCACCGACGGCGACAACGTCTACCAGACCGCCGAAGACGTGGTGCCGTATTTCGTCAGTCCCTGGGGCGTGGACCGCATCGACAACATCGATCCGACCTGGAGCCAGCCGACTGCGCGGCGCAACGCGCTGTACCAGTTGCTCAACGGCCCCCTCAACAATCCGCTGGAACGTACCTATGCCACCGGATTCAAGCGCACCGTCTCGAACTACGAACAGGTGATCTCGGCATTGCAGCCCAGCGAGACGACGTTCGACGCGATCTTCGGCGCCGACAACACGATCGACGACTATCTGACCCGTCAGCTCAAGATGGTCGCGCGACTGATTTCCGCACGCGACACGCTGAACATGACGCGCCAGATCTTCTTCGTCGGCTTCGGCGGCTTCGACACCCACGACAATCAGGCCACCGATCATCCGGGCCTGCTCGCCGCCATCGCGAATGGCCTGACCAAGTTCTATCAGGCGACGCAGCAGATGGGCATCGCCAACCAGGTGACCGCTTTCACCGCCAGCGAATTCGGGCGCACCCTCACCAACAATGGCGACGGCACCGACCACGGCTGGGGCGGACATCAACTGGTGATCGGCGGTGCCGTGAACGGCGGTCGCTTCTACGGCCGATTCCCGAGCCTCGCGACCAGCAACTCGAACCCGGACGACGCCGGCTGGGGCCAGATCATCCCGACCACCAGTGTCGACCAGTACGCCTGGACCCTCGCGCGCTGGTACGGCCTCCCCGACGACGCCGGCGGCCGCGGTCTCGTCTTCCCGAACGTCACCCGCTTCACCGACATCTCGCAAAACGGCACCGGCTCACACCACCTCGGCTTCCTGCCCGCGGCGGTGTGATGTCATTGCAGCAGCATCACGGCTTTCGGTTATGCTCGGGTGCCAGCGGAAAGTTCAACTGGCGCTGGAGGACGGAATGCTGTTGCAGGTTGCACAGAAGGCCGATCTGAATTCGACGCGGGTGCTGTCGCTCGATTCGAACGGGCGCATCCTCGACTGGATGAGCTGGCAGGACGCGACCTGCCTGTACGTGCGTGGTGCAGTCGCATGGACCATTGGCGAACCCTGCCTGGTCGTGCGCGGCGGCACCAGTCGCCTGACCTGGGAACAGAGCACGGTTGCCCTGCACCCGATCGTCGCCAGCCGTGGTCATGCCCGTCCGAACATGCTGGAACCGGCGCCAGCGCTGACCAATGCCGCTCTGTTCGCGCGCGACCGTCATCTGTGCATGTATTGCGGCCAGCATTTCAGCCGGCCGCAGCTCACGCGCGACCATGTGGTGCCGACCTCGCGCGGCGGCCGCGACCACTGGGAAAACGTCGTGAGTGCCTGCCTGCCCTGCAATGTCCGCAAGGGCGGACGCACTCCGCAACAGGCGAACATGCCGCTGCTGGCGATCCCGTATCGCCCCAGCTGGGTGGAACACCTGATCCTGTCGAACCGCAGCATTCTGTCCGACCAGATGGATTTCCTGATGAGCCATCTGCCGCGCAACCGCCGCCTCAGCGCGTAAGGCGCCCGGCCTCTGGCACAATGCGCGCCCATCATGCGAGGGCGCGCCATGCTGTCGGCCATTCCCCTGTTGTCCATCGTGCTGTTGCTGGCGAACCTGGTCGCGTTCGGCGCCCAGACCGGCTTCGCCGAACCGCTGTTCGCGCTGCCGCTGCCCTCGGGCGGCACCGTCGCCTTCGATACCGGCGATGCACTGATCCTGCTCGGCCTGGCCCTGCTCTACGTCGAGATCTTCAAGGCCACACGCACGAGTTCGATGAGCGTGCTGGATCACGCGTTGTCGCTGATCGTGTTCATCGTCGCCCTGGTGGAGCTGCTGATCGCGCCGAAATTCGCGCATGCCGCGTTCTTCGCGATCACGGCCATGTGCCTGATCGACGTCATCGCCGGATTCACCGTCACCATCGCGAGCGCGCGTCGCGACTTCGCGCCAGTCAATCAGGGATGATGCAATGAGCTCAGATCTCGAAACGCGCGCGCTGTCGCGCCCGTGGTTCTATCCGTTCAAGCTGCCGAGCGGCGCGACCACGCCGAGTTACGACGGCGGCTGGCTGGACGGCATCCATCACACCCGCTCGGCGATGCTTGATATCGCGTTGCGCGCACGCTTCGGCAACGACTTCTCGCAACGGAACGCCGTCGACCTGGCCTGCCACCAGGGCTGGTTCTCGGTGCAACTGGCGCAACTCGGATTCCGTGACGTGTTGTCGGTGGATGCGCGCAGCGAACACATCGCCGACGCGACTCTGATCCGCGACACGCTGACGCTGCCGCAGATGCGCCTGCTGCAATCCGATGTGCATGCTCTCGACACGGCCGCACTCGGCGCGTTCGATGTCTGCCTGTGCCTGGGCCTGATCTACCATCTGGAGAATCCGGTCGGCGCATTGCGCGTGGCGCGCGCATTGACGCGTCACGTCTGCCTGGTCGAAACCCAGGTGGTGCCGAACATGAGCGGCATGGTCGATTACGGCAGCTACAAGTTCGTGCGCGCGCTGCAAGGCTCGTTCGGCATCATCGACGAAATCGACGATACCCATGGCCCGGAAGCCAGCACCACCGGCATCTGCCTGGTGCCCAGCACGGAAGCGCTGTGCTGGATCATGCGCAAGATCGGTTTCAGCCGCGTCGAAGTCCTGCCCGTGCCGGCCGACGGCTATGAACAGCTGCTGCATGGCAAGCGCGTGATGGTGGCCGGCTACGTCGATTGACGTCTTGCAGGTGCGAAGCTCGTTCGCACCTGCAAGCGCGGCGTTCTCAGGCGGCGATCGCGTCGGAGATCAGGCGTTCGATGCCGACAAGGTCGGGCACGATGGCCTGGTCGTCGCGGATCATCACCGTGTGCGCGATGCCGGCTGCGTGCGGGTCGTCTTCGCCAGTGGTGATCAGGGTTTCGGTCGAAATCGTGGTCAGGCGCGGGAAGCCCTGCGCGACCATGGCCAGGAACGGCATCTTCGGATTGCCGCCGAGCGCCTTCAGCACCGTCACCTTGGCGTTCACATTGACTTCCTTCGCGGCGAGACCGGTCAGCATCGAGAACGAGATCAACGGCACGCGCCAACCGCGCCAGCGCGTGCGGCCGAGCAACCACTCAGGTGCGTTGTCGATCGGTTCCGGCGTCGAATAGGTGATGATCTCGGTGACGTTCGCATTCGGCAGCAACACGCGGCCATTGGTGACGGCGATCATCAGCCCGCGGATTTCGTTGGTCTTGTCCATGTCAGCGCTCCTCAGGCCTTGCCGTAACGGCGGACGAATTCGACGGCAAGATCGGCAGG
>JAKJFE010000031.1 GCA_022705045.1 Pseudomonadota bacterium | reverse complement strand
TGATCGTGTAGGTCACCGAACCGCCGGGAACCGCCGTGGTCACGCCATCGGTCTTGGTGATCGAGAGATCCGCAGACAGCGCGCGGCAGGCGGTGACCGTCACATCGTCGACCGCGAGACCGCCGAATTGCACCGTCGTGTCGCTGTCCAGATGGAAGAGCAACTCGGTGTTGAGTCCAGCCAGCGCATCGGCGCGGGCGCTGAACACGCCCCAGCCGGCGCTGCCGCCAATGTTCACCTGCGGGTTGCCGGTGCCGGCGCTGGCGCTGATCGGGGTCGGATCCAGCCATTCGTACAGACGCATCGGGGTGGCGCCGCCGACCTGCCTGAGGTCGACGAACATGTGGTCGAAGTTCGCGGTCTCGACCTGATGGCGTTGGGCCCAGGTCACGACGACCGGCGCGGAGAGTCCTGCCAGGTTGATGGGAGGAGACAGGAGGTCCTGAGCGCTGGATGCGTTGTAGGTGTTGTCGAGGTCGGTCTTCCAGCAGTTCACGCCGCTGTTGCAGGTGCTGAAACTCGCGACAGGATTGGCGGTCGTGGTGGCCACCGTGGCCGGCAGACCCAATTCCCACTCGTCCTGTGCGCCGCTATGCGTGAATCCTGCAGCGCCGCTCTCGAAGTCGGTCGAATACACGGTTTGCGTCGCAAAACCCGGTGGGCAGGCCGGTGGCGGCGGCGCTTCGCAGACGCGCAAAGACCAGCCGGTCAGCGTGCCGCCATTGGCGCCCGCAGTATCGTCGCGCAGGTCCAGCGTCCAGGTGCCACCCGCGTTCTCGCCATCGACGAGGTTCAGTCGATATGCACCGGAGGTACTGGCGGTGCCGGCGGTCGAATTGTTTTCGGGCTTGAGCTGGATGCCCTTCAACACCGTGAAGGCTGGGCTGATGCCCGCTTCATCGTCGAAAACGAGGTCCATCTGTGTCTGTCCACCGGTCGCGGCTGCGCCGATGTCGGTGAACAGGCCGATGTCGTTGCCGGCCGGCGAACGCAGGTGTGCGTCGACGTCTTGCATCAGGGCATGGTTGAGCTGGATTTCGACGTCGAGGTCGGCGATACGCGGATTGCCGGGCACGGTGATGGTCGACGACACGAGTCCAGTACCGGGGCCAATGGTCTGCGGCACAGCGGTGCTGGTGTAGGTCGTGCAGTTCACCCCTTCGGTAGCGGCAGGATGCACGCTCACGCTGAGGTGGTAGGTCGAAGTCGGGCCGCCCACGGCGGCCGAGGCCGAGTCGACGAAGGCGAAGTAGGTGCCTGCCGTCTTCACGGTCATGAACAAGGCTTCCGAAGGGCGGTTCGGATTGGGTGCCACGTCGCCAGTACCGGCGTCGTCGACTACCAGGATCTGGTTGCTGGCATCGCCGAACAGACCGAATCCGAGACGGCCGTTCCAAGTCACCAAGTCGTCTTCGGGATCGACGTCCAGGCTCAGGAACACGGTGTCGCCCGCGTTCAGCGTCAGGCTGTACCAGTCTTGTTCGGTCGCTACCGCCGGATTGCGCGTGCCGCTGACCCAGCCGTTTGCCGGCAGCGGATTGGCCGTGGCCGGCGTGTCGTTCGCTTCCACTTCGGGCGTCGGCGCGCCGCTCTGGATGCGGAAGTGCAGTTCGTAGGGACGCTCGGACGTGGTGCCGGCGGTGAAGTCGTTGACCTTGAGGAAATAGGTGCCCGTGGTCGGGATCACGGCGCCGGCGATCGAGGAGGACAGTCCGGCAAAGCTGCCGTTGTCGTCATCGAACTCGATCACCGTCGTGCCGTCCGAGGCGAGCAAGGTGAGCTGGCTGTCGGTGCTGCTGCCGGCCGACCCGGAAGTCATGGCGGCTGCGTAGACGCGGTCACCGGCGTTGGCGGTGAAGCTGTAGAAGTCGATGTCGCCATTGGGGAACAACGGCGCGCGGCACCACCACATCGCCGCTCGCGATCGGGGTCGCGGTCGCGGTGGTGCCGTTCGGCTCGACTTCCGCGCCGTAACCTTGGCCCAGCACCGACTTGGTGTAGCGCAGGCCCGCCGGCAAGAGGTAGGGCGCACTGGGTCTTGCGGCCACTTCACCCTTGATCTCGGCCGGCAGCGTCGCCGGATCGATGTTCATGATCTGGACGTCGGCCAGCGCCGGTGTGGACAACACGGCGAACAGCACGGACCAGCATCCGGTACTGCGAATACGCGGTTTCATCGAGTCTTCCCCAAGACAGCGCACCAGGGCGGGCGGTGGACACCCAACGGCCGGGCTGGCGACGCGAGTGCGCAAGGTAATGCGAATTGTGTCACGCGTCGAGTCCGTCGCTTTTCGCGTTGGCGCCCAGCGACTACGATCGCGCCATGAGCCCTGCTGCCACCCCCGTCATCCTGTTCGGCGCGTCCGGCCGCATGGGCCAGGAGATTCTCCGGCTGGCGCCAGATCGAGCCGACATCGAGATCGTGGCTGCGCTGATCAGGCCCGGTGCGCGACTGCTCGGCGAGCCGGTCTGGCCCGACCGCGCCGACGCGCTGGCTTACGAGACTGTGCTGGAACCGGAGCGTCGGGCCGACGTGCTGGTCGATTTCTCCAACTCCGTCAGTTTCGATGCCGCGCTGGCGCTCGCGGTCGAGCGCGAAATGGCGTTTGTCAGTGGCACGACCGGGTTGAGCGATCTGCAACGCGAGTCGCTTGAACAGGCGTCATTGCGCATTCCGGTCTTGTGGTCGGCGAATTTCAGCCTGGGTGTGGCCCTGCTGCGCCGCATGGCCGCGGACGCTGCACGCGTGCTCGGTGAAGAATTCGACGTCGAGATCATCGAGGCCCACCATCGCCACAAGCGCGACGCGCCCTCGGGCACGGCGTTGACGCTGGGCAGGGCCATCGCCGAGGCGCGCGGTCGCACGATCGAGGAAGTCGGCGTGTTCGCGCGTCATGGCCACATGGACGAACGTGCGCGCGGGGAAATCGGATTTGCCACCGTGCGCGGCGGCGACATCGTCGGCGACCACACCGTCCTGTTTGCGGGCGAGGGCGAGCGCCTCGAATTCACGCATCGCGCCAGCACCCGTGCGGTGTTCGCGCGGGGTGCTCTCGTGGCCGCACGCTGGATTGCCGGCCGCTCGGCCGGACGTTACACATTGGATCAGGCGGTCGAAGCCCTCTGACGCCGGCAAGGTCTGCCGGAAAAAACGCATCGCGCGGGCGTGGTGCGCTGCAGTAGAATCCGCGCTCGCTCGCGGCTGCTGCCGCCCCGACTGTCCCGGAGCGTTCCATGTCGACCCATCCTGCCCTGCTGGCCCTCGCGGACGGCAGCCTGTTTCATGGCGTCTCGATCGGCGCCGACGGCATCACCACCGGCGAAGTCGTGTTCAACACGGCGATGACGGGCTATCAGGAGATCCTCACCGATCCGTCCTACAGCCGCCAGATCGTCACGCTGACCTACCCGCACATCGGCAATACCGGCTGCAACGACGACGACGCCGAGTCGACTGCGGTGCATGCGGCCGGCCTGATCGTGCGCAGCGCGACGCGCCACAGCGACCAGTGGCGCAGCACGATCTCGTTGCCCGATTACCTGCGCAAGCACGGCATCGTCGGCATCGCCGAGATCGACACGCGCCGCCTGACGCGCATCCTGCGCGAGAAGGGTGCGCAGAACGGCTGCATCGTCGCCGGTCCGGCCGCCGCCGATAGCGACGCCGCGCTGGCCGCGGCCCGCGCTTTCCCGGGATTGAAGGGCATGGACCTGGCGAAGGTCGTGACGACGCCGAAGTCCTACAGCTGGGACGAAGGCAGCTTCGACATCGACCGCGGCGAGGCGCCGCGCGAAACCGGCGAACTGCATGTCGTGGCTTACGATTTCGGCATCAAGCACAACATCCTGCGCATGCTGGTCGATCGCGGGTGCCGTGTGACCGTGGTTCCGGCACAGACTTCGGCGGCCGATGTGCTGGCATTGAATCCGGACGGCGTGTTCCTGTCCAACGGCCCCGGCGACCCGGAACCGTGCGACTACGCCATCGCCGCGATCAGGACCTTCATTGCCGAACGCCTGCCGACCTTCGGCATCTGCCTCGGCCACCAGCTGCTCGGTCTGGCTGCCGGCGCAAAGACGCTGAAGATGAAATTCGGCCACCACGGTGCCAACCATCCGGTCATCGATCTCGACGCCGGTCGCGTGATGATTTCCTCGCAGAATCACGGTTTCGCCGTCGACGAAGCGACCCTGCCCGCGAACGTGCGCCCGACGCATCGTTCATTGTTCGACGGTTCGCTGCAGGGCATTTCGTTGACCGATGCGCCGGCTTACGGCTTCCAGGGCCACCCGGAAGCGAGCCCGGGTCCGCATGATGTCGCCCGCGTCTTCGAGCCCTTCGTGCGCGAGATGCACGCGCGTCGTGGCGTGAAACATGCGTCCATCGCCGAAGTCTCCGCTTGAACGAGGTTTCGATGATGCTGCGCCGGTGGTCGTGGGTGGTCTTCTGTGTCGTGCCGATCGTTGCGATCGCTCGACAGCAGCCCGTGTTCGATCCGCTGAATCCGCCGGAGTCGGCCGTTGCGGACCCGCAGCACACTGAACAGACTAAGGCCGAGCCGACCGCCCCCGTCGAAACCATGGTGGTGACGCCCGAGCCCGAGCCGGTGCAGGCGTCCGCACCCGCCGCAGCGCCAGATGCTGCGCCGGCGGCCGTCAAGCCCGCACCCATCGCCAAGGCAGTGGCTACCCCGGTCGCCCCCACGGTGCCCCGCGTCGTGGCCTATGACGAACTGGAAGCGCAGGTCGGCAAGCAGATCCGCATCAAGACCAATTTGCGCACCCAGCGTACGGGCATCCTGAAGCGCTACAACCGAGCGGTGCTGATCATCGAGGACCGCAGTCGCGGTTTCGCGATGGACGTCGAAATGCCGCGCCCGACCGTCGTCGAAGTCACGCTGCTCAACTGATCTCGGCGCTTTCGGGCGATCTGGCGGCATTCAGCGCCTTGCCGCGAAACCGGAACCTCATCCGGGTAGAATCCGCGCCATCCACATCCATCGAACCGTCCTGCGCGCGAGTGCGGGGCCGAGGTGCCTATGCCCAAGCGTTCCGATCTGAAGACCATCCTGATCATCGGTGCCGGTCCCATCGTCATCGGCCAGGCCTGCGAGTTCGATTATTCCGGCGCACAGGCCTGCAAGGCGCTCAAGGCCGAGGGGTATCGCGTCGTGCTGGTGAACTCGAATCCGGCGACGATCATGACCGACCCGGAGATGGCGGACGCGGTCTACATCGAACCGATCAACTGGCGCACGATCGAGCGCATCATCGCCAAAGAGCGACCGGATGCGGTGCTGCCGACCATGGGTGGCCAGACCGCGCTGAACACTGCGCTCGATCTCGCCGACCACGGCGTGCTGGAAAAATACGGCGTCGAGATGATCGGCGCATCGCGCGACGCCATCCGCATGGCCGAAGACCGCGAACTGTTCCGCCGCGCCATGCTCGACATCGGGCTGGAATGCCCGAAGGCCGAAGTGGCGCGTACACTCGACCAGGCGCTCGACATCCAGACCCGCGTCGGTTACCCGACCATCATTCGTCCGAGCTTCACGCTCGGCGGCTCCGGCGGCGGCATCGCCTACAACCGCGAAGAGTTCGTCGAGATCGTCAATCGCGGCCTCGAACTCTCTCCGACCAGCGAAGTCCTGGTCGAGGAATCGGTACTCGGCTGGAAGGAGTTCGAGATGGAGGTGGTCCGCGACAAGGCGGACAACTGCATCATCGTCTGCAGCATCGAGAACTTCGATCCGATGGGTGTGCATACCGGCGACTCGATCACCGTTGCGCCGGCGCAAACGCTCACCGACAAGGAATACCAGCGCTTGCGCGACGCCTCGATTGCCGTGCTACGCAAGATCGGCGTCGACACCGGCGGCTCGAACGTGCAGTTCGGCGTGAACAGTGAGAACGGCCGCGTCGTCGTCATCGAGATGAATCCGCGCGTATCGCGTTCGTCTGCGCTGGCCTCGAAGGCCACGGGTTTCCCGATCGCCAAGATCGCCGCCAAGCTGGCGGTCGGCTACACGCTGGATGAACTGCGCAACGACATCACGGGTGGTCTCACGCCCGCTTCGTTCGAGCCGGCGATCGACTACGTCGTCACCAAGATCCCGCGCTTCGCATTCGAGAAGTTCCCGGCTGCGGATTCGCGCCTGACCACGCAGATGAAATCGGTCGGCGAAGTCATGGCGATGGGGCGCACCTTCCAGGAATCGTTGCAGAAAGCCTTGCGCGGACTGGAAACCGGCAAGATCGGCCTCGACCCGATGCGCGCCGACTTCAGCAGCGACGACGTGCTGATCGAGCTCAAACGCCAGTTGCGCGAGCCGGGTCCGGAACGCATCTTCCACGTCGCCGATGCCTTCCGCGCCGGCCTGACGCGTACGCAGGTCTACGAACTCAGCTTCATCGACCATTGGTTCCTGCGTGAGATCGAGGAACTGGTGCGGACCGAACAGGTCGTTGCGCAGCAAGGTCTTGCCGCACTCGATGCGAAGCGCCTGCTCGAACTCAAGCGCGCCGGCTTCTCCGATGCACGCCTGGCGCAATTGGTCGGCACCAATGAGGACGCGATCCGGCACCTGCGCCGCGCGCTGAACGTGCGTCCGGTCTACAAGCGCGTCGATTCCTGCGCTGCCGAATTCGCGACCAGCACCGCCTACATGTATTCGACCTACGAGGAAGAATGCGAAGCGCAGCCGACGAATCGCGACAAGATCATCGTGCTCGGCGGCGGCCCGAACCGCATCGGCCAGGGCATCGAGTTCGACTATTGCTGCGTGCATGCGGCACTGGCGCTGCGCGATGACGGGTTCGAGACCATCATGGTCAACTGCAACCCGGAAACCGTCTCTACCGATTACGACACCTCGGATCGCCTGTACTTCGAGCCGCTGACGCTCGAGGACGTGCTCGAAATCGTCGACAAGGAAAAGCCGAAAGGTGTGATCGTGCAGTACGGCGGGCAGACGCCGCTGAAACTGGCGCGTGCGCTGGAAGCGAACGGCGTGCCGGTGATCGGCACCTCGCCGGATTCGATCGATCTGGCCGAGGACCGCGAGCGCTTCCAGAAGCTCGTCACCGAACTCGGTCTGTTGCAGCCGCCGAACCGCACTGCCCGCAATCAAGACGAAGCACTCGCGCTGGCGCGCGGCATCGGTTATCCGCTGGTCGTGCGCCCGAGCTACGTGCTCGGCGGGCGCGCGATGGAAGTGGTCTATTCCGACGCCGACCTGAAGCGTTACATCACCGATGCGGTGCGCGTGTCGAATGAGTCGCCGGTGCTGCTCGACCGCTTCCTCGACAATGCCGTCGAAGTCGATGTCGACGTCATCGCCGACCATACCGGCGAGGTGTTGATCGGCGGCATCATGGAACACATCGAGGAAGCCGGCGTGCACTCGGGCGACAGCTCGTGTTCGCTGCCGCCGTATTCGCTGTCGGCTTCGATTCAGGATCGCTTGCGCGAGCAGGTGCGTGCGATGGCGAAGGCGCTCAAGGTCATCGGCCTGATGAACACGCAATTCGCGATCCAGGGCGAAACCATCTTCGTGCTGGAAGTGAACCCGCGCGCCTCGCGCACCGTGCCCTTCGTGTCGAAGGTGACGGGCCTGCCGCTGGCCAAGGTGGCGGCGCGTTGCATGGCCGGGCGCACGCTGGCGGAGCAGGGCGCCACACGAGAAATCATTCCTGGTTATTACTCGGTCAAGGAAGCGATTTTCCCGTTCGCGAAGTTCCAGGGCGTCGATCCGATCCTCGGTCCGGAAATGCGTTCGACCGGCGAAGTGATGGGTGTCGGTCGCAATTTCGGCGAAGCCTTCGCGAAGGCGCACGAGGCCGCGAACATCAAGGCGCCGCCGCTCGGCAAGGTCTTCGTCAGCGTGCGTGACGCCGACAAGCCGCGTGTCGAATCGGTGGCCGAGGAACTGCTGCGTCGCGGCTACTCGATGGTCGCGACCGCCGGCACCTGCGACTATCTGCGCGGCCGCGGTTTTCCGTGCGAGCGCATCAACAAGGTGCTCGAAGGTCGCCCGCACATTGGCGACGCCATCAAGAACGGCGAGATCGTGTTCATCATCAACACCACCGAAGGCAAGCAGGCGATCGCGGACTCGTTCTCGATCCGCCGCGATGCGCTACAACATCGCGTCACCTACTCGACGACGGTGGCTGGCGCACGCGCCTTGTTGCACTCGTTGGACTATCGCAACTCCGAGCGTGTCAGCGCGCTCCAGGAACTTCATCGGGAACTGCAGGCATGAGAAGACCTCCCCTGACCAAGCGTGGCGTTGAACGGTTGCGCGAAGAACTCGACCGGCTGAAGTCGGTTGAACGCCCGCGTATCGTCGAAGCGATCGCGGAAGCCCGCGCGCACGGCGATCTCAAGGAAAACGCCGAATACCATGCTGCACGCGAACAGCAGGGCTTCGTCGAAGGTCGCATCAACGAGCTGGAGGCGGCACTGTCGTTCGCCGAAGTGATCGACGTGAGCCAGCTCAACGCCGGCACGCGCATCGTCTTCGGCGCGACAGTCGAATTGCTGGAGCTGCACAACAACAACGAAGTCACCTACCAGATCGTCGGCGAGCTGGAAGCCGACATCAAGAAGGGATTGATCTCGGTCACGTCGCCGATCGCGCGCGTGCTCGTCGGCAAGAGCGAGGGCGACACTGTGGAAGTGGTGGCCGCCGCGGGAACCCGCGAGTACGAAATCATCGCGGTGCGCTACGAATAAGCCAATGCCGTCGGTGTTGTGGTTGCCGGCGCGCCGCCATCTCGGTGAGCTCGCCGAACAGGTACCGGCGCTGCGTCGCGTATTGTCGACCGCGACGCGTCAAGCCGACCAAGGGGGCGGCGCGACGGCACTGATGTCGGACGTGTTCGATGCGCTGCCATCTCCCATGCCGGCTGCGGCGTTGACGCGTCGCGTCGATGCGCCGGACGATTGCGCCGGACGTTGGCTGCGCGCCGACCCCTGCCATCTGCGTGTCGAGATCGCCGGCGTGCGCATGCTCGCCTGCAGTGATCTTGTGCTGTCGCCGGAAGAGGTCGCCGGACTCGCCTCCGCTGTGCGCCCACTGTTCGACGACGCCGGCTGGCGCTTCGATGCCGCACAGCCCAAGCGTTGGTACGCGCAACCCGAAACAGCGCATCCGCCCATCGGTGGCGATGCGCCCGAAGCGGTGCTGGGCGCCTACATCGACACCGCGTTGCCGCAGGGTGAAGCCGGGCGCGCAACACGACGCTGGCTCAACGAGTTGCAGATGGCCTTGCACGATCACCCCTTGAATCATGCGCGTCGCGAGCGGGGCCTGCCGGAAGTGAACAGCCTCTGGCTGCATGGGGACGGTGCGGTACTTTCGTCATTGTCAGCGCGCGTGGATGCAGTGTGGTCACAGGATGCGCTCGTACTCGGCTGTGCAGCGCTGGCAGGTGTGCACGAGTCTGATTTGTTGTCGAGTCGCCGCCTGTTGATCGATGCCCGCCTTGGCGATGACGCATCGGCTCGCCATGTTGCCAAGGTCTTGAGCCGCGGCGAGAGCACCGACATCTCACTTGCCAGCGGCGAACGCTTCGCATGGCGGCCTTGGCATCGCCTGCGTTTCTGGCGTGGTGAACCGCAATGAAGCCGACGCTGCGCCGTCGCGACGTTCCGGAATCGATGCTGCAGGCGGATGCGTCGTTGCATCCGGTGCTGGCACGTGTCTACGCGGCGCGTGGCGTCACGTCGCGCGAACAGCTCGATCTGCGCCTGTCACGGATGCTGACGCCTGCTGCGCTCGGCGGACTCGAAGCCGCCTGCACCTTGTTGCGCGACGCGATTACGAACGACGCCCGCATCCTCGTCGTTGGCGACTTCGATTGCGACGGTGCCACCGGCGCGGCAGTCGCGTATCGCGGCTTGCGCATGCTCGGTGCGCGCCGCGTCGCGGTGCGCGTGCCGAATCGTGCCATCCACGGCTATGGCCTGACACCGGCCCTGGTCGCCGACATCGTTGCCGACGGTGCACCGGATCTGCTGCTCACCGTCGACAGCGGCATTGCCTGTGTGCCCGGTGTGCATGCGGCGAAACTGGCCGGCTGCCGCGTGCTGGTCACCGATCATCACCTGCCGCCAGAAGCCTTGCCCGAAGCCGACGCGATCGTGAATCCGAACCTGCGCGGCGACGGCTTTCCGAGCAAGGCGCTGGCCGGTGTCGGCGTGATGTTCTACCTGCTGCTTGCGCTGCGTGCGACCTTGCGTGCGAATGGTGCGTACGAAGCTCGTGCGGAGCCCGACCTGTCGAGGCTGCTCGATCTGGTCGCCCTCGGTACCGTCGCCGATCTGGTGCCGCTCGACCACAACAATCGCGTGCTCGTTGCTGCCGGTTTGAAACGCATTCGCGCGGGGCTTGCGAATGCCGGCATTGCGGCACTGATCGAAGTCTCGAAACGGCGCATGCACGAATTGAGCGCGACCGATCTCGGTTTCAGCATCGGGCCGCGCGTGAATGCGGCCGGGCGTCTGGAGGACATGCAGATCGGCGTGGAATGCCTGTGCTGCGACGATTCCGTCGCTGCGCGTGAACTCGCGGCGCGGCTCGACGCGATCAATGCCGAGCGCCGTGGCGTGCAGCAGGACATGGTCGATCAGGCCGAGGCTGCCGTCGCCAAGCTGCATCTCGATGGCGACCTGCCGCCGGTCTTGTGCCTGCACGAGTCGGACTGGCATGCCGGGGTCATCGGTCTGGTCGCGTCCAAGATCAAGGAACGTGCGCATCGCCCGGTATTCGCGTTCGCGCCGGCGGGCGAGGGCAGCAATGAATTGAAGGCGTCGGCCCGCTCGGTGCCGGGCGTGCATCTGCGCGACCTGATCGCCGAACTCGATATGCGCGAACCGGGCCTGATCCAGCGTTTCGGCGGACATGCAATGGCGGCCGGGCTCAGCCTCGATGTCGCCGATTTCAATCGTTTCCGCACAGCGATGTCGGCCTTGGCTGCCGAACGCGTCGATCCGGCGATGCTTGCCGCGGAACTCTGGAGTGACGGCGAACTGTTCGGAGACGAGATCGACCTCGCCTTGGCCGAAGCCTTGCGTGACGGTGGGCCTTGGGGTCAGGCATTTCCGGAGCCGCAGTTCGACGGCTGCTTCGACATCGTGTCGGCGCGCGTCGTCGGCGAACGCCATGTTGCGATGAAACTGAAGGATCGAAGTCAGCGAACGCTCGACGCCATCGCGTTCGGCGCTTATGACGGTCGATTGCCGTCGGGGCGTGTCCTCGCGGTCTTCCAGCCCATCGTCGACGACTGGCGCGGCGAGCGTCGCGTAAAGCTGCTGGTCCGCCACGTCGAGCCGACCTGAGTTCAGCCATTCGAGCGCTGGCTCCGGGACGGCTCTGGTATTCTCGCCGGCCGTTTTCTGCGAACCATCGCCATGATCGAAACCAATCCGATTGCAGCCCGCATCGCGGACCTGCTGGAGCGCGTCACCGCGCTCAGGGGGTACCTTTGACTACGAGACCAAGCGCGAGCGCCTCGAAGAAGTAACGCGCGAACTCGAACTGCCGAGCATCTGGGACAACCCGACGCGCGCGCAGGAACTGGGCCGCGAACGCGCCCTGCTCGACAAGATCGTCGGCGAGATTTCCGGTCTGACGAACTCGCTGACCGAAGCCGGCGAATTGCTCGAACTCGCGATCGCCGAGGACGACGACAGCACCGCCATCGCGGTGCGCGACGATCTGGAAGCACAGGCGGCGCGTGTCGAGAAACTCGAATTCCAGCGCATGTTCTCTGGCAAGATGGATTCGCACAGCGCTTTCGTCGACATCCAGGCGGGTGCTGGTGGCACTGAAGCCCAGGACTGGGCGGAAATGCTGCTGCGCATGTACCTGCGTTTCGCAGAAAAGCGCGGCTGGAAAGCCGAGCTGCTGGAAGCTTCGGCGGGTGAAGTCGCGGGGCTCAAGAGCGCGACCTTCCGTGTTGAAGGCGATTACGTCTACGGCTGGCTGAAGACCGAAACCGGCGTGCATCGTCTGGTGCGCAAGTCGCCGTTCGATTCCGACAATCGTCGCCACACATCGTTCACGTCGGTGTTCGTGTCGCCGGAAGTCGACGACGACATCGACATCGAGATCAATCCGGCCGATCTGAAGACCGACGTCTATCGCTCGTCCGGTGCCGGCGGCCAGCACGTCAACAAGACCGAATCAGCCGTTCGTATCACGCACGTGCCCACCGGCACCGTGGTGGCCTGCCAGACGCAACGTTCGCAGCATGCCAACCGCGACCACGCGATGAAGATGCTGAAGGCGCGTTTGTATGAGCAGGAAATGCAGAAGCGCAACGCCGAGAAGAACGCGCTCGAAGCCTCGAAGTCGGACATCGGCTGGGGCTCGCAGATCCGCTCCTACGTGCTCGACCAGTCGCGCATCAAGGATCTGCGCACCGGTGTCGAACGCACCGATACGCAGAAAGTGCTCGATGGCGATCTCGACGAATTCGTAGAAGCCAGCCTCAAGTCCGGCCTCGAAGCCGGTTCCAAGCGCGCCGACGCCTGATCACGGAAATCGCCATGACCGAACCGAATGCCACGCCCATCGTCGACGAGAATCGCCTGATCGCAGAGCGCCGCGCCAAGCTGCATGCGCTGCGCGATCACGGCAATGCCTATCCGAACGACTTCCATCCGGACGCGTTCGCGGGTCAGTTGCAGGATGAATTCGCCGACAAGGACCGGTGGCCCGCAGAAGCGATCGAAGCCGCCGCGCGCCGCGTGTGCGTGGCTGGGCGCATGCTTGCCAAGCGCATCATGGGCAAGGCCGCGTTCACCCAGATCCAGGACCAGAGCGGGCGCATCCAGTTGTTCCTGCAGCAGAGTACGCTTGGCGACAGCTACGAAGCCTTCAAGGGCTTCGACGTTGGCGACATCGTCGCGGCGGAAGGTCAGGTGATGCGCACCAAGACCGGCGAGCTGTCGATCAAGGTCGATGCGCTGCGTCTGTTGACCAAGTCGCTGCGACCGTTGCCGGACAAGTGGCATGGTCTCGAAAACGTCGAACAGCGTTATCGCCAGCGCTACGTCGACCTGATCGTCAACGAGGATTCCCGTCGCGTGTTCGCGTTGCGCTCGCGCGCGATCCGTGCGATCCGCGACTTCATGGAAGGGCGCGGCTTCGTCGAAGTCGAAACGCCGATGATGCATCCGATCCCGGGTGGCGCCACGGCGCGTCCGTTCGTGACGCACCACAACGCGCTCGACCTGCAGATGTACCTGCGCGTGGCGCCGGAGCTCTACCTGAAGCGACTGGTTGTCGGTGGGCTCGATCGCGTCTTCGAGATCAATCGCAACTTCCGCAACGAGGGCGTGAGCACGCGCCACAACCCCGAATTCACCATGCTCGAGTCGTACGAGGCCTATGCCACGTTCAACGAGGTCATGGACATGACCGAAGCGATGATCCGCGCGGCTGCGTTGGCCGGTGCCGGAACCACGCAGCTCACTTGGGAAGGTCGCGCCATCGATGTCGGTCCGGCGTTCGCACGCACGCGCATGGACGATGCCGTGCTGGCCGCGAATCCCGAAATCAAGCGCGAGGAACTGCGCGACCGCGACGTCATGGTCGCGCATTGCGCCCGCCTCGGCATCCACGCCAAGAAGGACTACGGCTGGGGCAAGATCCTGCTGGAGATCTTCGAGAAGACGGTCGAACAGAACCTGGTGCAGCCGACCTTCATCACCGCGCACCCGACCGAAGTCTCGCCACTGGCGCGCGCGAACGACGCGGATCCCGGCATCACCGATCGCTTCGAACTCTTCATCGGCGGCAAGGAACTCGCCAACGGTTTCTCGGAGTTGAACGATCCGGAAGACCAGGCGGCGCGCTTTCAGGCCCAGGTCGACGCCAAGGATGCCGGTGACGATGAAGCCATGCATTTCGATGCCGACTACATCCGCGCGCTGGAATACGGACTTCCGCCGACCGGTGGCCTCGGCGTCGGTATCGACCGCCTCGTCATGCTGATCGCCGACGTGCCCTCGATCCGCGACGTGCTGCTGTTCCCGTACATGCGTCCGGAAGTCGTCTAGCAGTTGTGATCTCAGTTTCTTGCGCCACCGATCCATCGGTGAGTGACTGCGATTCGGTCGATGGTTTCGGCAAGAGAGTGAAATTGATCGACAGCACTCCCGCTGCAGCTGAAGTCTGCAGAGAGCTCGTGCTCCTGCCCGCCGACCACAACTCGTATTGTCGTCTCGGGTGCGTCCAGCGAAAGGATGTGGCACTCGATATTCTCTGGAGCTTCAAACAAGTGTCGTGACGCAAGTACGGCAGACGACAGCTTTCGAAGCCTGCTCGCGGACAGTTGTGCGCGTGAGAGACCTGGCGCTTCGACACCACTGCGACCTTCAAAAGAAACTGATCCGTCGTTCAGAACGGTTACGGAATAGTTCGGACAGGTACCCAGGCAGGCTGTTCGAGTCAATTCGACTGATTCGAAGGCAGTGGATGTTTCTTCAACGCCGGCGCTTGCACACGCCGTCAAAGACAAAATCGCCGAACAATGCAGCGTGTAGAAGCTTGCGCGCCGCGCAATCACGAAGGTTTCGGCGCGTCACGTAGCTCGCGGCGCAGGATCTTGCCGACGTTGGTCTTCGGCAGGCTGTCGCGGAACTCGATGATCTTGGGTTGCTTGTAGCCGGTCAGGTTGTCCTTGCAGTGCGCTTTGACCTTCTCGACCGAGAGATTCGGGTCCTTGCGCACGATCACCAGTTTCACCGCTTCGCCCGACTTGTCGTCGGGTACGCCGACGGCGGCGACTTCGAGCACGCCGGCCAAGGTCGCGACGACGTCTTCGATCTCGTTCGGATAGACGTTGAAGCCGGACACGAGAATCATGTCCTTCTTGCGGTCGACGATGTAGAAGAAGCCCTTCTCGTCGAACTTGCCCATGTCACCGGTGCGCAACCAACCATCGACAATGGTCTTGCCGGTTTCTTCCGGGCGCTGCCAATAGCCCTTCATGACTTGGGGGCCGCGGATGCAGATCTCGCCGATGTCGCCCATGCCAAGGATGCGGCCGTCCTCATCCTGGACACAGAGATCCGTCGAGGGCGCGGGCAGGCCGATCGAGCCACTGTACTCGGCGTTGTCCAGCGGGTTGATGGTCGCGACCGGTGAACTCTCGGTCATGCCGAAGCCCTCGATCAGGGTGCAGCCCGTGACCTTCTTCCAGCGCTCGGCGACCGCGCGTTGCACGGCCATGCCGCCGCCGAAACTCATCTTCAGATGCGAGAAATCGATGTCGGCGAAGCCGGGCGTATTCAGCAGTCCATTGAACAAGGTGTTGACGCCGGTGATCGCGGTGAACGGCGTCTTCGAGAGTTCCTTGACGAAGCCAGGCATGTCGCGCGGGTTCGTGATCAGCACGTTGATGCCGCCGAATTTGATGAACACCAGGCAATTACAGGTCAGCGCGAAGATGTGATAGAGCGGCAGGGCAGTGATCATCACCTCCTCGCCGAGCTTGATGTTCGCGCCGAACCAGGCCGACACCATCTGCATGTTCGCAATGAGGTTGCGATGCGTCAGCATCGCGCCCTTGGCGACGCCGGTGGTACCGCCGGTGTATTGCAGGAATGCGATGTCGTCCGGCACCAGGTCGACCTTCGGTGCCGGCTTGCGCGCGCCCGCGGCCAACACGTCGTTGAAGCGGATAGCGCCCTGGATGTCGTAGTCCGGAACGATCTTTTTCACGTGCTTGGCAACGAAGTTCACGATCAGCGCTTTCGGAAAACCGAGCAGATCGCCAATCGCAGTCGTGATCACGTGGCGAACCGGGGTTTCCTTCAGCACTTCGCTCAACGTCGCCGCGAAGTTGTCGAGCACGACGATGGCACTCGCTCCCGCATCGTTCAGCTGATGCTTGAGTTCTCGCGCCGTGTACATCGGATTCGTGTTGACGACGGTCAGGCCAGCACGCAGGGCACCGAAGATCGCGACCGGATACTGCAACAGGTTCGGCAGCATGATCGCGATGCGATCACCCTTCTTCAGCTTCAGATCATTCAGCAGATAAGAAGCGAAGTTCGCGCTCAGCGCGTCGAGCTCATCGTAGGTGATGGTCTTGCCCATGTTCGTGAACGCGGGCTTCTGGCGGTAGGTGTCGCAAGCCTCGCGCAGTACGGCCACGATCGAGCTGTAGGCGTTGACATCGATTTCGGCAGGCACGCTCTTCGGATACGTGGCCAGCCAGGGGCGATCGAACTGCATGCGACTTCCTCCCGTGTGCGCATTCCAGCCTGCGATTCGTTGTTCGCGGGCAATCGTTTCGATTGCAACACAGGGGTCATATCCGGGCAAGCAAACCAGCGCCTTCGTCATGCATCAATGCCGGGTGTTGCGATGCAGAAATATTTTTCGCGAATCTGTTGACGAGGTGATGCGAACTGTTATTATGCGCGCCCTTTCGCGGGGGCCATAGCTCAGCTGGTAGAGCGCTACAATGGCATTGTAGAGGCCGCCGGTTCGACTCCGGCTGGCTCCACCACGAAAGAATGTAAGTCCCCATCGTCTAGAGGCCTAGGACACGGCCCTTTCACGGCTGTAACAGGGGTTCGAATCCCCTTGGGGACGCCATCTTCGGGCCGCCTTCGGGCGGCCTTCGTTTTCATTGCGAACGAAGAGGGCGGTCTGTAGTATCCGACGCGAAGCGGCCAATGGCCGATGTTCGCGATGGACTGCACGGTCGAACGGCGGTTCAGTTCGTACCGGGGGAGATAGGCATGTTGATTCTGACGCGTCGTGTCGGCGAGACGCTGATGATCGGAGACCAGGTCACGGTCACCGTTCTCGGCGTCAAGGGCAATCAGGTCCGTATCGGGATCAATGCGCCGAAGGATCTCGCAGTGCATCGCGAGGAGATCTACCAACGAATACGCAAGGAGCAGGAGAGCGGCAACGCTTCATCTGCGCCGATCAAAGAAGAGTAGTTGTTCGGAGTGATGCCCGAGAGGCCGAAGGGGCTCCCCTGCTAAGGGAGTATAGGGTCAAAAGCCTTATCGAGGGTTCGAATCCCTCTCACTCCGCCAGTCAAGCAAGCGGCCCTGATGGGCCGTTTGCTTTTTGTGCGGGACGTTGAAATCGATGCAGAAAAATTTTCTGTGAGGTGTTGACGATCTCGCTGGAGCACACCATAATTCCGCTCCTTGCTTGCGCCCGTAGCTCAGTTGGATAGAGTACCAGGCTACGAACTTGGTGGTCGGGAGTTCGAATCTCTCCGGGCGCGCCAATATGTTGGATGACGCGGGGCGCGAAAGCGCCCCGCGTCGTTTCGACAAATTGATTTTGGTGAGTGCAACAGTCGAGCGGATTGCGTTGACGACGCGAGGTACGATGCGTACCATGCGGCGCCTTCGGAAAACGTCTGAAACGCGACGCGGCCGGAACCAGCGGGGTATAGCGCAGTCTGGTAGCGCGCCTGCTTTGGGAGCAGGATGTCGGGGGTTCGAATCCCTCTACCCCGACCAACCGGTCCCAGGTTTCGGCGCCTGTAGCTCAACCGGATAGAGCACCGGCCTTCTAAGCCGGCGGTTGCAGGTTCGAGTCCTGTCGGGCGCGCCACCGGAGTAGTAGTTGTTACAATGGTGGATATAGCTCAGCTGGTTAGAGCATCGGATTGTGATTCCGAGGGTCGTGGGTTCGAATCCCATTATCCACCCCAGTTTTCCAGTGTGGGCCGTTAGCTCAATGGTAGAGCAACGGACTCTTAATCCGCAGGTTCTAGGTTCGAGTCCTAGACGGCCCACCACTTCTCCTCTCACTCTCAGGTTCAGCTCACCGCGGTCGGCGTCTTCATGCGAAAGTGGCGGAATCGGTAGACGCACTGGATTTAGGTTCCAGCGGGGCAACCCGTGAGAGTTCGAGTCTCTCCTTTCGCACCAGCGCCGAGCCGCGCAAACCATCACGTTCAGCTTTCAGGAGTTTCCATGCAAGTTTCGGTCGAACAGATCAGCACGCTTGAGCGCAAGATGACGGTGCGCGTTCCCGCTGCCCGTTACGAAGAACGCGTTCGTGACCGCATGCGTGAGCTTGGGCAGAATGTTCGGCTGAAGGGTTTTCGCCCCGGCAAGGTGCCGGCGAACGTCATCGAGAAGCGCTTCGGTGAGCAGGTTCGTTCGGAGATCCTCGGAGACGTGATCGGCGGCTCTTTCCAGGATGCGATCAGCCAGCACAAGCTGCGTCCGGCGATGTCGCCGCGCATTTCGCGCGACAACGACGCGCCCAAGGAAGAGCTCGTCTACACCGCGACGTTCGACGTGATGCCGGAAGTTGGTGAAATCGACGTGGCGAATCTCGCGCTGACTCGTCTCGAGTCGAAGGTCGAAGAAGCCGATGTCGAACGGATGATCGAGACCTTGCGCCAGCAGCGCCGTCAGTGGTCCCCGATCGACCGCGCCGCGCAGAGTGGCGACATGGTTGTTTTCGAATTTTCGGCGCAGGCAGGTGACTCGCGCTTCCCTGCGGAAGGCCTGGAGCGTGCCGGAACCGTGATCGGCAGCGGTGCGTTGTTCAAGAGTTTCGAAGACACGCTGCTCGGCATGGCGGCTGACCAGGAAAAGCATGCCAAGGTCGATTTTCCGGCGGAGTTCCGCGATGCCGGTTTGGCGGGCAAGCCGGCCGATGTGCACATCAAGGTCGTGCGTGTGCAGGAGTCCAGCCTGCCGGTCGTCGATGAGGCGTTCGCGGCCAGCTTCGGCATCAGTGGCGGTCTCGACAAGTTTCGCCAGGACGTGCGCGCCAACCTCGAGCGCGAGATGCGCACGGCACTGAATGGCCGCAACAAGCTGCATGCCGTGGACACGCTGGTGTTCACGTTCAAGGGCTTCGATCTGCCGCAGTCGCGCATCGAAGCCGAGACCCGGGCGTTGCTCGCGCAGGCGCAGGAGGCTGCCTCGCGCGCCGGTCGTGCTGCGGAAGCGCCGACCGAGCCGACCGAACAGATGCGCACCGTCGCACGCAACCGCGTGCATGCCAGCGTGCTGCTCGAAGAGCTGTCGATCCGCCATCAGATCCGCCCGACGCAGCAGCGCGTGTCGGACATGCTGGCGACGATTGCCTCGACCTACGAGGAACCGCAGAAGGTCATCGAGATGTATCTCCGTGACCAGCAGCTGATGCAGGGTTTGCGCATTCGCGCCATGGAAGACGAAGTGGCCGACTGGGTGTTCGAGCACGCCAAGGTCACGCCGCAGTTCCTAGGCTTCCAGCAGCTGATGCAGGCGCCGCGTTGAATTGACGCGGTTCCATCCCCACCATTGCGCGCACCCTGACGGAGAACCGACGTGATCACAGGATTGAACTTGGTGCCGATGGTGGTCGAGCAGACCTCGCGCGGCGAACGTGCCTACGACATCTACTCGCGCCTGTTGAAGGAGCGTGTGATCTTCTGTGTTGGTCCGGTTGAGGACTACATGGCCAACGTGATCGTCGCGCAGCTGCTGTTCCTCGAGTCGGAGAACCCCGACAAGGACATCAGTCTTTACATCAACAGCCCCGGCGGTTCCGTCACCGCCGGCCTGGCGATCTACGACACGATGAAATTCATCAAGTCGGACGTCAGCACGATCTGCATTGGCCAAGCCGCGAGCATGGGCGCCTTCCTGCTGTCGGCTGGCGCGAAAGGCAAGCGTTACTGCCTGCCGAACTCGCGCGTGATGATCCATCAGCCGTCGGCCGGTTTCTCCGGTCAGGCATCGGACATCGCGATCCATGCGAAGGAAATCCTGTCGATCAAGGCCAAGCTCAACGTGATGATGTCCGAGCACACCGGCCGCTCGTTGGAGCAAATCGAACGGGACGTGGACCGCGACTACTTCATGAGCGCCGACGAAGCCAAGGACTACGGTCTGGTCGATTCGGTCTTGGCCAATCGTCCCCTCGACAGCGTCAAGGCGAGCTGACGTCCAAACCATTGATGCGGCATCCCGCGCCGAGAGGCGGCGGGATGCCCTGTGCTATTCTGTGGCCGTAACGCGAGACGCAGTCAGGAACCCCACGCAAGATGAGCGACGATCGAAGCACCCGCGGCGAATCCACCAAGGTTCTTTATTGCTCCTTCTGCGGCAAGAGTCAGCATGAAGTCCGCAAGCTGATCGCCGGACCATCGGTGTTCATCTGCGACGAGTGCGTCGAGCTCTGCAACGACATTATTCGCGAAGAACTGGAAGAGAAAGCCGCGACAGCGCGCAGCCATCTGCCGAAGCCGCGCGAGATCCTCGATACGCTGGATCAATATGTCGTTGGCCAGTCACGTGCCAAGAAGGTGCTCGCGGTCGCGGTCTACAACCATTACAAGCGTCTTGAATCACGTCAGCGCAGCGACGATATCGAGCTGTCGAAGAGCAACATTCTGCTGGTTGGTCCGACCGGTTCGGGCAAGACGCTGCTGGCGGAAACGCTGGCGCGTTTGTTGAACGTGCCGTTCACGATCGCCGATGCAACAACGTTGACCGAAGCCGGTTACGTCGGCGAAGACGTTGAGAACATTATCCAGAAGTTGCTGCAGAAGTGTGATTACGACGTCGAGAAGGCGCAGACCGGTATCGTCTACATCGACGAGATCGACAAGATTTCGCGCAAATCGGAAAACCCGTCAATCACCCGCGATGTCTCGGGCGAGGGTGTGCAGCAGGCCCTGCTCAAGCTGATCGAAGGCACCATCGCGTCGGTGCCGCCCCAGGGTGGCCGAAAGCATCCGCAGCAGGAATTCCTGCAGGTCGACACGCGCAACATTCTTTTCATCTGTGGCGGCGCTTTCGCAGGCCTGGAAAAGATCATCCAGTCACGATCAGAGTCGACCGGCATCGGCTTCTCGGCCGAAGTGCGCAGCAAGGAAAAGCGCGTCAGCGTTGGCGACGTTCTCAAGACGATCGAACCGGAAGATCTGATCAAGTTCGGTCTGATTCCGGAATTCGTTGGTCGCCTGCCTGTGGTGGCCACGCTCGATGAGCTCGACGAAGACGCGTTGATCAAGATTCTGAGCGAGCCCAAGAACGCCATCACCAAGCAGTTCCGCAAACTGTTCGAGATGGAAGGCGTCGAGCTCGAATTCCGCGAAGACGCGCTGCGTGCGGTGGCGCGCAAGGCATTGAAGCGTCGTACTGGCGCACGTGGCCTGCGCACCATCATCGAACAGGTTCTGCTGGAAACGATGTATGACCTGCCGTCACTCGAAAATGTCAGCAAGGTCGTGGTCGATGAAGGCGTGATCAATGGTTCTGCTGAGCCTTATCTGATCTACAGCAGCGTGCCGCAGCCGGCGATCCGCGCTGCGTCGGGCGACTAAGCCCGGTGATGCACTGGTCGGCGCTTGCATTCGACGGCGCCGACCTCACTTGACGCAACATGACGGCGGGCGCAAGGTGTGCCTGCACTCCCGATCCGGAGAACCGCATGACGCTCAAGTCTTCCCCCGAGATGTCCGCCAGCTTGCCCGTGTTGCCGCTGCGCGATGTCGTCGTCTATCCGAGCATGGTGATTCCGCTCTTCGTCGGGCGCGAAAAGTCGATCCGCGCGCTCGACGCCGCGATGGAGGGCGACAAGCAGATCGTGTTGCTGGCCCAGAAGAGCCCGGATACCGACGATCCCGGCGCGGGCGACATGTACCAGATCGGCACGCTCGCGACGGTCCTGCAACTGCTGAAACTTCCGGACGGCACGATCAAGGTGCTGGTCGAGGGTGGTGCGCGCGTTCGCGCGACAGAGGTCATGGATGCGGGTAGTTTTGTCACCGCGGCAGTGGAGGAGATCACTGCGAGCGTGGCGCGCGACGAACGCGAGATCGAGGCGGCATCCAAGTCGCTGTTGTTGATGTTCGAGCAGTTCATCAAGATCAATCGCAAGGTGCCGCCGGAGTTGATGACGACCCTCGCCGGTCTGGACGATGCCGGCCGCCTAGCCGACACCATCGCGGCGCATCTGTCGATCCGCCTGCAGGACAAGCAGCGCGTGCTCGAGGCCGTCGATGTGTTCGAACGTCTCGAACTTCTGATCGGTTTCGTCACCGGCGAAATCGACATGCAGCAGATGGAAAAGCGCATTCGCGGCCGAGTGAAGTCGCAGATGGAAAAGAGCCAGCGCGAGTACTATCTCAACGAGCAGATGAAGGCGATCCAGAAGGAGTTGGGTGATCTTGACGAGGCCGCCCCCAACGAACTGGACGAGATGGCGAAGAAGATCGCCTCCGCCGGCATGCCCAAGGTGGTCGAGACCAAGGCGCGCAATGAACTCAACAAGCTGAAGCAGATGTCGCCGATGTCGGCGGAAGCCACGGTCGTGCGCAACTATCTCGACTGGCTGGTTGGCGCGCCGTGGAAAAAGCGTACCAAGGTGCGTCGTGACCTCAGGCAGGCCGAACAGGTGCTGGACACCGACCACTACGGTCTCGAGAAGGTCAAGGAACGCATCCTCGAATATCTCGCCGTGCAGCAACGGGTGAAGAAGCTCAAGGGGCCGATCCTGTGTCTCGTGGGTCCGCCGGGTGTGGGCAAGACCTCGCTGGGCCAGTCGATCGCGAAGGCGACGAATCGCAAGTTCGTTCGCATGGCACTCGGTGGCGTACGCGACGAGGCCGAGATTCGCGGACACCGTCGTACCTACATCGGGTCGATGCCGGGGCGCGTGATCCAGAACCTCAACAAGGTCGGCGTGCGCAACCCCCTGGTCATGCTGGACGAGATCGACAAGATGTCGATGGACTTCCGTGGCGACCCGTCGTCTGCGTTGCTGGAGGTGCTCGACCCCGAGCAGAACAACACGTTCAATGATCACTACCTTGAAGTCGACTTCGATCTGTCCGAGGTGATGTTCATTGCCACTGCGAACAGTCTCAATATTCCCGCAGCGCTGCTTGACCGCATGGAGATCATCCGCATTCCGGGTTACACGGAAGACGAGAAGATCAGCATCGCTTCGCGGTATCTCGTGCAGAAGGAGATGAAGGCTGCGGGCATCCAGGCGAACGAGCTTCATATCCGGGATGATGCGTTGCGCGACATCGTGCGCTACTACACGCGCGAATCCGGCGTGCGCAATCTCGATCGCGAGATCGCGAAGATCTGTCGCAAGGTGGTCAAAGAAATCCTGCTGGCCGGGGCGAAACCCTCGGGCAAGGGCAAGCGCGGCAAGTCGAAAGCATCGATGATCGATGTCGGTGCCGCTGAAGTGGAGAAGTATCTCGGCGTGCGCCGCTTCGACTTCGGTCGCGCCGAACAACAGAATGAAGTCGGACTTGTCACTGGTCTCGCGTGGACGCAGGTCGGCGGTGATCTGCTCAGCATCGAGGCGACAACCATCGCCGGCAAGGGCAAGCTGATTCACACGGGACAATTGGGCGACGTGATGCAGGAGTCGATCCAGGCGGCATTGTCGGTCGTCCGCGCGCGCGCCGATCGGTTCGGCATCGATCCCGAGTTCAACCAGAAATCGGATATCCATATTCACGTGCCTGAAGGCGCAACGCCGAAAGATGGTCCGAGCGCCGGAATCGCGATGTGCACGGCACTCGTGTCCACGTTGACCAAGGTGCCGGTCCGTTCCGACATCGCCATGACCGGCGAGATCACCTTGCGTGGTCGCGTGTTGCCGATCGGTGGTTTGAAGGAAAAACTGCTCGCAGCGCATCGTGGGGGCATCAAGCGCGTGATCATTCCCGAGGACAATCGCAAGGACCTCGCGGACATTCCGAAGAACATCACCGAAGCACTCGATATCCGCGCGGTGCGCTGGATCGACGAAGTGCTGGATCTTGCTCTGGAGCGTCCGCTGGTGGCGATGCAGAAGGAGATTGCGACGGTCGTCACGAGTGCTTCGGAAGAGGCTCCGGCAACGAAGATCGAAGGTGAAGTCAAAGGCGATGGTGCGCCGCTGAAACACTGACGGAACGCGCGTTTTTCCTAGCTTTTTTGTTGCGTGCCCGAAATCGGACTGGTATAAAAGCGCGCCCACGGCACGAGTGAGGATGCGATTGCATCGCCCGACTCAAGTGTGGTGGAACCGCTTCGACGCAGCGCACGTCCTACGCGCGACGGAACGACGCCCAAGATAATGACCCAGAAATCCTGAGGGAGTGACACATGAACAAATCTGATATCATCTCATTGATGGCCGATCAGGCTGAGCTGAGCAAAGCTGATGCTGGTCGCGCACTGGATGCATTGATCGAAGTCGTCAAGAAGTCGCTGAAGAAGGGCGACAGCGTGTCGCTCGTCGGTTTCGGTACCTTCGCAGTTCGCAAGCGTGCTGCGCGTACGGGCCGCAACCCGCGCACCGGTGCGACCATCAAGATCAAGGCGTCGAAAATTCCTGCATTCAAGGCTGGCAAAGCGCTGAAGGATGCAATAAACTAATGCGCTTCGCTGGGTGCTTAGCTCAGCGGTAGAGCGTCGCCCTTACAAGGCGAGGGTCGGGGGTTCGAAACCCTCAGCACCCACCAGAAGAAAACGGAGTGGTAGTTCAGTTGGTTAGAATACCGGCCTGTCACGCCGGGGGTCGCGGGTTCGAGCCCCGTCCACTCCGCCAACTCTTGCAAGGGCGCCCACGTGGCGCCCTTGTTTTTCCCGGAACGCGCATTCGTTGCGCTGTATCGAGAGCCCACCATGCTGCAGAGTATTCGCGACAAGTCCGGATCCAAGATTGCTTACGCCATCCTCACGATGTTGATGGCGGCCTTCATGTTCTTCGGCATCCAGGGATATTTCGTCGCTGGCGGCGATACCGGCGTCGCGAAAGTCGGTCGCACGGAGATTTCTTCGAGCGACTATCGTCAGCGCATGAACGAGCACGTGCAGCGTATGCGCGCGATGATGGGCGAGTCGTTCAATTCGGACTACTTCAACACGGCGCAATACAAGCGCCAGGTGGTTGATCAACTCGTCGACGAAGAGCTGATGACGCAAGCCGGTGCCGCTGCAGGCGTGGCGGTGTCGGACGCGCGCTTGCGCGACGAGATCATGAAGCTGGAAGCCTTCCAGATCGACGGCAAATTCAGTCCGGCGCAGTACACGGCCGTGTTGCAAGCGAACAACATGACGGTCGACGAGTTCGAGCAGCGTATGCGCCGGGATCTTGCGGTGCGCGAATTGCCCTCGCAGATCGAAGCAAGCGCCATGGTCACGGAAGCTGAAGTGGATGAGTATCTGCGGTTGCGCGACCAAACCCGCAGCTTCCGATATGTGACGTTGGACACGCCTGTCGTGACCGCCGATCAGATCAGCGATGACGATGCCAAGGCGTACTTCCAGAAGAATGCCTCGAAGTTCGAGACCAAGGAACAGGTATCGGTCGAGTACATCGAATTGAATGCGGCGACCCTGGTCGTTCCTCCTGCGGACGAAGCGACGCTGCGTGATCGTTACGAACAGCAGAAGTCGGCGCGTTACGGCAGCGGTGACCAGCGTTTGACGTCTCACATTCTTGTGGGGGTCGCAGCGGATGCGGGTGCGGATGCGCAGAAGGCCGCGCTTGCGAGGGCGAACGAGTTGCTTGCGAAGATCCGTGGCGGCGCTGCGTTCGAGACGGTGGCGCGCGAATCGTCCGACGACATCGGTTCCAAGGAAAGCGGTGGCGATCTGGGCTGGATCGAAAAGACCGGCGCTTTCGAGCCGGCATTCGAGGATGCGTTGTTCGGTCTCGCGGTCGGTGCTGTGTCCGATCCGGTGCGTACCGATCAGGGTTATCACCTGATCACCGTGCGCGAGTCGCGTGCGGCGAGCTTCCGTCCGTTCGAAGAAGTGCGTGCGGAACTCGAAGCGGAGTATGCGACCAGCGAGCGTGAGCATCTGTTCGGCGAAAAGTTCAACGATCTCGTCGATGAGTCGTTCGCCAGCCCGGGTTCGCTTGAGCCGACCGCGAAGGCACTCGAGATGCCGGTGCAGAAGACCGAGCTGTTCGACCGCGATTTCGGTGGCGGCATTGCCGTGTATCCGAAGGTGCGTGAGGCGGCGTTCTCGGACACCGTGCTGGCTGAACGCAACAACAGCGATGCGATCGAAATTGGCGAAAACCATGTCGTTGTGTTGCGTCTGCTTGAACACAAGCCGGCGGCACCCCGCAAGTTCGAAGACGTGGTTGCCGAAGTGAAGGCGGCGTTGGCGACGGAGCGTCACGGCAAGAAGGCCAAGGAGGACGCCGACGGATTGTTCAAGCGATTGCAGGCAGGAGAATCCCTGGATGCGTTGGCCGCTTCGGCCGGTGTGCAGGTCGTCGCGGCCGAGGGCATTGGCCGCAACGGCATGACGCACGATGCCAAGCTGGTCGCCGAGGCATTCAAGTTGCCGCGTCCGCTCGAGGGCAAGACAGCACAGGCCCTGGTTCAGGGCGGCGATCAGCGTTATTCCCTGCTTGAGCTCAGCACGGTCAAGGATGGCGACCCGAAGGCCGCGGATGCGTCTGCGCGCAACTCGGCGCGTGACACCCTGAAGTCGGGTTTTGCGTCCAGCGACAACATCGCGTTGCGCGACGCCCTGCGCAAGCGCGTCGACATCGTCGTGCGCGAAGATCGTTTGTGATTCGCTGAACTGACAGCATCTGCAAAAAAGGCGCCCTGGGGCGCCTTTTTCTTTTCCGGATGGCAATGAGTGCCGGTCGTGCGATCAGATGCCCGTCATGCCAAGCACGTTGTAGCCGGAGTCGACGTAGGTGATTTCACCGGTGACGCCAGCGGCAAGATCCGAGCACAGGAAGGCGGCCACGTTGCCGACTTGTTCGATCGTTACGTTGCGGCGCAGCGGTGACGCTTCCTCGACGTGGTCGAGCATCTTGCGGAAATTGCTGACGCCCGATGCCGCCAGTGTCTTGATCGGTCCTGCCGAGATGCCGTTGACGCGGATGCCCTCGGGGCCGAGACAGCGCGCGAGATAGCGCACATTGGCTTCGAGCGATGCCTTGGCCAGGCCCATGACGTTGTAGTTCGCCATGGCGCGGACGGCACCGAGATAACTGAGTGTCAGAACTGCGCTGTCGTGGCCGCGCATCATCGGCCGAGCGGCCTTGGCCAGCGCGGCGAGGCTGTAGCTCGAGATGTCATGGGCGATGCCGAACGCCTCGCGCGAGATGCTGTCAAGGAAGTCGCCCTGGATCGATTCACGCGGCGCGAAGCCGACGGAATGCACGAGGATGTCGAGTTGACCCCAGTGCTGACCGAGCGCTTCGAACAACGCCGCGATCTCAGCGTCGGACGCCACGTCGCAGGGCAGCACGATGTCGGAACCGAACTCCTTGGCGGCTTCTTCGACGCGCGATTTCAGGCGTTCGTTCTGGTAGCTGAAGGCGAGTTCGGCGCCTTCGCGATGCATTGCTTCGGCGATGCCGGTGGCGATGGAGCGCTCGCTCGCGATGCCGACGATCAGTGCGCGTTTGCCTTGCAGGAAACCCATGATGCTTCTCTCGATGCTAGACAGCGGGCGCGCAGTCTAGCCGGGGGCTTTCTGGCCGGGCAACGATGCGCCGGCGTATTGATACCCTGCCGATGCTATGGCAATCGTAGTTTCTGGCCGGGCCGCAGGACCGATGTCTTGCCGAGACCATTGATCGACAGCAAGGCCGCCAGGGACACGTGATATCGCCGTGCGATCGTCCAGGCCGAGTCTCCGCTGTGTACGACATGCACCTTGGCGTCGGCGTTCACTGGCGCGTCGGCGACACGCTCGATGCTTGCTGGCGTGGCCGCCGAGATGGCTGCGATGCTGGTTTCGAGCAATGCCCGTGGCAACAGGATGGCCGTGCCGGCGTCGACGTGACCGCGACGCCAGGCCGGATTCCATAGCAGCCATTGCGTCGTCGACACGCCGGAGAGTGCGGCGAGCTGTGACACATTCATCGCCTTCGGCACCGTGGTCGGTTGCAACTGCCGGGTTTCATCAAACGCGGGCAAGGTCAGCGCCACGCGTTCGGGGTGCGTGGCGATGCAGGTCAGTGCACGCAGCTTGACCAGATGTTCGTGGGTGATCGGACTGACCGCGAGTTGCTCGGGTCGCGTCGGTTTGCCGGCCTTGCGGGCACGTTCGAGTGCGCCCTTGATGCGGTATTCGCCCGCGTTGTACGCCATCGTCACCAGCGACCAGTCGCGATCGAACACTTCGGCAAGATGTTCGATCAGATCGAGCGCGGCGTCGGTGGCGGCGACAAAATCGAGGCGGCCGTCGTAGTCGTCGCTGATGCGCAGGCCACGCCAGCGCGCGGTCGTGGGCATCATCTGCCAGGCCCCGGCTGGGCGGTCGCCGCGTGTGCGGAAGGCGTGATAACGGCTCTCGACAAAGGGCAGCCAGACGTACTCGGAGGGCAGGCCGCGGCGTTCCAGTTCGTCGGCGACATAACCGATCCACGGTGCCGATTCGGCCAGCGCTTCGGCATGGCGTTTCGGCGACTGCGCGTAGATGCGCTCCCAGCGCCGCACGGCCGGCGCCGGGTCGGCGCAGTCGACGAACGCATGGCGGGCGATGATCGATTGCCAGAGGTCCGGCGCCGGTGGCTCGGATACGTTCGCGGCGATCGATGGCGATGTGTTGCTTTCAGACGCGGATTCCGCGATCGCGGGCGCGACGGGTTCGGCGGGCGCTGGTTCGTGCCGTGCCGGCGGCGGCGCGGATGCATCGACCGGATCGGTGCGTGTTGGTGCCGTACACGCTGCGAGGCACAGGACAAACAGCGCCGGCCAGGCGCGCAACGTCATGAAGCGATCAGACATGGACATTCTTCCATTGTCGCAGGGCGGCGAAGACATCGGCGGGATGCGCGAGCGGCCGTTGCACGTGATCGGCGACGCGCTCGCGTACCGCGGGCTGGTCGCAGCGCAGAAAGACATTGCTCGCACGTTCGCCGACCAGTCGGAATGGCACCGAAGGCGCGCCGTCGGCGAGTACGGCCTGGCGTTCGGCGATCGCGGCATTGTCCGGTTCGATGACCGCTGCAAACGCCAGGTTCGCCCGCGTGTATTCATGTGCGCAGAAGATCCAGGTGTCGTTGGGCAGGGCGGCGATGCGTTGCAGCGAACGAAACAGATCGCTCATCTCGCCTTCGAACACGCGCCCGCAGCCAGCACCAAACAACACATCGCCGACGAAGATCGCGCCCGAGATGGCGTAGGCCAGATGCGTGCGCGTATGACCCGGAACATGCCAGACCGCGATATCCGGAAAGCCGTCGACACGAATGACATCGCCTTCGCCGGTCACGGTGGTCACGCCGGGAATGCGCGTGTCGCCGGGACCGAAGACCGGGCAGGCGTGTGTTGCCGTGAGCGCCGGTACACCGCCAATGTGGTCGGGATGATGATGAGTGACCAGGATGCCGGCGAGGGTGATCTCGTAGCGACGCAAGGCGGCGTCGATGACATCGGCATCGCCCGGATCGACCACCAGGGCGCGGGTGCCGGATTGCAGCAGCCACAGGTAGTTGTCGGCGAACGCCGGCAGCCGATGGACGTCGAGGCCGGCGATCGGTGTACATGCAGGGTTTGGCATCGGACGCAATTCTTCCGGAGGCTGGTCGGCTTGTATCACAATCACGCTTCCGCGAAGCCGAGCCGTGTCATGCGCCCATCTGCCGATTCATCGACCGTCGCGCCTGCGCCATGGTGGCCGCGTCTGCTCGCGGCCGAACGACGCGCGCTGGCCAATGCGCCAGCGCCGGACGAGCGCGAACTCTGGTTGTCATGCGCCGGTGGCCTGCGTGTGGTCGAGGCGGGCGTGCTCGACTTGCAGGCCACGCCGCTGCGCTTGAGCGGCGATCTGGTGGCGGCGTCATCGCTTTGGCCGTTGCGCGACGACAGCATCGACCGGATTGTGTTGCAGCATGCCGTCGAGGTGGTGCCCGATGTCGATGCGTTGCTGGACGAGGCGTTGCGCGTGCTCAAGCCCGAACGCCGCATTCTCCTGTTGACCGTCGGCGCGCTCGGCTGGACGCGTTGTCGCGCGCAATTCGCCGACAGCGGTGCGCCGGCATTGCGCGTGCACGGGACCCGCAGCCTGCTCGAGGCCTTGGCTGCGCGGGGCTGCGTCGACCTCCGGGTGTCGCGCGTCGATTTCGATGGCCGCGATGTCGCGCGAGTGTTGGCGCCGGCGCGCATGTGGTCGGGGCTGTGCCTGATCGAAGCGCGCAAGCGCCGTGAGTTGCCCAACGTGCGCCGTCTGCGTCCGCGCCTGCGTGCAGCCACGCCTGCGTCCGGCTGGATCGCACGTCCGACGTCGCGCAATGGACTGGCGGCATGAGCGGCACGCGCGTACAGATCTTCACCGACGGCGCCTGCTCCGGAAATCCCGGACCGGGCGGATGGGCGGCCTTGCTGCGCTACCGCGATGCCGAGCGCTGGTTGAATGGCGCCGAGCCGGCGACCACGAACAATCGCATGGAGCTGACCGCGGCATTGCGCGCACTCGAATCGCTGACCAAGTCGTGCGAGGTCGACCTGACCACGGACTCGCAATACCTGAAGCAGGGCGTCGAGCAATGGATGGCAGGCTGGAAGCGCAACGGCTGGCGCACCAGTGGTCGCGATCCGGTCAAGAATCGCGACCTGTGGGAA
>JAKJFE010000030.1 GCA_022705045.1 Pseudomonadota bacterium | reverse complement strand
GCCCGCATCGGCGCGCGACACCTTCTTCGATGTCGTGGATCGCCATGTCGGTGTGCCGGCGGCCGAACTCGACATGGCCCGCGTCGGCCCGCGCCTGCCGGTGAGTGGCCTGATCGTGCACGACCGCGACGACGACATGGTGCCCTTCAGCGAAGGCGTGGCGCTGTCGCAAAGCTGGTTGCGCGCCGAGTTCCTGCCGACCGCCGGTCTCGGCCATCGCCTGGTGCTGGCCGATCCGCTCGTGGTCGGTCGCGCCGTGCGCTTCATCACCGGCACCGACGCATGAATCCGACCTGGTACTTCGACTTCATCTCGCCGTTCGCCTACCTGCAGTGGCAGCGGCTGAAGTCGCTCGGCGTGACGGTTCAACCGGTGCCGATCCTGTTCGCGGCCGTGCTCGATCACCTCGGCCACAAGGGTCCGGCCGAGATGATGGCGAAGCGTCGTTTCACCTATCGCCATGTGCATTTCGAAGCCACGCGCCGCGGCCTGCCATTCCGGTTTCCGGACGCACACCCGTTCAATCCGCTGACGGCGTTGCGCCTCGCGGTCGCGCTCGATGCGCGGCATGACGTGATCGATGCGATCTTCGCGCAGATCTGGGGCCGCGGCGGTTCGAGCGACGATTTCGCCGAACTGGCACGTGGCTTCGGCATCGACGATGTCGCTGCGGCAAGCAGTCGCGTGGACGTGAAGACGACATTGCGCACGAACACCGAAGCGGCGATCGCGCGCGGCGTGTTCGGCGTACCCACGCTCGCGATCGGCGACGAACTGTTCTGGGGCGACGACGCCACCGCGATGGCGCTGGCCTATCGCGATGATCCGATGCTGTTCACACGCGACGACTACGCGCGCATCGACGCCTTGCCGATGGCCTCGGTGCGCAAAGCGGTGGGGTGAGGTGCCGCCCGGCGACATCGTCCGGTCATGATCTGGGTCATGCCATCCTGAGCGTCTGCGGCTATTGTCGCGGCGAAATGGTGGGGGGCTTGCATGTCCAGATTCTGCACATGGGTTTTGGCGGTACTGCTGGCCGCTGTCGCATCAACCGGGGCACACGCCCAGGGATTCCTGTGGCCTGCGGCATCCGCGCCATGCAACGGCACGCTGCAGCAATGCGTCGACGGCGTGATCGATGGCGCGGTGATCAGCATCGATATCAATGCGCCGACATCGATCGGCCCCACGCCGACCAGCAACCTGGCCATCAGCCGCAATCTGATCCTGCGTGCCGCGCCGGGGCGCCGCCCGGTGTTCCCGAACGGCACCGGCATCGATGTCGCAGCGGCCGGCCCGATCAACGTGACGATCGACGGCCTCACGCTTCGCCAGGGCGGCGGGGTCGACGTGCAGGCGACCCTCGGCAGCGGTACCGCGTTCGTGACGATCGAACACATGCGCTTCGAACATCTCGGCCTCGCCGGAGGTGGCGTACAGGTGGACAACAGCGGCGCCGGAAACTTGAACCTGCGGGTGCGCGACAACGACTATCTGCGCACCGGCGGCGCGGGCAACTTCGCGGCCGTGGTCGCCTCGGGCGGCGTGATCGACGGCGAGATCGCATTCAACCGGATCAACATTCCAGATGGCAGCGCCAGTGCCTACGGCATCCTCGTCGGCACCCAGTCGACGACATCCGCGGTGGACCTGGTGATCGCATCGAATCGCATTCGCGGCTCTTTCGTGTACGGCGCGATCTGCATGGCCGGCCGGGCCGCGGAGCCAGGCAAGCTGTTCCCGTCGAATGTCGAGATATTGAACAACGTCATCACGCCCGCGGTTCGCGGCGTCGGCACGGGCATTTGCCTGTTCGCCGCAGATCATTACGTGGAGGCCGATGTCGTCAACAACACGATCATCGACCTGGGCACGGCGCTGCGCGTAACCGCTGCGCCCTTTCCGCCGACGCCACCGACCATCAATCCGATCCCCGGTCGCATCGACAACAACCTGCTGGCCCACAACACCACGGCGGTGTTGGCCACCGCCGAGGCCAGCGCCCTGACGAATCGCTACAACCTGTTTTTCGCCAATGGCAGCAACGGCAGCGGATTCACCCCCGGCATCGGAACCCGTTACGACGACCCGCGCCTGTTCTCGCGCGATGCGCCCTATCTGCTGCCGAACTCGCCAGCCATCGGCGCGGGCGACAACACCTCGTGGCCGGGTCCAGCGACTTGGCCCAGCCTCGATGCCGATGGCCTGCGCCGCGTGAAAGGCAGCAGCATCGACATCGGCGCCTACGAATACGGCGACGGCTGGTTCGACGTGTTGGCCAATGCCTCGAACACCTTCGGCAACACGCTGGTACTGAATCATCCGACGACCAATGCGGCGCCGTCGGCGCGGGTGTTCGCGACGCCGAACTTCGACCTCGGATCGGTCACCTATACCGCGCCGCCAGGCGTCTATTGGCTGGGCGCATCGTTCGAGTGGCGCATCTTCAGCGAGAATCTCGCGGGCATGCCGACCGGCGCCGGCTTCAACCTGTTCTCGCCGGCGGCACCGAACACGTCCGGCACCTATGCCGATCTCGGGCTGTTCCTGCATCGGCTTCCCGCCTCCGGCCCGACGAATCCGTCGACCCTGATCGATCACCCCAGCACCAATGCCCGCCAGGACGCGATCGTGCTGATCGCACAGAACTGGAACCCGCAGGACTCGCCGGCGTCGAGCGGCGTCTACAACAACAGCCACGTCACCTTGCAGTATTTCGGGGACGAGCGCTGGCGCATCGCCAATGTCTCCGGCAATGCGATACCCAATGGCGCCGCCTTCAACGTCTATGCGCAACCGCCGAGCCCGAGCGCGTTTCGCCACACGGCCCGGCCCGGCAACACCGCCCTGGGCACGACCACGTTGTCGCACCCGCTGATCGACGGCAAGCCGTGCGCGCGGCTGCAAGTCAGTTCGTACTTCGGCAATGGCCCGTTCGACGTGGACTACAACCCGTCGAGCAGTCGTTGGCAGATCTACGCCGATGCCGGAATGCTCGATGGCGCGATCTACCACGTGTTGTTCAGTCCTCGCCAGATCGAGGAATGCGCGGGGCCGCAGATGTTCAAGGACGGATTCGAGTAGCCGGTTGCGATTGGCGGCATCGCGCCGAGTCGGGCACCATAGCGGCATGACCGCGCTCGCTGCCCTGTTCGCCTTTGTCGCCGGATTCGCGTTCGCGTGGGGGTGGGCGCGCCGACCGCGGGCCACAGCCGTGATCGCCGTGCCCCAGATCGATACCGCCCAGGCGCTGGCCGAGGAACGCGAGCGCATCTATGCCGACCTGCACGACGATCTCGGTGCCAAGCTGCTGCAACTGATCCATACCGCGAGCGATCCGCGTCAGGCCGATCTGGCCCGCGCCGTGCTGCAGGACCTGCGCGACGTGGTCACGCGGTCGCGCGGCGAGCCCGGCACGCTCGGCGATGTGCTCGCCGACATCCGCTCGGAGGCAACGCAGCGCCTTGCCGCCGTGAAGATCACGCTCGACTGGCAGGAAGAGGACGAGATCGCCGATCCGCCGCTGTCGCAACATCAGTCTCTGCACCTGTTCCGCATCGTGCGCGAAGCGATCAGCAACACCATTCGCCATGCCGGTGCGACGCGACTGCGCGTACGCGTCGATGCAACCAACGATCGCCTCACCCTCGAACTCAGCGACGACGGCATCGGCCGCGGCAGCGCCGGGCGTGGTCGCGGCACCCACAACATGCGCGAACGGGCGAAGGAACTCGACGGCAACGTCACCTGGCGCGACGCCACCGGGCATGGCACCAAGGTCATTCTCAGCGTCGCGTTGAACGAAACACCGGAGCGCGCGGCATGAGCGGTTTCGCGCAGGCCCTCGTCGTCGACGACCTCGACCACTGCCGCGACTGGCTGGCGCGCGCACTCGAACTCGCCTTTCCGGGCATCGACGTGCGCTTTGCGGTCGATGTCGCCAGCGGTCGCGAAGCGATGAAATCGCCGCCGCCGCTGGTGCTCTGCGACCTCGGCCTGCCCGACGGTTCCGGCATGCAGTTGATCGAGATGCTGATCCGCGAAGCGCCGCAGACCCAGGTCGTCGTGACCACGGTGTTCGACGACGACGCGCACCTGTTCCCGGCACTGAAGGTCGGTGCACATGGCTATCTGCTGAAGGATGCGACGGTCGAATCGATCGCGGAGCTGTTGCGCGGCATCGTCGACGGCCAGCCGCCACTGTCGCCGTCGATCGCGCGGCGCGTGCTGCGCCATTTTCAGGCACCGCCCTCCGCAACGAAGGAACCCGACGACCCGTTGACCGCACGCGAACGCGACGTGCTGAAACTGATCGCGAAGGGACTGACGGTGATCGACACCGCGAATGCGCTGCAACTGACGCGCCACACCGTCGCCGGCTACGTGAAGGACATCTACCGCAAGCTGCAGATCAATTCGCGCGCCGAAGCGACGCTCGAAGCCACGCGCCGCGGCCTGATCGGCGAATCCGCGCGTTAGAGGGCCGCGGCCGGCCTCATCCCTGCATGCCGGCCGCGGTGAAGGGCGCGGTGCTCTGTGGCACCTGATCGTCACTGCTCACGACCCGAATGCTAGGGGTTGCTTCCAGCCGCGTGTACCCCACGAATCAGGGGGTCATTCGAAGGCGTCGATGAACAGGTCGCAGCCTTCGCCACGCACCAGGGTCTGCATCGGCGCATCGCTGGGTCGGAAATGCTCGATCGCCCCGTCCGGCCAGCGCACGCGCAAGCCGGTCACGTGTTGCTCGCCCCAACCGAACTGCGCTTCGGCCGGATGGCTGCCGAGAAAACTGCCGCCGCCTTCGATCTCGCGCATCTGTGTGAGCCCGTCGCTGCGACGCGCGTAAACACGGGCGTTGATCGCCTCACGGTTCAATCCGGGCTGGCGCAGGCGGATGCTGGTGCCGCTTGCGTTTTCGGCGGCGTCGTTGAGGTAGAGCTTGCTGACACCGGACTGCTCGGAGCCGGAGTTCTGCACCAGCACGTCGACGTCACCATCGCGGTCGAGATCGGCGCAGACCACGGCGCGGCCCTGGCCGGTATCGGCAATGCCGCGCGCAGCAGCCTGTTCGCTGAACTGCATCGCGCCGTCGTTGATGAACAGGCGTGCCGCATCGGCATGGAATTCGGCGGCCTGCGCACCGAAGAAGCCGTTGACGTGGAAAAGGTCGAGATCGCCGTCAAGATCGAAGTCGCGCGTACAGGCGCCCCAGCCCCAGCCGCCATCACGTACGCCGGCCGCGGCGCTGACGTCGGTCCAGGCCGGCGTCTCTGCGATGCCGTCGTAGCGATACAGGCGATTTCCGGTATGCCCCCAATTGCCGTCTGGATCTTCGGGCGTGGTCGGTGTCGGATCGAAGACACTGGTGACGAACCATTCGAGCTGGCCATCGTTGTCGAAATCGCCGACTGCGGTACCCATGCCGTTTTCATCGTCCGGCACATCGGCGCTTTCCGAGATCGGGTTGAAGCCGCCATCACCGAGGCCGAACAGCAACGTGCTGGTGCCGAAGTCGCGGGCCCAGAAAGCATCCGGAAACCCGTCGCCGCTGAAGTCCGCGAGACTGGCGGTGAACGAATGGTCGCGTGTCGTGGCCATTTCGGCACAGCAGACCGAGTTGCTGAAATCGGCATAGTTGCCGTTGCCGTCCAGTCGAAGGAAGTGCCCACGCACCGCTGAGACCTGGCTCATATCCATGGTCCAGTGCGACAACACGAGCTCGAGATCGTCGTCGACCCAAGGTGCGAAGTTCGAGACACTCGCGCCCCAGGTGTCGCGACCGATGTCTTCGAGACCGGTGTCGAGATCGCGGGTGAAATGGCCGGCGCCGTCGTTGCGCCAGAGCTCCGGCGGCGCCTGCAACGCGCCGAGCAGCAGGTCGAGATCGGCATCGCCATCGAGATCGAACAGATAGGCGCCATTGTGGATCTGGGTCTCCGGACTGAGATGTGCCGCAGAGAGTCCGGACGCAACGGTCGCATCGCTGAACTGCGCGCTGCCGTCATTCAACAGCACCGTGGGTGGCCGCAGTTGAGCACCCGGGCCGGTTTGCGCACCGCGCAACACCACCAGATCGATGTCGCCGTCGCCATCGATGTCGCCGCCAGCGGCACCGCCGGCCATCATCTCCGGCCCGTAGCGGAATCCAAACGGGAAGCCATGCGTGACCATCGCGCCACGCGACGCCGATTCTTCAACGAACTGGAAGGCCGTGACCGGCAGGCTGGCGACCAGGGTCAAGAGCTGAAGCAAACGTCGCATGGGCTGGATGCTGCGCCGATCGGTGACGCGTTGCAATCGCATTGTTGACCGCCGCGTATCGGCGTATAACCGCGCCAGACTCCGGGAATCGACATGATCAAGACACGCCTCCCCTTGCTACTCGTCGCCGTGTTCGGAATGGCCGCTGCGCCGCTGGCGGCGCAGAGCATCGATGTCTCTGCGGCGAACCAGCGTGTGCGTCATGCCGCCGGTAATTACCGCGACGCGGAAATCCGTGTGCACGGTCCAAACGGCTACAGGTTTCAGCAGACGTTGGCGGCACCCCAGGGCTTCTTCCTCAACACCGCCGGGCTGGCCGACGGCACCTATCGCTATCGCATCCAGTTCTCGTCGCAGCAACAGGCGAATGGTGCGGGCAGCGGCATTGTTGACGACGTCGGCCGTCGCAATGGCACACAACCGGGCACGGTCGCGCCCGAAGCGGTCGATGGCAGCTTCGTCATCCAGAGCGGGCAGGTGCATCTGAGTCCCGGCCCCGAACAGCAGGCGCGCGAGGACGCACCGAAGCAGGGCAAGGCCGGCCCGATCGCCAAGGATCAGGTCATTCCCGACGACCTGATCGTGCAGGGCTCCGGCTGTTTCGGTTTCGATTGCGTCAACAACGAATCCTTCGGCTTCGACACGATTCGCCTGAAGGAAAACAACGCGCGTATCAAGTTCGACGACACCTCGACCGGCGCCTTTCCCGCCAACGATTGGCAACTGACCGCCAACGACTCGGCGAGCGGCGGTCTCAACAAATTCTCGATCGAGGACATCGGCGGATCGCGTGTGCCCCTGACCATCGAAGGCGGCGCCACCACGAATTCGATCTACGTCGACGCGACCGGCCGCGTCGGCTTCCGCACCTCGACGCCCGTGCTCGACTTGCACGTGAACACCAGCAACACCCCGGGCGTTCGACTGGAACAGAACAACAGCGGCGGTTTCACCGCGCAGACTTGGGATGTCGCCGGTAATGAAGCCAATTTCTTCATCCGCGACGTCACCGGCGGATCACGCCTGCCGTTCCGCATCCGGCCGGGCGCACCGACGTCCAGCATCGACATCAAGTCCAACGGCGATGTCGGCATCGGTACGGCTTCGCCAGAGGCCGCGCTGGATGTGACCCGTTCGGTCGCGAGCGCTGATCCGCCCGCCTCGCTGCTGCGGGTCAGCAATGCCAGCGGCGATTTCGCCAGTGCACCCGACCGCTTCACGGTCGACTCCTCCGGCAACGTCTTCGCGCGCGGCAGCATCACCCAGTTGTCGAGCCGCGACGCCAAGACCGACTTCGCGGCGACGAATGCCGACGACGTGCTCGCACGGGTGGCTGCACTGCCGATCGCGACCTGGCGCTACAAGGACGCCGCCGCGAACGACCGCCATCTCGGTCCGGTGGCGCAGGACTTCCACGCCGCGTTCGGACTCGGCCACAGCGACCAGCAGATCGCGCCGACCGACCTCGCAGGCGTCGCCCTGGCCGCCATCCAGGCCTTGAACGCGCAGATCGCCGAACGCGATGCCCGCATCGATGCCTTGAGCCGGCGCATCGAAGCGCTCGAACAATCGTCCGCCGCGGAGCATTGACCTCATGGGCCTGCGCGCCGTTGCGTTCGCTCTGCTCGCACTGGCGGGCACATCGACCTTGGCCGAAACCCTGGGCGTGCGTGGCACCGCGACCCTGCTCGAGGTCTATGGCGCGGAAACCGGCACGGTATACGCCAACGGCGCGCCCGCACCCTGCTGTTTCATCGCTACCGGCGCCACCGCGCGCGATGCCGGCAACAACTGGCAATGGATCGGTGCCGTCGATGCCGGTGCCGATGTGCTGTACCGCTTCGACCAGAGCGGCGTGCGTACCAGCCTGGTCTTGCCGGCCAACCATCGCGTCGAGGCGCTGGCCTTCGACCTCCCGCGCAATGAGCTGGTCGCCCTGCTGCAGGATCGGCTGCTCGACCGGCGCGTCGTGCAACGCCATGCGGCGGCCACCGGCGCCGTGCTCGCAACTTCGGTGGTGGCCGACAGCACCGGCAGCCAGCTGCGTGCCGGCGTATCGACCTGGTCGGCGACGCGGCGCGCCTTCCTCGTCATCGGACAACGCAGCGTCGATCCGGCCATCGGTCTGCTGAGCATCGGACACGATGGCCTGGTGCAGTTCTTCGCGTCGTCCGATGCCGGAGACACCCAGGCGCTAGCGGTCGATCCCGCGAACGGCAACCTGTTCGCCCTGCGGCACCTGGCCGCCACCGCGACCACGGTCCTGCACCGGATCACGCTGGGCGCATCGAATGCCGGCTTCGTGGCGATCGGCAGTGGTGAAGCCGGTTGCTGTTTCGTGCTGGCCGGCACCTCGGTGATCGACGGCGGCCGCTTCCAGTCCTTCGCCTATCCAATCGGTTCGACCACCGCGACCCTGTATCGCTTCGACCTCGTTTCCGGCGCGGCGTCGCCGCTGCCGACTCCGGCCCCGAGTGCCGGACTGCAGGTCGATGCGGCGCTTCCGGTCACCGCATTCCTGTTCCGCGACGGCTTCGAATAGCGCGCCCGCGCAATGCCCGAAATCGTCGCTGCGGCGACACGGTTGTGTTGCGCCGAATCGCGACACTGCGGTCCCGTTCTGGAGTCCGCATGTCCCTGCCCCGTTTCGTTCTCGTCGCCTGCTGCAGCCTCATCGCGGCGCGCGGTGCCGCCACCGACCTGCTGCTGCCTGGCGACTATCACGGCGACGAAATCACGGCCGAAGACGGCACGACCTGGTTCGCCCTGGTCCAGGACGAGCATGGCGGCGCACGTCTGGAAGCGCGCCGCGTCGGCATCGAGTCCGTCAACGATCCGGTGCTGGACGCCGAGGACGGCGCGACCGGCAAACGCGTGGGCGCTGGCCAGGACGACGTGCTGTTCTATCTCCGCGATCTGCCGGGGGTCGCTTCAGGGCCGGTGGCGACCGCCTATGCCGGCGGCGGCGATCCGCTGTCGCTGGCCGGACTGGATCGCAGCTTCCTGCTGTTCGACCGCGACGCCGGGCGGCTTCGATTCGATTGTGCAGGAACGCAGGACACACGTGACTGCGCTCTCGTGCTGAGCCACGAGGGACGCCAGCAAGTGCTCGGGCGCTGGGCCGCGGATGCTTCCGCGGGCGAGTCGCAGATCATGCTCGGCTCGGAGGCCTGGCCGCACCTGCGCTGGGCCGGCGACATCGACCGCGACGGCCGACTCGATCTGCTGATCGACATGACCGATCACTACAACGTCTCGGCACCGACGCTGTTCCTGTCCACGCAGGCCAAGGACGGCGAACTGGTCGGTGCGGCCGCCGAATTGCTTTCGGTCGGCTGCTGAGTCGACGCCGCGCTCAGAAGCCGTCGCGCAGGAAGCCGCCGTCGACGGCGACGGTTTCGCCGGTCACGTAGGACGCGGCCGGCAGGCACAGGAAGGCAATGACCGAGGCCACTTCCTCGGGTTCGCCGACGCGGCCCATCGGGGTGTGCGCCAGCACCTCGTCGAGATAGTCGGGATTCGCGAGCTTGCCTTCGGTGCGCTGGGTGCGGATGTACCAGGGCGCGACCGCGTTGACGCGGATGCCGTGCGCGGCCCATTCGATCGCGAGGTTGCGCGTCAGTTGCGTCACCGCCGCCTTGCTCATGCCGTACGGCGAACCGGTGCGCACCGCGGTCATGCCGGACACCGAGCCGACGTTGACAATGGCGCCGCCACCGTGGCGCAAAAGCAGCGGTTGCGCCATGCGGCAGATCTCGAACGCGGTCATCACGTTCAGTTCGAAGATTCGGCGGACTTCATCGAGCGCGTAGTCGAGCGTGGCGCGGGTGCTGTTGCCGCCGACGTTGTTGACGACGATGTCCAGCCCGCGGCCCAGGTCGTTGATCCAGTCGAACAGGTCGAGCCGCTGTTCCGCTTCGGCGAGGTCGGCCGCGAAGGCGAGCACGCGCTGCTTCGGATACAACGCCTCCATCTCGCCGCGGCGCGCTTCCAGCACCTCGGCATCGCGCGCGACCATCAGCACGTCGGCGCCGAGCGCCGCCAGTTCGCGCGCAGTCGCGAGGCCGATGCCCCGGCTCGCACCGGTGATCAGCGCGATCTTTCCGTCCAGCCGCCAGCGTGCATTCATCGCACCCGTTCTCCCGCTACGATGGCCGCATTATCGCTGCCGAGGCACCGCCATGCGCATGATCGTTCTCGCTCTCGCCCTCACCTGCACGCTGGTTGGCTGCAGCACCGAAGCGCCACCGGTCGACCCGGCCGTCCAGGCCGAACGCACCGACCCCAAGGGCAATCCGCTCAAGGGCACCGTGCTCGAAGCTCAGGGTGAAGCCCTGAAGACGGCGCGCAATCTCGGCGATCAGATGAACAAGCAGGTCGAACAGCAACGCGACGAGATCGACGCGCAGAGTCAGTGATCGCCGGTCGGCGCGTGGCGACGCCAGCGCCGCAGCGGATCGAAACCGTCGAAATGATGTTTGTGCCGCAATGCCGGCGCTTCGACGGCATGCCAGGACAACATCGCCAGCGGCAGCGTGAAGGCAAACGCGGCGGCGAACAGCGGCAGTGGCGTGATGCCGGGAAACAGCGCGATCAATGACTGCTGCACCGGCGCGCCGTACAGGAACAGGCCGTAGGAATAGTCGAACTTCGGCGGCTTCAGCACCGGCAGGGCATAGGCGACACAAAGCGCCAGATAGACGCAGGCCAGGATCAGCAGGCTGGCACCGAAGCGCGTCTGCACACAGGCGACGGCGATCACCCAGAGCGGCAGCAGGATGCGCGCCGACAACGGCAACACGTCGCGCCAGAGCGCCGCGAGCGCACCCAGCAGGAACAACTGGGTGATGGCCGGCGAGGTGGTCAGGTGCGTCAGCGGCAGGCCGTGTCGACGCAGGCTGTCCACGATCAGCAACGCCGCCACGACGGTGAACAGCCGGCGATGCCGGAACAATCCGAACAAGGCCAGCACCCCGAAGAAGAAGTACCAGCGGATCTCGGCGCCGAGCGACCACAACGAGCCGTTCACCAGCCCGGTCAGCGGATGTCCGACGAAGACGCCAGGCAGGTCCCACTGCAGCGAGATCGGCAGCCAATTGGACGTGAAATACGACCAGGTGCGCGGATGCGCGCAATAGTCGGATAGCGGCAGGGTCGTGAACGTGGCGCCTATCGCGAACACCGACACCAGCAGACACACGGCGTAGGCCGGATACACGCGCAACGCACGATGCCAGGCGTAACGCGGCAAGGCATCGTTGCGGGACAGGGTCAGCGTGATCAGAAAGCCGCTGATCGCGAAGAACAGATAGACGCCGAAGCGACCGCTGTCGAAGCCGGCCAGCAGCCGCCCGAGCGGATCGAAGCCGCGGTCGAGGTAGGACCAGCTGTGCGTCCACAACACCATGAGCGCGGCCACGTGGCGCAACCAGGTGAAGTTGTTGCCGTCGCGCGCGGCGGCCTCGGCAATCGTGCGCATGGGCGGCCTGCACGACCGCTCCGGTTCAACCCGGAGCGGTCGCGATCGGATCAGCGGATCGCCTTGCCGTCGGCGTCGAGCACCTTGACTTCGCCGATGTTCAACGCGCGGACGCCGGCTTCGATCTTCGACAGGTCGCCGACGACGACCCAGGTCAGCTGCTCGGGCTTGAAGTAAGCCTGCGCAGCGGCGGCGATGTCCTTGTCGTTCTGCGCCTCGATGGTCGCCTTCAAGGTCTGCACATAGTCGTCGGGACGACCGTAGACGACGATGTCGGTCAAGGCGCCCGCCACCGCGGCCGCGGTTTCGTACGAACCCGGCAGGCTGCGCACGTCACTGGTCTTGATCTTGGCGATTTCCTCGGCCGTCGGCGGACGCGCGCCGCTGTAGTCCGCGAACTCGCGCAACAGCTCCTTCATCGAATCGACGGTCTTGTCGGTCTGTACGCCAGCCGACGCCATCAGGGGCCGCTGGCCGAGCGCCCCGTTCGTGAACGAGTAGGCGCCGTAGGCCCAATGCTTGTCCTCGCGCAGGTTCATGTTGATGCGCGCGGTGAACTCGCCGCCGAACACCGAATTCGCAGTCTGCGTGACCATGCGATCTTCGGCCTTGGACGAGGGAATCAGCGTGCCGGCCAGGATCACGGTCTGTTCGGCATTCGGCTTGTCGATCAGGAACAGGCGCGGCTTCGTCTGCACGGCCACGTCGGCGATGTTCTTGTCCGGACGCTTCATCTTGTCGGACAGCCAGTCGCCGAAGACGCGATCGAGTTCGGCGGTGACTTCGGCCAGCGTGGTGTCGCCCACGACAACGATGCGGGCATTGTTCGCTCGCACGTAGTCGCGATGGAACGCGGCCAGGTCTTCCGGCGTCAACGACTGGATCGAGGCTTCGGTGCCGGAACCGGTCAGCGGGATCGCGTAGGCATGACCTTCACCGTACAGCAGCGGCGGCAGCACGCGCATGCCGAGCGCGTTCGGGCTGGTCTTCTCCTGCGCGATCTGCGCCAGCCACTGGCCCTTCACGCGATTCATCTCGGCGCCATCGAACTTCGGACGACGGACCACGTCGGCGAACAGTTCCAGCGAGCCGCGCAATTCGCTCTTCAGTGCCGACAGCGTGGCGCCCGACACATCGAGCGCGTTGTACACGCCGATCTGCGCACCGAGTTCTTCGGAACGCATCGCGATGGCGGTGGCGTCGCGCGTCTGTGTGCCTTCGTCGAGCATGTTCATCGCGAAGCTGGCGGTGCCGAGCTTGCGGCCCTGGTCGGCGGCATAACCGGCGTCGAAGAGCATGCGCAGCTGCACGACCGGCACTTCATGGCGCTCGGCGAGCACGACCTCGATGCCGTTCTTCAGCACACCGCGCTGGATCTTCGGGAACGCGAGGTCGGGGAACTGCGCGGTCTCCGGCACGCCCTTGCTGCGATCGACTGCGGCGGCGCTGGTCCTGGTTTCGGCGAACGGCGTCACCGTCAGGGTGTAATGGTTCGGCGTCAGCCATTCCTGCGCGATGGCGCGGATGCTGGCCGGCGTGGCCGCGTCCATGTTCGCGAGCGAGGTCTGGTAACAGGCCGGATCCTTGGCATAGGTCGCACACTCGGCCAGCAGGTCGGCCTTGCCGCCGAAACCGCCGATGCGTTCGGCGCCGCGGATCACGCCCGCTTCGATGGCGACGCGCGCGCGCTTCAGCTCTTCGGCGGTCGGACCTTCGGCGACAAGCCTGGCGAGTTCCTCGTCGATGATGGCTTCGACCTTGGCCGCATCCACGCCCGGCTTCAGGTCGGCCTGGACGATGAACATGCCGGCGATCTCGAGGCCGTACTGGAACGACGCGACGCTGCTGGCCAGCTGGTCCTTCAGCACCAGGCGCTGGAACAGGCGCGAGGTCTTGCCCTGGCCGAGCACACGCGCGAACAGGTTGAGTTCGTCCGATGCGCGCGAGATCGCATGCGGTGCCACCCAGGCGCGCATGATGCGCGTCTGCGCGACGCGATCCTGCATCTCGTCGCGGGCCGGCGCCGTCATCTTCGGCGCCCAGACATCACGCTTGGTCAGCGGGCCGCCGGCCGGAATGTCGCCGAAATACCGCTCGACCTTGGCGCGCGCCGTCTTGGCATCGATGTCGCCGGCCAGCACCAGCACCGTGTTCGACGGGCCGTACCAGGTCTTGAACCATTCCTTGACGTCATCGAGGCTGGCCGCATTCAGATCGTCCATCGAACCGATCGGTTCCCAGCGATACGGATGCCCCTCCGGAAACACGCCCTCGAGCAGGCTGTACCAGGTCTTGCCGTAGGGCGAATTGTCGCCCTGGCGCTTCTCGTTCTGGACCACGCCGCGCTGTTCGTCCAGCACCTTCTGGTCGATCGCGCCGAGCAGGTGGCCCATGCGGTCCGACTCCATCCACAACGCAGTGTCCAGTGCGGTCGTCGGGACGTTCTGGAAATAATTGGTGCGGTCGAAATCAGTGGTGCCGTTCTGGTCGGTGGCGCCGACCTTTTCGAACGGCTTGAAGAACTCGTCCTTGTAGTTTTCCGAGCCCTGGAACATCAGGTGCTCGAACAGGTGCGCGAAGCCGGTGCGGCCCGGCTTCTCGTTCTTCGAACCGACGTGGTACCAGAGGTTGACCGCGACGATCGGGGCCTTGTGGTCCTCGTGCACGACCACGGTCAGGCCATTGTCGAGCGTGAACTGCTCGTACGGAATGTCGATCGGGGCCTTGTAGTCGGCGGCAGCCACCGGCGCCAACGCGAGCGCAGCGGCGAGCCCGAAGGCGAGTCGGTTCAGGGTCATCGGTAATCCTTGTGAATGAATGGCTACGGATTCAGAACGGCAGGTTCAGATTCGGGTCGACGGTCAGCAGCTGGCCACGGAAGGAGTCCTGGATGCGGTCGAGGCCGATCTTGTTGAGGGCGTCGAAGCGCAGCACCAGGCACGGCGTCGTGTTCGAACACCGCACCAGACCGAAGCCGTCCTTGTAGTCGGCACGCACGCCGTCGATGGTGGTGACCTTGGCCCCGGGGAACTTGGCGCGTTCGCGGAAACGTTCGATGAAGGCATAGTGCTCGCCTTCGACCATCGGGATCTTGAGTTCGGGCGTGCTGACGCCCTTCGGCAGCGCATTGAACACCTGTTCCGGCGTCTCGTCGCGCTGCGCCAGGATCTCCATCAGGCGCGCCGCGGCATAGATGCCGTCGTCGAAGCCATACCAGCGCTCGCCGAAGAAGAAGTGGCCGCTCATTTCGCCCGCCAGCGCCGAATCCTCCTCGCGCATCTTGGCCTTGATCAGCGAGTGGCCGGTCTTCCACATCACCGGGCTGCCGCCATTGCGCAGGATGTGTTCGGACAACTGCCCGGTGCACTTCACGTCGTAGATGATGGCCGCGCCCGGGTTGCGCGTCAGCACGTCCTCGGCGAACAGCATCAGCAGGCGGTCCGGGAAGATCACATCGCCGGCCTTGGTCACGACGCCCAGACGATCGCCATCGCCGTCGAAGGCGAGGCCGAGATCGGCGTTGTACTGCTTGATCGCGATCTTGAGGTCGTCGAGGTTGTGCAGGTCGGACGGGTCAGGATGATGGTTCGGGAAACGGCCATCGACCTCGCAGTACAGCGGCATCACTTCGCAGCCGACACCTTCCAGCACCTGCGGCCCGAAGGCACCGGCGATGCCGTTGCCGGCATCGACGACGATCTTCATGCGGCGCATCGCCTGCACGTCGCCGGTGATGCGCTCGATGTAGTCGTTCTTCACGTCGACCGAACTCAGGCCGCCGTTGCCGTGCGCGAGCCGCCCCTCGACGATGCGCGCGAAGATGTCCTGGATCGCCTCTTCGGCCAGCGTCTGGCCGCCGACGACGATCTTGAAGCCGTTGTAGTCGGGCGGGTTGTGGCTGCCGGTCACCATCACGCCGTTGCCGGTGTTGAGGTGATACGTCGCGAAATACAGCACCGGCGTCGGCGCCGCGCCGATGTCGATGACATCGCAGCCGGCCATGCGCAGTCCGCGGATCAGCGCCTGCGACAGCTCCGGTCCGGACAGACGCCCGTCGCGGGCGACGCAGACTTCGGTCATGCCCTGCTCGCGCACGATCGAACCGATCGCCTGACCGATCAGTTGGGCGGTGCCGATGGTGAGGTTCTGGTCGACGATGCCGCGAATGTCATAGGCCCGGAACATGCTGCGATCGAGCGCGCCGGCAGGCGCCGGCTTGGCCGCCTGTTCGGCCTGCACGGCCTCGACCGCGGCCTGTTGCGCGTCGGCCGCAGCCGCTTCGGCAGCGGCCGACGCGGCCAGTTTCTGTTGCACCTGTTCCATCGTCGCGCGTGGTTTCGGACCATCGACGACGTCGCCCTCGGGCACGTCCGACAGTTTCGGCAGGCGCTGGCGCAGATAGATCAGGCCACCGACGCCCGCGAGCGCGATCAGTCCCTGCAACAGCAACGAAGTCGAACCGCGCTCCTCGAACAGACCGAGCACGGCGCCGATGCGAAACAGCGTCGGCACGCGCGTGGCCACCGACAGCAGCGAGCCGGGAACCGGTTCGACCAGATCGTCGGCGTCGGACACGTTCGGCGTCCGGTCCATGCTGATCACCGTACCGGCTGACTGCACGGACTTGCCCTGACGCAGTTCCAGCCGGCCGCCCGCGACGGCAGCCGCCTCGAACTGCTGCGCGAGCGGATCGAGCGGCAACAGGGCGTAGATGTACCCGACCACGGCATCGCCGTTATGGATGGTCTGGGCGAGCGCGAGACACTGGGCTTCGCCGCAGGCATGCACCTGCACGCGCGCGCCCTGGCCGGATTCGCGGGCCTCGGCCAGGATGTCGGCCTTGGCATAGCCGAACTTCGCCAGATCGGCTTCGATCAGGTCGGGAAGACTGGCATCGTGGAATTCGGCGTCGACCAGTTCCGGCATGAGCGCGCGCAGGCGCTGCTTGGCACGCATCTGCGCGGCGGCATCGAAACCGGTGACGGCGAGCGTGAGTTCGGTGTCCGCGGCCGCTGCGGCCACCCGCTGCGCCTGCTTGCTGACTTCCGAGCCGACCGAGGTCGCCAGGGCTGCGCGCGCTTCGTCCAGCGCCGCTGCGGTGGACTCCTCGCGCCCGCGCTGCACACCATCGAACAGCGACACCACGGCCAGCACCAGCCCGAGCCCGACGCCCGCGGTGATGCCGAGGCGCTGTGCATCCAGCGGCGCCTTCTGCCGCTCCATCGCGGCTTGCAGCGCCGTCTTCTTGCCGAGACCGAGTGCGAACTTCATTCCTGATCCTGCTCCGTCATTGCCGGCCGGTATGGCCGAAGCCGCCGGCACCGCGATCGCTCGCGACGAACTCGTCCACGAGATTAAGCGTTGCGCGCACGATCGGCACCAGCACGAGCTGGGCCAGGCGATCGCCGGGCTGGATGGTAAAGGCCGCCTGCGAACGGTTCCACACCGACATCATCAACGGGCCCTGATAGTCCGCATCGATCAGGCCGACCAGGTTGCCCAGCACGATGCCGTGCTTGTGCCCGAGACCGGAGCGCGGCAACACGATCGCGGCCAGGCCCGGATCCGCGATGTGGATGGCCAGGCCGCTGGAAATCAGCGTGGTGGCGCCAGGTTCCAGGGTCAGCGGCGCCTCGAGCATCGCCCGCAGATCCATGCCGGCGGACGCCGCCGTGGCGTATTCGGGCAAGGGGAATTCGCCGCCGATCCGGGCGTCGAGGATGCGTACATCCAGCCGATGCGTCACGAGGCCGCTCCGAGCCGCGCCGCAACCAGTTCGATCAGGCGTCGCGCCAGTTCGGTCTTCGGTGCCTGCGGCCAATGCCATTCGCCGTCGGCGGCGACCACGTCGAGGGCGTTGTCGGAACGTTCGAAGCCGCAGTCGGCACCGACGCGGTTGGCGCAGACCAGATCGACACCCTTGCGCGCCAGTTTGCCGCGCGCATTCTCGACGACGTTTTCGGTCTCCGCCGCGAAGGCGACGACGAGCTGCGGCCGCCCGGGCTGGCTCGCGATGTCGGCGACGATGTCCGGATTCGGCACCAGCTTCAGCGTCAGCGCGTCGGCGCTGCGCTTGATTTTCTGCGTGGCCGCCTGTTCGACGCGGTAGTCGGCGACCGCCGCGGTGGCGATGAACACATCGGCCGGCAAGGCCGCGCGCACGGCCGCATGCATGTCGCGGGCCGAACGCACGTCGATACGGCGCACGCCGCGTGGCGTCGCCAGATCGACCGGTCCGGCAATCAGGGTCACGTCGGCGCCAGCTGCTGCCGCGGCTTCCGCAATCGCGAAACCCATGCGCCCGGAGGAACGGTTGCCGATGAAACGCACCGGATCGATGTCCTCGAACGTCGGCCCGGCATTCACGAGCACGTGGCGCCCGGCCAGCAACTGCGATGCGGCCCGATGTTCGGCCAGTGCCGCGACCAGCTGCAGTGGTTCCCACATGCGCCCGGCGCCGGTTTCGCCGCAGGCCTGGTCGCCGCTGCCGGGGCCGAGCACCGTGGCGCCACGCGACTGCAGGAGTGCGATGTTGGCCTGCGTCGCCGGCTTCGCCCACATCACCCGGTTCATCGCCGGCGCCAGCACCAGCGGCGCTTCGCTGGCAAGACAGAGTGTGCTCAGCAGGTCGTTGGCCTGACCCTGGGCGAGACGCGCGATCAGATCCGCAGAGGCCGGGGCCACCAGGATCAGGTCGGCCCAGCGCGCCAATTCGATATGACCCATCGCCGCTTCCGCGGATTCATCCCAGAGCGACACCCGTACCGGTCGACCCGACACGGCCTGGAAGGTCTGCGCGGTCACGAAACGCGCGGCGTTCTCGGTCAGCACGACCTGCACGTCGGCGCCGGCCTCGCGCAGACGCCGGACCAGATCGGCCGATTTGTACGCGGCGATGCCGCCGCTGACGCCAAGCAGGCAGCGCAAGCCCTGAAGTGATGCGGACACGGAACTTTCCGAAGCAGATTTGCGAGCAATCCTAGCCGAATCGGGGTGTCGGGCCGATGTCTCGGCAGTCACGGAGGACGACACTGCCGCATCACCGCCACGAATCCGACCATGCGCCTGACCGATCTCGATCCTGCCGACCGCCCGCGCGAACGCATGCTGCAACACGGCGCCGAAGCCTTGTCCGACGCCGAGCTGCTGGCCCTGTTCCTGCGCACCGGGCAGCGCGGCGAAGACGTGCTGGCCTTCGCGAGTCGCGTGTTGCACGAAGCCGGCGGGCTGGCCGGCGTGTTCGCGCACGACGGTCGCGCACTCGCCGGCATCCGCGGCATCGGCCCGGCCAAGCAGGCGGAATTGCGTGCGATCACCGCCTTGGCGCAGCGTTATCTCGCCAGCGCATTGACCAAACCCGATGCCGTGCGCGACCCGGCCGGCATCGCCGACTACTTCGCGCTGAACCTGCGCGACCGGCCCCAGGAAGTGTTCGCCGCCGCCTTCCTCGACACGCGCCACCGCATCGTCGCGTTCGAGGATCTGTTCTACGGCACGATCGACGGGGCCAGCGTGCATCCGCGCGAAGTGGTGCGGCGCGCCCTGCACCATCGCGCCGCGGCCATCATCGTGGCGCACAACCATCCGAGCGGTTCCTGCGAACCAAGCCCCGCCGACATCGCTGTCACGCGGCGCCTGCGCGAGGCGCTGGCCCTGGTCGATATCCGCCTGCTCGACCATTTCATCGTCGGCGAGGGCCGGCCGCTGTCGTTGGCCGCACGCGGGCTGTTGTAGGCACCGCCCGCCCCTACCGCGGGTCGCGCCACGGCGCCTATACTCGCGGAACACCCGGGGAGGGGCGTGCGCCCAAGGCCGTGATCGAAGGTTTGCAGGACAGCTTTCCCGCCGATGCGATCGAGATCCGCCTGCAGGATCCCGACGAGGCCTTGCGCCTGATCGGCGAGCGCCGGCCGGATGTGCTGGCCCTGTTTTCGAGCCGCCGCGCCCTGCTCGCCGAACATTTCGGCGACGCCATCGCCCACGCCTGGGACCGCGCCGAACGCGCGCTGGCCTTGAGTCTGGTGCGCCTCGCGGTGCGTCACGGCCGCTTCGGCAACGACTATCACGACTACCACAACGAGATGCACGCGCTCGAAATCCTCGACCGCCGCATCTCGCGGGTCATGCGCGAAGCCGGGCCCCATGCCCTCGCCGGCATGGACTGGATCGCGCTCAGCCTGTTCGCGAGCTGCCATGACTTGCGCCAACGCGAAGTCGTCGACACCGGCCACCCGGTCGGCAGCAACGAAGCCGCCAGCATCGCCGAGACGCAACGCATCCTCGACCGCTGCGGCTTCGATCGCCGTCGTGATCGCGCGCTGTACCTCGCATTGGAAACGATGATCGCCGGCAGCACCTTCGACGCGCGCCCGCAGCCGGTCGACCGCCGCACCTACAACACCGCCGAGGTGATCCACACCGGCGGCCCGCTGGCGCCGCATCTGGCGCGCGAGCTTGAACGCCTGAATCCCGGCTGGCAGCGCGAGCCTGAAGTCGAACGCGCGCTCGATCTCGCCCTGGTCGCCTCCGATCTCGACACCGCCAACGTCGGCGAGAGTTTCATCGAACTCAGCGACAGTTCCGCGCGCCTCGCCGGCGAACGAGAAATGCGCGCCGGTCGATCGCTCGACTCGGTCGAATCGGGCGCACCGATGCTCGGTTTCGTCACCGGCGGACAGGAACGGTATTTCTTCGAACTGCACCGCTTCTGCTCGCCGCTCGGCGAACGCGTCTACTCGCCCGGCAAGGCCGCCAACGCCGACAAGGTGCGCGAGATGTCGCTGCGCCTGCGCGCCGAATTCGGCGATCGCAGCAAGGACAGCTACAGCGGCGCCGACGTGCTGCGCTCCCAGCAACGCGTGGCCTGGGACCTTCAGTAGGCCTCATGCCTTTCCCCTCTCCCTTGATGGGAGAGGGGTTGGGGGAGAGGGTGAATTCGGAGCGAGGCCAGCACACCCCTCTCTCCCGCAAGGGGAGAGAGGAGCAACAATCAGGGCAAAAACCAGAAGCAGACGATCGCCACCGCTGTCGGTCCAAGCGCCGCGACGAGCAGGCCGAGCGGGCTGATCGATTCTTCGTCGAAGCGGCTGCGCAGGATCGAGAAGCCGGCCGGATTCGGCGCATTCGCGATCACGGTCAGGCCGCCGCCGGTCACGGCGCCGGCGACCAGCGCGTACTTGAACTCGTCCGACAGGCCTTCGACCAGCGAGCCGAGATAGGTCAACGCCGCGTTGTCGGTGATCGCCGTCAACGCGGTCGCGCCGAAGTACACCTGGTCCGGACTCATCTGCGTCAGCAGCGGCTGCAGCCACCAGCGTTGCAGGCCGCCGAGCACCACGAGCCCGGCGAGGAAGAACGCGACCAGCAAGGCCTCGCGCAGCAGCAGCTTGTTCTGGTGCTGCGGATACGCCTCGGCCACCGCGAGGAACAGCAGCAGCAGGCCGAGGAACACCGGCGCATCATGGGCGAAGACGACGACACCGGCCAGCAAGGCCAGATGCCAGAACACCAGCGGACCGGGCACACGCGGTGTCGCGTCATCACTGGTCGAGAACGTCAATGCGCCGAGTTCGCGCCGGAACAGCAGCGCCAGCACGCCCGCGTTAACGACCACCGCGATGGCCGCGCGCCAGCCGAAGTGGCTCATCATGAAGCCGATGTCCCAGCCCCAGGTGTTCGCGACCATCAGCACCGGCGGGGCCGCGTAGGGCGTCATCACGCCGCCGATGGAAACGTTCACGAACAACACGCCGAGCGCAGCGTATTTCAAGCGATTGCTGATCGGCTGCGCGTAGTAGCCGTCGCGCAGGATCAACGCCGCCAAGGTCATCGCCGCCGGTTCGGTGATGAAGGAACCGAGCAGCGGCACCAGGCTCAGCGTGACGAAGAAATAGGCAGTGCTCTGCGGCATCGGCAGCAGGCGCGCCAGCAACGCCACCAGGCTGCGCGACACCTGCAGCACGGCGCGACTCGCGGCCACCACCATGATCGCGAACACGAACAGCGGCTCGGTGAAGTTCAACCCATCGACGTAATGCAGGGCCGCCGGCTTGCCCTGCATCGCGACAAAGGCACCGAACAGCACCATCGCCCAGAAGCCGAATACCACCTCGACTTCACCGAGCAGGTGGAAGATGCCTGCGTGCGCGGGTTTCACATGCGACAGGTGATCGAAGAACTTGGTCGAGAACGTGTGCAGCACGGCGAGTGCGAACAGCCCGGTACCGATCCATTCCATCGTCATCGTCGTCTTCCTCCGTCGTGCGAAGGCCGGATTCTAGCGTCGATGCATCAACTTCCGGCCGGATCGAGACGACGGTCGAGATAGGCGAACGCCCGCGCGTCCTCGGACTGGGCCAGCCAGAACAGTGCGCGACCGCGCAGGTCACGATCCAGCCGACGGTCCTCGACCAGCGCGATCAGTGCATCAACGGCGGCCGGTGCGGGCATCTGCGAGAGCACGAAGACCAGATGCTCGCGCAGGTCGGAATCGGCCTTCGGCAAGGCCTCGCGCACCAGCGGCGCCACGCCTGTACCGAGACGTTGCCCCAGCCAGAACCAGGCATCGCGTCGTTCATCGCGTGCGCCCTCGCGGCTGCGTTGCTTCAACCAGTCGAGCGCAGGCTCGCCGGGATGCTGCGCCACCGCGACCAACCGGTCCTGCATCGCGCGCCGGCTGTCCGAGATCGGGCCGAGCAGGCGCGACAGGCTGGCCTGGGCCTCCAGCGCGCCGAGCTCGCGTACCGGTGACGTGGCCTGCACCGCGCACGCGCCGTCGTAGACACGCACCGCAGCCAACACCCCGGCGTCATACCGCGCATAGACCTGCACGGTATCGCTGTGCGGCGCGCCATCGACAGTGCCGTAGATCTCGTTGCCGCCTTCGAGCTTGCAGGTCGACGACTGCATCTCGCCCGCCTGCCGCGTGGCGCAGCAGAATCCCGGCATCTCGGGCAACGCCGCCGTGGTCCAGCGCAGCCATTCCGACGCCGTCGCCGAGCCTGCGATCGCGAGCAGCACTATCGCGATCAAGACCGTCGGGCGCTTCATGGCGACTTTCCGTCGAGCGCAGCGTCGATCGCCTCGAACGCGGCATCTCCGCCGATCGTCGTCAGTGTCTGCAGCAGTTCGCGCTTGCGCTCGGGCTGCGTCTCGGCGCGATACAGGGCGAGCAGCCCCTGTTCGTCGCCGGAAACCATGAGGCCCTGCAGCGCGGCGTCGCGGATCTCGTCGGTCGCCGCCTTGCGATAGAAGTCCTGCAAGGCCTCGCGCGCCCGAGCGTCGCCGAGGATGCCGAGTTGCGCAATCGCATCTCGCTGCACCTTGGGATCGGCAGGATCACGGGCGAGCGCGATCAGGCCTTCGAAGTCATTCGAAATCGCGAACGCGTCGACGAGATTGCGCGCATGCACGCCGGACTTCGCCAGGGCGCGCAGTTCGTCGCGGCCGCCAGACACCGCCAGCATCTGGATCGCACGGCTCGCGTCGCCCTCGTCCTTGGCTTGCAAGGCGATCTCGTACAGTCCCTTGCGGTCGTTCGCGATCATCAGCGATTCGAGCACGGCGTCGCGCACGGCCGCATCACCGCCGGGATACAAGGTCTTCAGCGTGGCCAGGCTGTCGGCATCACCGCGGATGCCGAGCGCACGCACGGCCTGCGTACGCACATTGCCCTGGCCTTGCTGCGCCGTCTGCTTCAACAAGGCCGCGGCATCGCTGCCATCGATCTGCGCCAATACGAAGACCGCGCGCTCCTTGACGCGGTCAGACTGCTGGCCCGCGAGCACCTTGCGCACCAGCGGCAGGGCACGCTCGGGCGGCGCCGCCATCAGGCCGCGCAGGGCTGCGATCGCCAACGCTTCGGCGTCGCTGACGGGTTCCGCGTCCTCATCGACCGGCACCAGATGTCGCGCCTGCTTGGCTTCGACGGCGGCGCGCTCCGACGCCAGGCGCGCCGCATCCGACGCGAGCTTCGCGGCATTGGCCTGCGCCCGCGCGACATCCGCGACATGGGCCGTTGCCGCCGCGGAAGGTGTCGCCTGCGCGATGCAGGCCAGCGGAGTGCTCAGGCACAGGGCCAAGGCCAGGGACAAGGCATTCGGTTTCATGTCGGGTTCCTCGATTCGGATTCAGATGCCGGATGGCGAAGGCTTGGACGGCGACGCGGCGAGCTTGGTTTGCATCACCGACCATTCGAAGGCGAGTTGATCGCGCTCCGCGTTCGATGCGGCCGGCGTGTCGTTGGCGAGGTCGCGCAGCAGCGGCTCGAAGGCGCGCAGCGTGCGTGCGAGTTGCGCATCGCCGGCCGCATCGGCGGCCTGCGCCAGCGCGCGTTGGTCGTCGATCCAGCGTTGTACGAGCGCGCGTCGTGTCGCATCGTCGGCCTGCTCGGACCACGACGACAGGCCGGCACCGGCTTCGGCGAGATGCACGCGCACACTGCGTGCGACCCGCGCGCCGTCGTCACGTTGCGATGCCGCGATCGGTGTCGGCGTCACGGTCGGCGGATCGATCACGGTCGTGCGCCACTGCGGTCCGACAATCGCGAGTGCGCCGACACCGGCAGCCAACGCGAGCGGCACGAACCAGCGTGGTCGCGCGCGTTGTTTCGCCGCGCCATCGCGGATCGCACGCGCCCAGCGCGCGTGCCGCACCGCATCGACTTGTGGCTCGGGTACGTGGCCGAAACGCGCCAGCTCGGCGACCAGACGCGCATAGCGCGCACCGAGTTCGGCATCGCGTGCGAGCGCATCGGCGATCTCGCGTCGACGCGTGTCGTCGAGGCCATCCTGCCAGTGGAACAGCAGCAGATCGTCATCGGAAATCATCGGGAATCCTCCTGCCAATGCGCGAGTTCGCCGCGCAACTTGCCGACGCCGCGGAACAGCGCCTGCTTGATGCTGTTGATGCTGCGATCGAGATGCGTCGCGATCTCGTCGAGCTTCCATTGTTCGATGTGCTTGAGCACGAAGCAGACGCGCTCCATCTCGGTCAGCCGCGCCATCGCCGCGCCGGTGTCGGCGCCGAAGGCGGCACGCAGATGCGTCTGCGCCGGATCATCGCCGCCGGGTGCATCGTGTTCGGGTGCATCGATGTCGACATCCGCCATCGGCCCGCGCCGCCGCACCAGTTCGAGCGCGGCATTGATCGCGATGCGATGCAGCCAGGTGTCGCGCTCGGCCTCGCCGCGGAACTGGTCGCGCGCACGCCAGGCCTTCAGCAGCGCGTCCTGCACCGCGTCCTCGGCCAGGGCCGGATCACGCGTGATGCGCAGGCAAGCCGCCTGCATGCGCGCACCACGGCGCGCGATCAGGTCACGGAATTCATCCTCGGGTCGCGGCGAGGTCCGCATCAAACCGGTCAGCATGCGCATGGGATGACGACCGGGCGGATTCGGTTAGCAGCTCGTGATCAGGCCGCCGACCAGGGATCGATCAACGACACGCCGATACCCTCGAAATCACGCACGTTGCGCGTGACCAACGTCAAGCCGTGTGCCAACGCGGTCGCAGCGATCAGGCTATCGATAGCCGGTAACGGGCGACCGGCTGCCGCAAGCAATCGGCCCCACTGATCGGCGACAGTACGGTCGACGGCCAGCAGACGTTCCTGAAAGAACGCCGGCAATTCGAGTTCGAGCCAGTCCATCAGGGCGGCACGCCGCGACGGATCTTCCAGCCGCTCGACGCCTTTGCGGATTTCGCCCAGGCTGAGCACGCTCAGGTACATGGCACGCGCCGGTCGTTGCTCGAACCACTGCAGCACGCCGGGATGCGGCGTCTTGCGACGCAGTTCGGAGATGGCATTCGTGTCGACCAGATAACTCACAGCGCCACCTCGCGGGTGAGGCTGCGATCCCGCTCCAGGTCCAGTTCGTCACAGCCATGCAGCGGCGAGGCGCGGATGAAGTCGGCCAGCGAGACATCCACTTTCGCAAGCCGGTCGAAGGCCGCACGCGACAACACCACCGCCACCGGCTTGCCATGCACGGTGATCTCCTGAGGCCCTTCCTGCTGCGCGCGTTTCACCAGATCGGACAGACGCGCCTTGGCTTCCTGAAGCTGCCATCCGCTCATGATCCACCTCGTTCTGACCAGAATAGTCAGAATGTATCAGGTTTCCTTGGAACGCCGTGCTTTCAACTGCGCCCGCAGGCTGTCGACGGAGACGGCGGCGATGTCGGTGCCGCCGCGGCGGCGCGGCTGCGAGGCATCGGGGGCCTGGGCCTGGGCGTAGACGACTTCGTAGCTGGCCGGATACCGGCCATCGTCGCCGCGGAAGCCTTCGTAGGCGGCGAGCAGGGTCGCGAGCTTGCGCTTGCCGGTGAGCCCGCGGGCGCGCTCGGCGTCGGCATTGCCGGCACCGATGCCCTTGAGTTCGCGCATCAGGACCTTCGGGTCGGAATAACGCAGGTCGTAGTGTTCGACATCGAGCATCGGATCGCGGAAACCGGCCGACAACAGGCGGTCGCCGACATCGTGCATGTCGATGAAGACGTTGACGTGCGGGTCGTCGTCGACCGCGGCCCAGCTCTGGCGCAGCTCGGTCAACGTGTCCGGTCCGAAAGTCGAGCACAGCAGCCAGCCGCCGGGGCGGAGCACACGACGGAACTCGTCGAACACCGACTCCAGGTCTTCACACCACTGCAGGCACAGGCTGGAGAAGACCAGGTCGACGCTCTGGTCGGCGATCGGCAAGGCGCGCGCATCACCACAGACGCGCCGGAACGGCTTCCACCAGCCGGCCCGCGACTTCGCCTCGCGCAGCATCGGCAAGGCCAGATCGAGCGCGATCACCTCGGCCTTCGGGAAACGCTTGCGCATCGCCGCACTGGCGCGACCCGGACCGGCGCCGACATCGAGGATGCGCTGCGGCGCGTCCTTGAGCAATTCGAGCCGGTCCAGGAGTTCCGCTTCGACCTGGTGCTGCAAGGTCGCGATGGCGTCGTAGGCCGGCGCCGCGCGCGAAAACGCGCGTCGCACGCGCGCCACGTCGATCCTCATTCGCCGTGAACCTCGCGCACCAGAATCTTCAACTGCACCATCAGCTCGGCCAGGTGCGTGATGAAGGGCGCATGCGCCGCGCCGTCGATGCGGTGATAGCGCCCGCGTGCGGCGTCGGCAGCCCATTCCATCGCCTGCCACGGCACCAGCCGATCGCGCGCGCCGGGTATCCAGATGTTTGGACAGGTGAGGTGCGACAACTGCTCGGTGTAGTCGCTGTGTTCGAGCGCATACAGGCCCATTTCCAGCACCGAAGCACTCGGCTGGCCGCGATCGAAGACATGCGCGCGCAGTTCGCGCAGACAGGCCTGGGCGTTGTCGTCGCCATGCGCTTCGAGGGCGAGAAAGCGTTCGATCGTGCTCTGGTAGTCGGTCGCGAGATCGGCGCCGAACTGTTCGAACACCGACATCGCCACGCCATGGGCCCAGCCGCCACGACTGACGAAACTCGGCGACGCGCAGATCATGCCGAGGCCGGCGACGTGTGCCGACGCGGTCAGCGCCGCACGCAACGCCACCAGACCGCCCAATGACCAGCCGATCCAGATCGCACCCGGCGGCACCAGTCGCGTCAGCCGGTCGACGCAATCGGCGATATCGAAACCGTCGTCGCCGTCGCGGCTGTAGCCGTGCCCGGGCAGATCGACGACATGCACCTTCACGCGCGGAATGCGCACGAGACCTTCGGCCAACGGCGTCATGATGCCGCCGTGCATGGCCCAGCCGTGGATCAAGACGACCGGAATGTCTCCGCCCTGCCCATAAACATCGATATGCATGGCTCAGCTCCGCGACAGGCGCCGCAGGATCTCGATCGCCTCGTCGGCGCGGTCCAGCGGCACGAACAGATGATCGTGATAGTACGCCGCCACCGCGTTGCAGGCGATGCCGGCGTCGGCCAGCGCGTCGGCGACGGCGGCGGTCAGGCCCACGGCCTGCAGCGAGGAATGCACGCGCAAGGTCAGCCAGGCGCAAGGAAACGTCCAGGCGAGGCCGGCGGCCTCGGCGGCTTCGCGAGGCAGGACCAGGGTCCAGCCTTCCTGCTCCCGAAACGCCATCGCGACCTCGATCCCTGCGGGCAGGGTCGGCACGGTGGCATAGACGTATTCACCCGGTTGCCGTTCCGGCGACAAGGTGCGCAACAACACCGTCAATTGCGTCTCGCCGGTCATGACCGCCTCGCGTCGTTCAAGGTCTGCAGCAGCTCGTCGACCTGCGCCGCCGTGTGCGCCGCCGACAAGGTCACGCGCAGGCGCGCACTGCCCGAGGGCACGGTCGGCGGCCGGATCGCCGGCACGTAGCAGCCGCGCTGCATCAACGCATTCGACAGCGCGACCGCAGCGTCGGTGTCACCGATCCACAACGGCTGGATCGGCGTGACCGAATCCATCAGCGTGTAGCCGAGTTGCATCGCTCCCGCACGGAAGCGGGCGATCAGCGCCTGCAGATGCGCGCGTCGTTCCGGTTCGCGACGGATGATCGCGATGGCCGCCGAAGTCGCCGCCGCAACCGCGGGCGGCATCGCCGTGCTGTAGACGAAGGGACGCGCGAACTGCGTCAGTGCATCGATCAGATCGCGCGATCCAAGCACCAGCGCGCCGCCGCAACCAACGGCCTTGCCGAGTGTGACCATGCGCAGCGGCACGTCGCGCGCATTGAGTCCCAGATGTTCCGGGCTTCCCTGACCTTCCGGCCCGAGCACACCGAAGCCGTGCGCGTCGTCGACGAGCAGCGGCACGTCGCGTTCGCGCGCCAACGCGGCGAGTTCGGGCAAGGGCGCGAGATCGCCATCCATCGAGAACACGCCGTCGGTCGCAAGCAACTTCGGCGCGTCGGCGGCGGCATCGAGCTGGCGCGCGGCGGCATCGACGTCGTTGTGCGGATAACGACGCAACTCACATCCGGCGAGCTTCGCGCCGTCGATCAGGCAGGCGTGATTGAGCTTGTCCTGCACACAGACATCTCCGCGTTCCATCAATCCCGCGATGACGCCGAGATTGGCGAGGTAGCCGGTCGAGAACAGCAGCGCCGATTCGTAACCGAGCCAGGCCGCGACCTCGCGTTCGAGCTGCGCATGCGGGCCGCGATGGCCACCGAGCAGGTGCGCGGCGGTGCTGCCGACGCCCCAGCGGTTCGCGGCTTCCTGCATCGCCCGCACGACCTCGGCATGCTGCGCGAGGCCGAGGTAGTCGTTGCTCGCGAACGAGGTCAGATCACGGCCATCGATGCGCAGGTGTACACCGTCGGCGTGCTCGACTTCGCGCACGACCCGGCGCAGGCCGGCGGCGGCACGTTCGGCCACCCGCGCCTGCGCACGTACCGCAATCGACGGGGCGTCGCTCAAGCCGCGCGCTCGACGATCTCGGCGTGCACGGTGTCGGAATGCGCGACGACGTTCAACGGCTTCAAGCCAAGCTTGTCGAACAATGCGCGATCGGCTTCGGTGTCCGGGTTGCCGGTGGTCAGCAGCTTCTCGCCGTAGAAGATCGAGTTCGCGCCGGCGAGGAAACACAGAGCCTGCAACTCCTCGCTCATCGACTCACGACCGGCCGAGAGGCGCACCATCGACGCCGGCATGGTGATGCGCGCCACCGCGATGGTGCGCACGAATTCGAAGGCGTCGAGGTCGCGCTCCTCGGCCAGCGGCGTGCCGGCGACTTTCACCAGACGATTGATCGGCACCGAGTCCGGATGCGCCGGCAGGTTCGCCAGGGCGCGGATGAAACTGGCGCGATCAGCGCGCGTCTCGCCCATGCCGACGATGCCGCCGCAGCAGGTCTTCATGCCGACATCGCGGACGTGCGCGAGCGTGTCGAGGCGGTCCTGGTAGCAACGCGTGGTGATGATGTCGCCGTAGAACTCGGGCGAGGTGTCGAGGTTGTGGTTGTAATAGTCGAGGCCGGCGTCCTTGAGCGACTGCGCCTGATCGCGGCTGAGCATACCGAGCGTGGCGCAGGTTTCGAGGCCGAGCGCCTTGACCGCACTGACCATCGCGTTGACCTGGGTGATGTCCTTGTCCTTCGGCGAACGCCAGGCCGCGCCCATGCAGAAGCGCGAGGCGCCGGCTTCCTTCGCCTGCTTCGCTTTCGCGACCACGGCCTCGATCGGCATCAGCTTCTCGGCCTTGAGTCCGGTGTCGTAACGCGCGCTCTGCGGACAATACGCGCAGTCCTCCGGGCAGGCGCCGGTCTTGATCGACAGCAGGGTCGACACCTGGACCGCGTTCGGATCGTGATACGTGCGATGCACCGCCTGCGCCTGATGCATCAACTCGTTGAACGGCGCCGCGAACAGGGCTTCGATTTCGCCCTGCGACCAGTCGTGGCGCAGGCCGTCATCGACCACGCGCATCTCCGCCTTGCCGCCGGCGCAACCGCAACCCGTACCGCAACCGCCCATCTGTTCCATCGTCATGATCCGCTCCAAGGCAAGCACGCGGACCGGCCGCGCTAAAGTCCGCGCAGTCTATGGACCCGACACCCCCTGTCAACGCGCGGCGTTTGAATCCGGTTGACGGCTGGCTGCGACGCTGGTCGCTGCGACTGCTGCCGCCCCGTTGCCTGCTGTGCCGGGCCCCGGGTGCGGAAGGCCGCGAACTTTGTGTGGCCTGTGCCGCCGAATTGCCGTGGAATCGCACGGCATGTGCACGCTGCGCCCTGCCCTTGCCGCCCTCGGAGACCGCGACGGGCACGACCACACGCTCGGACACGACGACGGACCCGGACAAGGCCACCGGTACGCGCATCTGCGGCGATTGCCAACAACACCCGCCCGCGTTCGACCGCCTGGTCGCACCGTTCCGCTACGCCTATCCGCTCGACGGTCTGGTCACGCGCTTCAAGTTCCACCACGACCTCGCGGCCGGCGTGCTGCTGGCCGACCTGATGGCCGAAGCCGGCACCATCGACACCGCTGCACCGCCCGACCTGATCGTGCCGGTGCCGCTGCACACGCAGCGCCTGCGCGAACGCGGCTACAACCAGTCACTGGAACTCGCGAAGCGCCTCGCACCCGCCCTCGGCCTGCGCATCGACCCCGCCGCGCTGCAGCGCCACCGCGCCACCGCC
>JAKJFE010000147.1 GCA_022705045.1 Pseudomonadota bacterium | reverse complement strand
GCGACCGCCGCTTCGCCGGTGACGATGTTGCCGCCGATGACGCAAATTTCGGGGAAATTCTTCTTGACCCAGGCCACGCGATCGAGCACGCCCTGCGAGTGGCCGTGTGCGGTATCGACGACGATGACGTCGACACCCGCGGCGGCCAGGGCCGCCACACGTTGTTCGGTATCGCCACCGGTACCGACGGCGGCACCGACGACCAGTCGTTCCGCGGAATCCTTGGCTGCATAAGGATTGTCACGCGCCTTCTGGATGTCCTTGACGGTGACCAAGCCACGCAGCTTGAACTGTTCATTGACGACCAGCACCTTCTCGATGCGGTGTGTATGCATCAGTTGCAGCACTTCATCGTCGCTGGCGCCTTCGCGCACGGTCACGAGCCGATCCTGCTTGGTCATGATGCGGCTGACCGGATCGTCGAGCCGGGTCTCGAAGCGCAGGTCGCGGCTGGTGACGATACCGACCAGATGCCCGCCCTCGACCACCGGCACGCCGGAAATGTTGCGGGCACGGGTCAGGCTGAGTACGTCGCGGATGCTGGTTTCCGGCGACACCGTGATCGGATCGCGGATGACGCCCGCCTCGAATTTCTTGACCAGGGCGACTTCGGCCGCCTGCTGCTCGACCGTCATGTTCTTGTGGATGATGCCGAGCCCGCCCATCTGCGCCATTGCAATGGCGAGCCGGCCTTCGGTGACCGTGTCCATGGCCGCGGACAGGATCGGCAGGTTGAGCAGCAGGTTCGGCCCGAGTCGGGTCGCCAGGTTCGCGTCGCGCGGCAGGACGATCGAGTGGGCGGGGACGAGGGAAACGTCGTCGAAGGTCAGGGCTTCGGCCAGGATGCGCATGATGACTCCTGATGGGGATCGCCCATTTTATCGCCCGGACCGCCTCCCTGCCGCGGCCAGCGAGCGCTGCCCACGAATTGCCACGTCAGTCCAGCAGCGCCAACGACAACGACGGCCAGTAGGTGATCAGCAGCACGCAAGCCATGAGGATGAAAAAGAAGGGCACCGAGGCGCGCGTCAAGGTCATCACGGGCGTGTTGAAGCGGTAACTCGCGATGAAGAGATTCATGCCCACCGGCGGCGTGAAGTAGCCGATCTGCATGTTGGCCAGGAAAATGATGCCGAGGTGCACCGGATGGACGCCGTAGCTCAGCGCCACAGGCACGAGGATCGGCACCATGATCACGATGGCCGAGAAGATGTCGAGCAGCATGCCGAGCACGATCAGGAACAGGTTCAGCAGCAGCAGGAAGGTCCATTTGCTGTCGATGTGCGTGCTGATCCACTGGAACAACTGTTCGGGAATGCCGGCGTCGATCAGCACGTAGGTCAGACCCAGGGACACGCCGAGGATGAGCATGATGGCGCCAACCAGCATGGTCGCCTCGCGCATCAGCCTCGGCAGGGCCGCGAGGGCGATCTCGCGCCGCACCAGCACAGTCACGACCAGCACATACAGCGCAGTGACGGCCGCCGCCTCCGATGCCGCGAAGAAACCGCCGTACACGCCGCCCAGCACGAATACCGGCAAGGGCAGCTCCCAGCGCGCGTCCCACAACGCCGCCAGGGCTTCTCGCGGATTCCACGGCAGATCGTGCTGCTTCGGCGGCGCCTGGGTCATGCCGTAGATCGACAATGCGCCGAGCATCAGCAGCCCGGGCAGGATGCCCGCTAGGAACAGGTCGTCGATGCTGACCGGCGGATCGGTGCCGAGCTGCTGTGCGACGATGCCGTACAGGATCAGCGGCACTGACGGCGCGAACAACAGGCCGAGGCTGCCCGAGGTGGTGATCAATCCGAGAGAGAAACGCTCCGGATAGCGTGCATGCTTCAACGCCGGATACAGCAGCGCACCGATCGCGACGATGGTGACGCCAGAGGCGCCGGTGAACGCGGTGAACACCGCGCAAGCCAGTACGGCGACGATGGCCAAGCCGCCGTGCATCCACCCCAGCAGGGCTTCGGTCAGCCGCACCAGCCGCTGCGGCGCCTTGCTCTCGCTGAGCAGGTAACCGGCCAGCGTGAACAGCGGAATCGCGATCAGCACCGGCATTTCGGCAAGCCGGAAAAACTCGACCGCCAGCACGGTGGATTCGACCTCGACAGCACGCAAGGCCAGGTAAGCGATGGCCGCGATCAATGCAAACAGCGGCGCACCCAGCGCGGCCAGCACGATCATGACAACAATCAGCAATAACGCGCTCACGGCATCGCCACCGGCGCGGGCAGACTCAGTCCACGCAGCGCAAAGCGCACCGTCAGCACCGCGAAGCCTGCCGGGAGAATGATCTGCGACCACCACATCGGCACGCCGTCGAACAGGAACGTGCCGGATTCACGTTCGAGCGCGACCAGACCCCAGGACGCTTTCGCCAGCATGCCCGACACCAGGGCCGCGAACCCGAACGAAATGATCCGCGCACCGCGCAGTTTCCAGCCGACCAGACCGCGCTGCAGCACGTCGAGGCTGATATGGCGGTCATCGCGTGCAGCGGCCAGCGCGCCGAGCATGCCGACCCACAACACCAGCGCGCGCAGGAACGGATCGACCCACGGGCCGATCCAATGGGTCCAGCCAAGCAGCCAACCGATGACTGGCCACTCCAGCACATGCGGCGACTGCCCGACCCAGCGCGCAACGATCTGTGCAGCGGCCAAGACCACCAGCGTCAACGCCAACAGCGTCAGGACGCCGGTCTCGAGACGGTCGAAGCCGCGGACAAGCGCGTCGCGAATCGACTTCACGGCGTCGATTTGCCCGCGAGCGTCTGCCAGGCCGCCTGCTGCTTCTGAATCGCTGCGAGCAGATCTCCCGAGATCTGCTTCTCGGCCAACATCTTCTTCATGGTCGCGGTACCGACGTCGCGCCAGAACTGCTGTTCCGCGGCGCTGGGCGCCTCGAAACGGATGCCCTGCTTGACCAGTGCGGCGCGTGCGGACTCGTTGTCCTTCAGGCCGGCGGCGTCCATGTCGACGAAAGCCTGGTGGAACTCCTCGTCGACGATCTTCTGGTCCTCCGGCGAGAGCTTGCCATAGGCCTTGCTGTCCAGCGCCAACACCCCGACCACATACGAAAGGGGCAAGTCGACGACATGCTTCACCTTGGTATGCCACTGGAATGCGATGGCACCGGACGTGGTGATGCCGACGGTTTCCAGCAAGCCCGTCTGCAGCGAGGTATAGACATCGCCGATCGGCAGCGAAATCACCGGCACGCCGGCCTGCTCGAACGCGACCTGGGCGATCTTGTCGTTCTGCGGCGACCACACCTTGGTCGCTCGCAGTTCGTCCTTGCTGCGTACCTGCTTGGTGCTCATCAGATAGGCGAAACCGCCGCCGGACAGGCCGACCGCTTCGAGCCCGGCCTTGCGGAAACCCTCGCGCAGCATCGGATCGACGGTCTTGCGCACATACGCGACTTCGTCGAGCGTCGTGAACAGGAACGGCAAGCTGTAGATCTGCGCATCGGCATAGACCGGCGACAGTTCGCCCGCCGTGAATGCACCGCCCTGCAACTGGCCGAGCTTCATCTTGCGCAATACGGCAGCATCATTGCCCATGACACCGCCCGGGAAATACTTCACGTCGACCCGCGCCGCGGTCCGCGTCTTGATGTTCGTGCCGGCCTCGCGCATCTCCTTCATCCAGACCGTGCCTTCAGGCGCGACCGTGGCGATCTTCAGCGTTGCTGCCTGCGCCGTGCCGGCGAAAACCAGTGCGAATGCGACTCCGAATCCTTTGCGCAACATCGTGCTCATCCTCAGAAATAGTCCTTGCCCGATTCGACCAGTTCGGCCGCGCGGCGTTTCGCGATCGTGTTCGACAGTGTCAGGCCGGGCACGTTTGCATCCGCCGCCATCACGTCGGCGAGCATGCGGTCATGCCCTTCCTGGTCGAACAACAGGCGTGCGCAGTATTCCGCGTTCAGCACCTTCGGTAGCAGATTCCTGCCCGCATCGACCGCGTCGGCGGCCTGCAGGCGTTCTTGGCCGCGCGTCGGCTTGCCGCCGAGCGATTCCGGGCGCAGGCAATCGAGCACGCCCAGATAGGCCAGCACATTGCCATGATCGTGCGCCGGCGCGAGTGCGTTGACGCGATTCAGCAAAGTTTCGATGCGCGGCAGGTCGGCGATGCGGTTCCAGTCCGCGGTGTCGGCGCGCAACCAGCCGACCCAGCTCGACGCCAGCGTGTAAGTCGCGTCCACGTCCTTTGCGCCCACGTGTTCGGCAACGAAGGCGTTGAAGCGGTCGAAATCACTGTCGTCGAACTGCCTGCAGAAGTCCTCGTCGCGCGCGCAGATGCCACGCTTTGCATACACGAAACTGCGATCGGACAAGCGCTTGGCACGCTCGGCATCGTGAACAAAACCGCCGGCGTAGGTGCCGTACAACTTCGCGGCCGAGAGCAGCAGCGCAGGATTGTCGGGGTCGCCTTCGATCAGGCCATCGAGCAGCAGCAGATAGGCTGGCAGGCCATCGGCCACGGTCTCGATGTCGTCATGGTTGCTGACACCGGCGGTCAAGCCGCTGCTCAGGCCATCGGCCGCCCGCTGCACCACGGCTGCACAACCGGACAAGGCCATGAGCACCGTCGCGACGATCGTGGATCGGATGATTGGACGCATGCGCAAACCGGAGGCTGGGGTCGTCATTGTAGGCGGTGGAGATGACCGTGGATCAAGCGTGCCGGATCAGTCGCCGCGGCGTTCGGCCGCTTCGAGCGTATTCTGCATCAGCATCGCCACCGTCATCGGGCCGACACCGCCCGGCACCGGGGTGATCCAGGAGGCGCGTTCGGCGGCCGGCGCGAATTCCACGTCGCCGGTCAGGCTGCCGTCGTCGAGCCGATTGATGCCGACATCGATGATGACCGCGCCCGGCTTGATCCACTCGCCCTTCACCAGCCCCGGCTTGCCGACGGCAACGGTGAGCAGATCGGCACGCCCAACCTGTTCGGCCAGATCCTGGGTGAAACGGTGGCAGGCGGTGACGGTGGCGCCAGCCAGCAGGTACTCCAGCACCAGCGGCCGGCCGACATGGTTGGACACGCCGACGATCACGGCATGACGGCCGCGCACCGGTTTATCGGTATGCGCCAGCAGGGTCATGATGCCCTTCGGCGTGCACGGACGCAGGCCGGGCTGGCGCAAGGCCAGGCGCCCGACGTTCTCGGCGTGGAAGCCGTCCACGTCCTTGTCCGGGCGAATGCGCTGGATCAGGTCGGTGGCGTCGATGTGCGCCGGCAACGGCAGTTGCACCAGGATGCCATCGACCTCGAGGTCGACGTTCAAACGATCGATCAGCGCATACAGTTCGGCGCCATCGATGCTGGCCGGCAAGTCGAAGTCCTTGGTCACGAAACCGACACGCTCGCAGGCGCGGCGCTTGTTGCGCACATAGACCGACGAGGCCGGATCGGCGCCGACCAGCACCACGGCCAGTCCCGGGCGACGCTGACCGCGCTGGATGCGCGCGCGCACGCGCTGGCCGATGCCATCCAGCACCTCGTCCGCAATCCGCTTGCCATCCAGTATGCGCGCCGCCATCGGACCTCCCGCAAAGGCGCCCATTATCCCCGACGCCACCACCGAAGTCGCAGGCGGAATGCAGGCGCACGACCAGCAAAAAGGGCCGGCGAAATCGATTCGCCGGCCCTTCGTGTGTGTTGGCGCGCCCGGAGGGACTCGAACCCCCGACCACCGGGTTCGAAGCCCGGTGCTCTATCCAGCTGAGCTACGGACGCTCAAAGCCCTTACTTGCGCTCGCCATGCGCCAGTACGCTGCGCGAACGGGCGTAGGCGAAGTAGACGACGAGACCGATCACGGCCCAGATCAGGAACAGCTTGATCGTGTACCAGCCCAGGCTGACGAACAGCAGCGCGCAACCGGCCACGGCAGCCGGACCCACGAGCCACACCAGCGGGGTACGGAACGGACGCGGACGGTTCGGCTGTTGAACGCGCAGGATCATCACCCCGATCGCGACGACAAAGAACGCGAACAAGGTGCCGGAATTCGAGATGTCCGCCAAAGCGTCGACCGGGAACATCGCGGCGAACAGTGACACCGCCACACCGGTCACGATGGTGACCACGTGCGGGGTGTGGAACTTGGGATGCACCGAGGCGAATTCCTGCGGCATCAGTCCGTCGCGCGCCATGGTGAAGAGGATGCGGGTCTGGCCGAAGATCATCATCAGGATCACGGACGGCAGCGCGATGATCGCCGCAGCAGCGACCCAGTTGCCGATCTGCGGATAACCCAGATTGCGCAGGATGTAGGCCAGCGGCTCCTTCGAATGCGACAGTTCGCCACCCGGTTGGGCGCCTGTCGAACCGATGGCCGCATAGGCGACCAGCAGGTAGAAGACAGTGCAGACGAGCAGCGATCCGATCAGGCCGATCGGGATATTGCGATTCGGATTCTTGGTTTCCTCGGCCGCCGTCGAGACGGCATCGAAACCGACGTAGGCAAAGAAGATCGATGCCGCGGCGCCCAGCACGCCAACGCCGGACAGCGGCGTACCCCAACCATTCGGCAGCATGGGTTCGAAATGCTTGCCGTCGACGGCCGGCAACGCAAGCGCAATGAACGCGATGAGCGCGATGACCTTGATCACGACCAGGATGGCCGTGACCTTGGCACTCTTCGAGGTGCCGATGACGAGCAGCCAGGTGATGAGCAGCGAGATCAGGCAGGCAATCAGGTTGAACGAGCCTTGCGCCGTGGTGCCGTCCGCCAGCTTGATGGTGTCGCCTGGCCCCGCCGTCAACGCCAATGGCAATCCGAATCCGATCTCGCGGAGGAACCCGTTGGCATAGCCGGACCAGCCGACCGCCACCGCACCCGCCGCGACCGCGTACTCGAGAATCAGTGCCCAGCCGACCATCCAGGCGATCAGTTCGCCTAGCACGGCATAGGAATACGTGTAGGCCGAACCCGCCACCGGCACCATCGCCGCGATTTCGGAGTAGATCAGCGCCGTCAGCGCGCAGACGATGCCGGCGATGATGAACGAGTACATCATGCCCGGACCGGCCTTGTTCGCCGCCACGGCCGTCAGCACGAAGATGCCGGTGCCGATGATGGCGCCAATGCCGAGCATGGTCAGGTCGAAGGCGCCCAACTGGCGGGTCAGCGAGCGTTTGCTGGCAGTTTCGAGAATCTGGTCCAGCGGTTTGACACGATCGAACAACATTCGGCGCTCCGGATGACAGGTCGTGGTGCAGCCGCCGGGGTTCAGCCTGCGGCGGAGTGATAGTGCGCGCAGATCACGCGTCGACCGGCTGTCACCGTCTCGATCCGCCCCTGCAAAGCGCCGGTAACAT
>JAKJFE010000029.1 GCA_022705045.1 Pseudomonadota bacterium | reverse complement strand
CCATACAGCCAGTCGCCTTCGACCTTGAGGGCGAGCGCTTCGCCTGCCGTGAGTGTCGGCGGCGCGTCCAGCACCAGCTTCATTCGTTCGGGCAGGAATTCCTCGACGCGCACGGTGTAGCTGGTCGGGTTCTGCAGGGTCGGGTCGGTGCTGAAGTCGACGCTCCACTTGCCGGTCGGCACGTCGCCGTCGAGAGTGCGCTCGTAACGCACGTAGTTCAGTTCGCCCGGCTCGAGTTCGGTGCGTGCGAGTTCGCGGCCGTCGGGCTGGCGCAGCGACACGAACACCGGCTGCTTCGGGCTCATGCGGCCGTCGAAGTCGCGCAGGATGGCGTTGACGCCGATGGTTTCGCCGGGGCGATACAGGTCGCGACCCGACCACGGGAAGACATCGAGCGGCATCTGCGAACGGCCGGCGATGGCGAATTCGGAGAGATCGAGCGCGGGCGTGTTGAAGCTCAGCAGGGCGTAGTCGTCGCCCCAGTGCGCGATCAGCGTATCGGCGGCGTCGAGCTTGTAATCGATCATCGCCAGGCCATCGTCGTCGGTGGCGGCGCTGGCCAGGGTTTCGCCCTTGCGGTTGCGCACTTCGACGGCGACGTTCGACTTGGCTTCACCCGATTCCAGCGAGGCGGTGTGCACCAGCACGCGGTCAGCGTAGGCGCGCACGTGCAGGCCGATGTCGCTGACGAAGAACATCGCGGTGTCGTATTCGCCGCGGTAGTTGCCGGCCTGTTTCAGCACCGCGTAGTAGAGGCCGGATTGCTTCATCTCGGCGACGTCGCGGATCGGCAGGTAGCTGACGCTGCGTTCGTTGCGCTTCATGTCGAGCGCGAAGCGGTTCGCGTAAACCGAATCGCCGTACTTCGCGAGTTCGTTCACCGACCAGTTCCAGCGCGTGCCGTTCTTCTGGAATTCGTCGAGGAAGGGGCGCACCTGCTTGTCGCGGATCTTGAAGAACTCGACGTCGGCTTCGCCGACATTGACCGACACCACCGGCAGGCCGCGCGATTCATGCAGCGGCAGGATGTGGCCCTGGCTGGCGAAGCCGATCACCGGTTCCTGTTCGCCGGCATAGACTTCGTGGGTCTGGTCCTTGCCGAGGGTGCGGCCGTCGACCGCCATCAGGCTGCCCTTCACGGTCACGACATAGGTGCTGTCGGCCTGCAGGTAGGGGAAGCGCAGTTTCTGGCCCTCTTCGAGGAACCAGCTGCCTTCGGGCTTGGCGCCGTCCTTCAGGGTGATCGAGACCAGTTCGTCGAAGCTCTGCTGCGAGACCAGCGGTTGCGAGAACGGCAGCACGATCGAGGCGCGGCCGTCGTAGGACTCACCGGTCGGCGCGTCCAGCGCGAAGTCCTGACGCGCCACGGCCGCCGCCGCGGCCTGTCCCTTCTGCAACTCCGGCGGTGCGCCATCCTCGCGCCCACCGCATCCCGTCAACGCCAGCAACACCGCCAGCGCCCAGCCCGACCGACTCACGATACCCATGTGATTGTCCCAAGTTCGCACGGGAAACCCTTCCCGCTGCGTGCCGCGAGTATGCCGTGCGCGTGTGACGGCGTGTAGCAATCTCGGCCTTTGCGCGGCCCGGACGCGGCCCGCTTCGGGCGAATCGCGGGCGGGCCCTGCATTCGGCGCGACGCGCGCGTGATCATGGCGCTTTCGGATCACCCAGCCGTGACAGCGCGGCGTCGTAGACCGCGTTGCGATCGCGCTTGCCGACCGCGATGACCGTCACCGTCACGACGCGGTCTTCGACCGAATAGACCAGGCGATAACCGGCCTGCCGCAGCTTGATCTTGTAGATGTTCACGGCCCCGGACAGCGCGGCGCTCGGCACATGCGGATGGTCGAGGCGTTCGGCGAGTTTCTTCTTGAACTGTTCCCGGATCGTGGCGCCCAGCTTCTTCCATTCCTTGAGGGCCGAAACCTTGAAGGCCAGCTCATAACGCATCGAGCGTCACCTTGATGGAGGGCTCGTGCTGGCGCTTCTGCACCAGCTTCAGCAGCTCCGCGTCGTCGACGAGGTCCATCAGGGCGGCGTAGGCGGTCGCCGGCACGCAATAGAACGCCGGCTCGTTGCGATTCAGCACCACAACCGGCATGCCCTTGCCGCTGGCCACCACCTTCATCGGATTGGCCTTGAGCTCCGAGATGCTGGCGGCGGTCTCGGTCAGGATCTGATGGGTCATGGGGTGGTCTCGCCTGGAGGTTTGAAGACCGGATATTAGGTCGTCCAATAGGTCTCGTCCATGCGTGCCATTCTTGGCGTGGCGGCTCTCGCTCCAGGATCAAGGACGCCGACGTGGCATCGCTTGTCATGTGTGTGTACAGTGTGCACACGAATACGTCCGACGCAGGAGTCGTTGCCATGAATGTCGCCACCAGCAAGACCATCAATTTCCGTGCGCCGGCGACCAAGCAGGCGCTGATCGACCATGCCGTGGAAGTCAGCGGAATGAACCGCACCGAGTTCATCCTAGACGCCGTGTGCGAGAAAGCGCGCGAGGTACTGGCGGACCAGACGCGTTTCGCTCTGAACCGGCAGGCATTGCAACGCTTCAATGCGCTGCTTGATGCGCCCCTGGAACACAATGCGGCGATTCGTCGTTTGCTGAGCACGCCCGCGCCATGGGAACGCTGAGTCGTGTCGTTGACCGCGCCGCATCCGCTGGGTGATGTGCATCGGGTGGACGACTTCCGCTGCAGTGCACCGGAACTCACCAGGTGGCTGCAGGAACGCGCGCTACAGAATCAGGTGTCAGGCGCGTCACGGTGTTTCGTCGTGTGCGACGGATCACATCGCGTGGTCGGCTACTACGCGCTCGCGGCCGGCGCCGTGTCGCATGACGATACGCCCGGCCGAATCCGCCGCAACATGCCCCATCCGATTCCGGTGATTGTGCTGGGGCGCTTGGCCGTGCATGCGGACTGGGCCGGTCGAGGCATCGGGCAAGGACTGCTCAAGGACGCCGTGCTGCGCGCGCTGCAAACCTGCGAACACATCGGCGCCCGAGCACTGCTCTGCCACGCCATCGACGACAGCGCGAAAGCCTTCTACCTCAAGCACGGCTTCCTCAAATCCCCAATCCACGACATGACACTGATGTTGCCGCTGCGATGACGTGCCGTAGTAGCCGCGATTTCGTGCGTTGACGCCTTCGCGTCGACGGTTTCAGACTCGGTCGCGACTTTGGCGATCGACTTGCGACTTGGGTTTCAGGTTTCGGAGGACGGCATGTGGATCTTTGAGCTGTTGGATCTGCTGCCCATCTTCGACTTGATCCGATGTTGGCGATTCACCGTCGTCTTCCTGATGGGCTGCGGCTTTGGTGTGCTGCTCCATTTCAACCTTGGTCAGACGCACTTGGCGTTCGGTGCGGGCGTCCTGACTGCGTTGGTCGGGGGCATCTTGGGCGGCGTGTGGCAAAGCAGCCAAAGGCGATCGAACCGCTGAATCCGCGCTCGGATTGATTCGGCGCAGTCAATCCTCGCGCCACGCAGCTTCGAGCCGTTTCGCCTCCACCCAATCCGGTCGAATTTCGAGGGCGCGGGTGAGGCTGGTGCGGGCGGCTTCGGGTTGATGGGCTTGGTGTTGCGCCATGGCGAGGCGTAGCCAGCTGGCGGCGCTGAGTGGGCGGAGGCGGGTGGCTTCGGTGAGGGCGCGGATCGCGGTGGCGGTGTCGCCGTCGCGTAGCGCGAGCAGGCCGAGGTTGTAGCTCGCTTCCGGCAGGAAGGCTTGCGTGCGGGCGAGATCGGCGAGTAGTGCGCGAGCTTCGCCGCGATGGCCTTGTCCGGCCGCGACCAGCGCTGCGATGAAGCGTGCGTCCGGCGAGGTCTGTTCGGACTTCGGCAGCTTCGCCAATGCGGCTGCGGCATCGTCCCAGCGCGCGGCGCCGGCCTGATGGCGGGCGAGTCGCAGCCACCACGACGGATGTGCGTCGTCGATGCGCGCGACGTGGCGGGCGAGGGCATCGAGTGCGCCGCCGCCGATGCCGTGATCGAGTGCCGCCAGCGCGCGATAGGCCTTGGCTTCGTCGCTGCCGAGCTCCGCGGGTGGATCGAACAGGCGAATGTCGGTGAGTTCGGGCACATGCGGCGCGCGCGGCGCCAGTCGCGTGTCCGAGGCGTCGATGTGGCGCACGACACGATGGTCGGTCATCGTCGCTTCGACCACGTCCTGCGTGCGCCGCTTCGGCATGTGGCAGGCGATGCAGTCGCGTTCGTCGGCACTGTTGGCGCGATCACCATGCGTCGTGCTCGCGTCGCCATGCGCGCGCGGCAAATCCTCGTGGCAGGCGAGGCAGCGTTCGCGATACCAGCCGCTTGCTTCGGCACCGACGCGACGCACATGCGGATCGTGGCAACTGGTGCAGCCCATCTCGCCCTTGCTGCCGACGTAACACGGGCTTTGCAGCATGCGCCAAGCGTGATGATTGATCTGGAAGCGGTCATCGTCCGGCATCGACGCGTCGCTGACATCGACCGGCAAGGCATCGTCGCGCAGGCGCTGTCCGGGACGGAAGTCGTACCAGTCGCGATCGATGCGGCGCGGACCGATCACTTCGACTGCCGGCAGCAAATGGCATTGGAAACACACGTCGTTGCGCGTCGGCCAATCGAGCTTGCCGGGCTGGACGATGCTGGACCGGATCTCGGCCAGCGGCGCACCCGCGAGCACCTTGCGCACATGCGCCGCGCCGGGTCCGTGACAACGCTGGCAACCGATGCCTTGCGGCAGCAATTCGGGAAACACGTCCGGCGCCAACGCGGCATCGGCGTCAGCGGGCAGATCGGGATAGGCGTTGTGGCAGGACATGCAGCCCTGGGTGATGCGGCGTTCCACGCCCGGGTGGTCGGCCGATTCGTAGCCAGGCGATGCCGCCAGTCGCTGCGATTCCGCGTACCAGGTCACCGGCAGCTGATACAGCTCGCCGGCCTCGGTGCGATGCACGAAACTCTGTGCGCGGTGGCCGGAGCCGATGGCCCAGTCGACACGCAGCGTCAGCACATGATCGCCGTCGCGACCGCGTTGCTCGAACCACAGCGCCTCGTCCTTGCGATACATCCGGTAGCGCTGGCCGGTGCGCGGATGCGTGAACGCGGCCTGCTCGAAGTCTTTGGGCAGCCCGACCTGCAACGGTCGCGAGAAGGCGCGGCCCATGCCGACCTCGGCAAACGTCTGCGCGATCCGTTGATGGCAATGGCCGCAGGTGTCGTCTTGCAGATAACCACGCGCCGCGCCCTCGCGCTCCTGCCAGCCGAGGCGGGACAGCACATCCTCCGCCTGGACACTGCAGGTGAGGCCGGAAAGCAGCAGGAGAACCAGTCCGCGCATCATCACGCGATGATACGCGGATGCGCCTCGCCTCAGTCCTCGCGCAAGGCTTCCGTCGGCGCGATGCGCGTGGCGCGGCGCGCGGGCAGCACGGTGGCGAGCAGGGCGGTGGCGAGCAGCAGCATCGGGACGCCGACGTAGGCGGTCGGCGCGAAAGCGAGGGCGCTGCCGAGCGTGCCGCGCATGATCCAGGACACCAGCAGGCAGATCGGCAGACCGAGGGCGACGCCCCAGGCGACCTGCCGCAACGCGCCGCGCAGCACCAGCTTCACGACCCCGAGCGGCGTGGCGCCGAGCGCGACGCGCACGCCGATTTCTCGAGTGCGGCTGGCGACGGTGAAGCGCACCACGCCGTACAGGCCGATCGCCGAAATCAGCAGCGCGACCAGACCGAGGGCGGTCGCCACGCTGCGCGCGATTTCGAACGGCATGCGTTGCAACGCGGCGACGCTGGTCAATCGCCACGGCTCGCAGGGCTGGGCACGATTGCGCTCGTTGCACAGCGCGATCAGATCGCGGGTGATGCTCTCGGCGCGGGCCGGATCGATGGCCAGGATCAATTCATTCATCGCTTCCTGGCCAAGTTGCGCCGGCAGGTAGACGGCGTTCTTGTCCTGGCCGGTGAACAGCAGGCCGCTGGCGATGTCGGCGGCGACGCCGATCACCTCGACCTCGCGATCCTTGCCGATGAAGCCGCCTTCCTCGCCGATGAGGCGCAGGCGTTGGCCGATCGGGTTGCGATCCGGCCACAGGCTGGCGGCGGTCGCGGCGCTGACGATGGCCACGTCGTTGCGATGCTGCGCTTCCTCGGCGCGGAAATCGCGACCTTGCTCGAAGCGGATGCCGAGTGTGCCGAAGTAGCGCTCGTCGACCATGTTCAGGCCGAGCGCCAGGCTTTGCCCGTCGACCACGGCCGGCGTACGCGACTGCCAGCCATACAGCGGCACGCGCATGGCCGAGGTGCTGCCGAGGACGCCCGGCACCTGTTCGATGCGGGCACGCAGCGCCGCATCGGCGGCCGGATGGCGCAAGTCGACCAGGCGCGCCGGATCGAATCCGACATCGATGTGCCGGGCGCGATGCGCGGTCGCGACGATCAAGGCGGCGACGACCAGCAGGACCAGGCTCGCGGCGATCTGCAGGACCATCAGCACCCCGCGCAAGCGGGACGGCGTGATCGAGCCCAGGCTCGCATCGCGGCGGGCACCGGCAGCGAGGTTGCGATTCGTCGCGGCCAGCGCCGGCAGCAGGCCGAAACTCATCGTCGTGAACGCGGCCAGCGCCGTGGCGGCCAGGAAGACGCGACCGTCGATGTGGATGGCGATCGGCTCCATGCCGAGCCCGATCATCACCGACAGGGCGTAGCGATGCAGCGGTTCGACCGTGAGCGCACACAACACCAGTCCGAAGGCCGCGGCGGCGATCGCGAGCAGGCCGCTTTCGGTCAGCAACTGCCGCATCAGCCGCCAGCGCGAGGCGCCGACGCTGGCGCGGATCGCGAGTTCCTGGCGTTGCGCGGTGGCGCGCGCCAGCATCAGGTTGGCCAGATTGGCGCAGGCCACGACCAGCACCAGCAGCACGAGGCCGAACACCGGAATGGCCGCGATGTTGAGGTCGGCCGCGTCTTCCGCCGCAAGCAGCGACTTGCGCGGCAACAGGTCCATCGAGGAGACGCGTTCGTCCTGGGCCTGTCGCGAAGGCAGGGCCTGCACCGCCGGCAACAGGCGCTGGCGCAGGCTTTCGGGGCTCGCGCCCTGGGCCAGCAGCACGCTGAGGTCGTAGCCTTCCGAATAGTCGCTGCCGGTGTAGTGGCCGCGCCAGGTGGCGTAACCTTCGGTGGTGATCCAGAACTGCGGCGGCAGCGGCTGCAGGTCGAGAAATTCCGGCGGCATCACGCCGACGACGGTGAAGTCGACGCCGCCGAAGTTGAGGGTCTTGCCGACGATGTCGGGATCGGCTGCGGCCAGTGCCCGCCAGCCCGCGTCGCCGAGCAACAGGGTGGGTGCGGCGCCGGGCGCATCGTCGCGGGCATCGAGGATGCGGCCAAGACGTGGCTGAGCCGAAAGCAGCGGCAGGTAGTCGCCATTGACCGCCATGCCATACGCGGTCCGCGGCGCGTCGCCGCCGAGCATCATGCGGACCATGTTGCTGATCAGCAGGCCGCGGCTTTGCTCGGCAAGGGCAGGGGCGATGCTGCGCAATTCGTCCGCGGTCAGCCGCACGCGTCGATCGCCGTTGTCGCCGTACAGGTCGGCGAGGTCGACCACTTCACCGCGCTGGACGATTTCGGGCGTGCGCAGCAGGTAGCTGCCGTAGATCGAGAACAGCACCAGGTTTACCGCGATGGCGGCACCGAGGATGGCGATCGCCGACACGGCGAACAGCGGGCTGCGCGCCAGGCTGCGTGCGGCGCGGCGCAGTTCGCCGGTCCACTGGTCGAACCAGGCCAGGCCATGGGCGGCGCGCACCGCATCCTTGTGCGATTCGACCATGCCGAGCTCGATGCGCGCGCGGCGCGTCGCCTCGGCCTCGTCGTGGCCGTTGCGGATCAGGTGTTCGCGGCGCGCTTCCAGATGGAAGGCGAGTTCGTCATCGAGTTCACGCTCGAAGCGGGCGCGGTGGCGAAGACGTTGCCAGAGCGATTTCAGGCTCATGCCAGTGCCTCCAGGTTCGGGGTCGACAAGACCTGTTCGAGCGCGGCGGCGAAACGTTTCCAGTCGGCGGTATCGGATTTGAGTCGTGCCTTGCCGTCCTTGGTCAACACGTAGAACTTGGCGCGACGGTTATTCTCGGACACGCCCCATTCGGATTCGATCAGCCCCTGTTGCTCCAGTCGCGCCAGCGCCGGATAAAGCGCGCCCTGTTCCACCAGCAACACGTCCTGCGACGCGCGCTGGATGCGCAGCAACACGCCGTAGCCATGCTCGCGCCCGAGCGATACGGCCTTCAACACCAGCAGATCCAGGGTTCCGGGAATGATCGGCGCCGCGCTCATGGTCTCACCTAAGAAGTTTAGGCAAGCCTAACGGGTTCTCCTAAACAATCAAGGAGAGAAGGGCGTGACTGACGGCAGGGGCGTCATGCGTTGCGGTCGATCTGCGGTCGCGCGATAAACCGCGCTCCTACAGTGCACGGTTCTATTGTAGGAGCGCGGTTTATCGCGCGACCGTCCCCCTTGACCACATGGCCTCCACGCCCTCGCGGCGATCATGCGCCGATGTCTTCCTCGCTCCGCCACCTCATCCTCATCCTCGGCGATCAACTCGATGCCGATTCCGCCGCGTTCGATGGATTCGATCCCGCGTGCGATGCGGTATGGATGGCCGAGGTGCGCGAGGAGGCGACGCAGGTCTGGTCGCACCAGGCGCGGATCGCCTTGTTTCTGACGGCGATGCGGCACTTCGCGCAGGAATTGCGTGGTCGCGGCTGGGACGTGCGTTATCGCGCCCACGGGACGCATGATGCCGCCGGCCTCGCCGACGCGCTGAAGGCAGATCTGTCGGCGTGGCGGCCCGAACGCGTGGTGATGGTCCTGGCCGGAGACGGTCGCGTCGATGCCGCGATGCGTGCGGTCTGCGACGAGGCCGGCGTGCCGATCGAGGTCCGCGGGGATCGGCATTTCTACGCCACGCCCGAACAGTTCGCGGCCTGGGCCAACGGTCGGCGCGAGCTGCGGCTGGAATGGTTCTACCGCGACCTGCGCAAGCGCCATCGCGTGTTGATGGACGGCGCCAAGCCGGCGACCGGGCAATGGAACTACGACCACGACAACCGCAACGGCTTCGGGCCGCAGGGCCCGGGTTTCCTGCCGGCGCCGATGCGCTTTGCGCCCGATGCGATCACGCGCGAGGTCATCGATCTCGTCGCACGCGAGTACGCCGATCATCCCGGCGATCTCGAAGCCTTCGACTGGCCAGTGACGGCCGAAGACGCCGAAGCCGCGCTCCAGGACTTCATCGCGCATCGCCTGCCCGCCTTCGGGCAGTGGCAGGACGCGATGTGGATCGGCGAGCCCTGGCTGTATCACGCGCGTTTGTCGGCGGCGATGAACCTGAAGCTGCTGCCGGCGAAACGCGTGGTCGAGGCCGTCGAAGCCGAATACCGCGCCGGGCGCGTGCCGATCGCCGCGGCCGAAGGCTTCATCCGCCAGATCCTCGGCTGGCGCGAATACGTGCGCGGCCTGTACTGGTGGCGCATCGATCAATGGGCCAGCGACAACGCGCTCGATGCCCATGCGCCGTTGCCCGCGTTCTACTGGACCGGCGACACCGACCTGCGCTGCCTGCGCGAGGCCATCGGGCAGACGCTGCGCTTCGGCTACGCCCACCACATCCAGCGGCTGATGGTCACCGGCCTGTATGCGCTGCTCGCGGGCGTCGACCCGCAGGCCGTGCATCGCTGGTATCTGGCCGTCTACGTCGACGCGGTCGACTGGGTCGAAGTGCCGAACACGCTCGGCATGAGCCAGTTCGCCGACGGCGGCGTCATGGCCAGCAAGCCCTACATCGCCAGCGGCAAATACATCGACCGCCAAAGCAACTACTGCCGCGGCTGTCGCTACAAGCCCGACCAGATGCTCGGCGACACAGCCTGCCCGATCACGACCCTGTACTGGGACTTCCTGCGCCGCCACCGCGACCGCTTCAAGGACCACCCGCGCCTCGGACTGCAGGTCCGCAACCTCGACCGCTTCGATGCCGCCACGCTGGACGCGCTCGCCGCCCAGGCCGCACGCATTCGCGCCAACGCCTCGCCTTGATCAGCCCTGTCCGGTGATCGACAGCGCCACCGCCTGGGCGACTTCGATGCCGTCGATGGCGGCGGAGTAGATGCCGCCGGCATAGCTGGCGCCTTCGCCGGCCGGGTAGAGGCCGCGGGTGTTGATGCTCTGGTAGTCGGGGCCGCGGGTGATGCGCACCGGCGACGAGGTGCGGGTTTCGACGGCGGTGAGGATGGCGTCCGGCATCGCGAAGCCGCGGATCTGGCGGTCGAGCGCGGGCAGGGCTTCGCGCATCGCGGCGATGGCGTAGTCGGGCAGGGCGGTGCTCAGATCGCAGAGGTGCACGCCGGGCTGGTAGGACGGCAGCACCGATCCGAATTCGGTCGACGGGCGGCCGGCGAGGAAGTCGCCGACGCGTTGCGCGGGTGCGCGGTAGTCGCCGCCGCCGAGTGCGAAGGCGCGGCGTTCCCAGTGGCGCTGGAAGTCGATGCCGGCGAGCGGGCCGCCCGGATAATCGTCCGGGCTGATGCCGACGACGAAGCCGGCATTGGCATTGCGCTCGTTGCGCGAATACTGGCTCATGCCATTGGTGACGACCTGGCCGACCTCGGACGTGGCCGCGACCACGGTGCCGCCCGGACACATGCAGAAGCTGTAGACCGAGCGGCCGTTGCGGGCGTGGTGAACGAGCTTGTAGTCGGCGGCGCCGAGCAGCGGATGCCCGGCGAAATCGCCGAAGCGGGCGCGGTCGATCAGCGACTGCGGATGTTCGATGCGGAAACCGATCGAGAACGGCTTGGCCTCGATGTGCACGCCCTGGTCGTACAGGGTCTGGAAGGTGTCGCGGGCGCTGTGGCCGATGGCGAGCACGACGTGGTCGCTGTGCAGTTCCTCGCCGCTCGCGAGGCGCACGCCATGCACGCGGCGATCATCGTCGATCAGCAACTGCTCGACGCGCTGGCTGAAACGGATCTCGCCGCCCAGCGCCTCGATGTCGCCGCGCATCTTCTCGATCATGCTGACCAGGCGGAAGGTGCCGATGTGCGGCTTGCTGACGTAGAGGATTTCCTCGGGCGCGCCGGCGGCGACGAACTCCTGCAGCACCTTGCGGCCGTAGTGGTGCGGGTCCTTGATCTGGCTGTAGAGCTTGCCGTCCGAAAAGGTGCCGGCGCCGCCTTCGCCGAACTGCACGTTCGACTCCGGGTTCAGCACCTGGTTGCGCCACAGGCCCCAGGTGTCCTTGGTGCGTTCGCGCACGGCCTTGCCGCGTTCGAGCACGATCGGGCGGAACCCCATCTGCGCGAGGATCAGCGCCGCGAACAGGCCGCAGGGGCCGAAGCCGATGATCAGCGGGCGTGATTTCAGGCTGGCCGGTGCCTGCGTCACGAAGCGGTAGGTCATGTCCGGGCTGGGCGCGACATGGGCGATTCGGCGCTTCGACACCGCCGCTTCGATGCCGTCCCTCAGGGTCACGTCGACCGTGTAGATCAGCTGGATCTGCTTCTTCTGGCGCGCGTCGTAGCTGCGCTTGTAGACGCTGAAGTCGAGCAGGTCCGCGTCCGCGATGCCGAGCCGCGCGAGGAGGGCGGCGCGCAGGTCGCCCTCGGGATGGTCCAGCGGCAGCTTGATTTCGGTGAGTCGCAACATCGCGGTGGCGCTGATCGGATTCGGCCGGGCATGCTAGCGTCCCCGCCGATGAGCGTTCCAGTCGCATGAAGGATTCCGCAGAGGTGGTCGTGATCGGCGGCGGCGCCGCCGGCCTGATGTGCGCGTTGACCGCAGGGCAGCGCGGCCGGCGCGTGCGCGTGATCGAACACGCCAACCGGGTCGGCAAGAAGATCCTGATGTCGGGCGGCGGGCGCTGCAACTTCACCAATACCGGCACCACGGCCGCGAACTTCCTGTCGGCGAACCCGCACTACTGCAAGTCGGCGCTGGCGCGCTTTCGGCCGGCCCAGTTCATCGAGATGGTCGAACGCCACGGCATCGCCTACCACGAGAAGGAGCTGGGGCAGCTGTTCTGCGACGACTCGTCGAAGCAGATCGTGCGGATGCTGCTGGACGAGTGCGAAGCGGGCGGCGTGCGCATCGATACCTCGTGCAAGGTCGAGGGCGTGGCGCAGGTCGACGGCGGTTTCGTCGTGCACACGTCGCTCGGTGCGATCGCGGCGCCCTCGCTGGTGGTCGCGACCGGCGGCCTGTCGATCCCGAGCATGGGCGCGACCGGCTTCGGCTACGAGCTGGCGCGACAGTTCGGCCACACGGTGTTGCCGACGCGCGCCGGCCTGGTGCCGCTGACCTTGTCCGGCAAGCACCAGGAACGCTTCGAGGGCCTGAGCGGCGTGGCGCTGCCGGTCTCGGCGCGCTGCAACGGCCAGCAGTTCGACAACTTCATGCTGATCACCCATCGCGGCGTCAGCGGTCCGGCCATCCTGCAGATTTCCTCGTACTGGCAACCGGGCGACGACCTGCGCCTCGATCTGTTGCCGCAGGCCGATGGTTACGATGCCTTGAAGGCGCTGCAGGCGAAACGACCCGCCGCGGAACTGCGCACCGCGCTCGCCGAACTGCTGCCGAAACGCTTCGCCGAGCGCCTGTGCGAGGTCTGGTTCGAGTCGCGCCCGATCAAGCAGTTCAACGATCCGGCCCTGCGCGCCATCGCCGCGCAATTGAACGACTGGCCACTCGTCGCCAGCGGCACCGAGGGTTATCGCACCGCCGAAGTCACGCTCGGCGGCGTCGACACCGACGAGTTGTCCTCGTCAACGATGCAATCCAAACGCGTGCCCGGCCTCTACTTCATCGGCGAAGTCGTCGACGTCACCGGCTGGCTCGGCGGGTACAACTTCCAATGGGCCTGGGCCTCGGGGCATGCGGCGGGGGTGGCGGTGTGAGCATCGGCATTCGAGTAAAGTAGCTGCATGTCGCCGACAGTCCTCAAAGAGGGGCCTTTCCGCCTGTTCTTCTTCTCCCGCGAGGAATCGCGGATTCATGTCCATGTTTCCCACCCGGACGGAGAGGCGAAGTTCTGGTTGACGCCAACCGTCGCGCTGGCGACGTCGGTGGGTCTGTCGGAGCGACAACTTCGCGAAGCGCATGTCCTCGTGGAGAAGCACCTGGAGGAAATTCGAGATGCCTGGACTCACCACTTCGGCCGTTGAAGTGACGCATGTCTCCCAGAACGGGCTCTGGCTGCTGCTGGACGACGAGGAATTGCTGTTGACCTACGAGCAATTCCCGTGGTTTCGCAAAGCCACGATCGATCAAATCTCCCGCGTCGAGCGCCCAACCCAGAATCACCTGTACTGGCCAGAGTTGGACGTCGACATCTCTGTCGAGTCCATTCGCAAGCCGTCAGACTTCCCGTTGTTCGCGAAGAACGCAGGCTGACGAGCAACGTCGATAGCAATGGATATTCCTCCGCAGCCACCAAAGATCGGTATTGTGGGGGCATTGAGTGTCAAGAACTGAAGGCTGGTGGAGCGAGGTGACACCCGGCATCGTTCTCACGCGCAGCCAGTCCGCTGGGTTTCGCTGCGCTCTACCCAGCCTACGGGAGATTTGCGCGGTATCGGAATGACGTTTGGGTGGCTCGGCGGTGCCGGTTCGGACGCTACACTCCGCCGATTCTTCGTGCAGGGAGCGACCATGTCGGCAGTGCTGCAGACCGCGCCGCGGACGGACGAGGCGATCGTCTCGATCCGCGGCCTGACCAAGACGTATGCGAACGGGTTTTCGGCGCTGAAAGGCATCGACCTCGACATCCGGCGCGGCGAGATCTTCGCGCTGCTCGGGCCGAACGGGGCGGGCAAGACGACGCTGATCAGCATCGTCTGCGGCATCGTCAATGCATCGACGGGCCAGGTCGTCGCCGACGGCTTCGACAACGTCGCCGATTTCCGCAAGGCGCGCGCCCGCATCGGCCTGGTGCCGCAGGAACTGCACACCGACGCCTTCGAAACGGTGTGGGCCACCTGCAGCTTCAGTCGCGGCCTGTTCGGCTTCAAGCCCGACCCGGCGCACATCGAACGGGTGTTGCGCGACCTCAGCCTGTGGGACAAGCGCAACGACCGCATCATGACGCTCTCGGGCGGCATGAAGCGGCGCGTGCTGATCGCGAAGGCGCTGGCGCACGAACCGAGCATCCTCTTCCTCGACGAACCGACCGCGGGCGTCGACGTCGAACTGCGCCACGACATGTGGAACGTCGTGCGCAAGCTGCGCGAGCGCGGCACCACGATCATCCTGACCACGCACTACATCGAGGAAGCCGAGGAAATGGCCGACCGCGTTGGCGTGATCCTGAAGGGCGAGATCATTCTCGTCGAGGACAAGACCACGCTGATGAAGAAGCTCGGAAAGCGCGAACTGGCGCTGCATCTGAACGAGCCGCTGGCCGCGATTCCCGTCGCGCTGGCCGACCTGAACCTCGAACTGCAGGACAGCGGCAGCGTGCTCGTCTACCGCTTCGACGCGGGCGGCGAAGCCACCGGCATCTCGCGCCTGCTGAATCGCCTCGGCGGCGAGGGCATCGGCTTCCATGACCTGAAAACGAGTGAAACCTCGCTCGAGGAAATCTTCGTCAGCCTCGTCAAGGAGCGCGCATGAACTGGCTCGCCGTCGCCGCGATCTACAAGTTCGAAATGTCGCGCTGGTTCCGCACGCTCGGCCAGAGCATCGCGTCGCCGGTGATCTCGACGTCGCTCTACTTCATCGTCTTCGGCGCCGCCATCGGCGCACGCATGGGCGCGATCGACGGCGTCACTTACGGCGCCTTCATCATCCCCGGCCTGATGATGCTGTCGATCCTGAACGAGAGCATCGGCAATGCCTCGTTCGGCATCTATTTCCCGAAGTGGTCGGGCACGATTTTCGAGATCCTGTCGGCGCCGGTGTCCTGGGGCGAGATGCTGCTCGGCTACGTCGGTGCGGCGACCACGAAATCGGTCCTGCTCGGCGCGCTGATCCTGGTCACCGCGCGCGTTTTCGTGCCCTACGAGATCGCGCATCCGCTGTGGATGCTGTGTTTCCTGCTGCTGACCGCGGCCAGCTTCTCGCTGTTCGGCTTCCTGATCGGCATCTGGGCCGATTCCTGGGAGAAACTGCAGACCGTGCCCCTGCTCGTGATCACGCCGCTGACCTTCCTCGGCGGCGCGTTCTATTCCATCGACATGCTGCCCTCGCCGTGGCGCGAGCTCACCTTTTTCAATCCGGTCGTGTACCTGATCTCGGGCTTCCGCTGGAGCTTCTACGGCGTCTCCGACGTGCCGGTCGGTTACAGCGTCGCCGCGATCGCCGGCTTCCTCGTCACGTGCGTGCTGATCGCGCGCTGGATGATCCTGAGCGGGTATCGGTTGAAGCGGTGAGCGGGCCGGTGTCTCAGGGATCGAGCAAGTCGGCGTAGTCCTGCAGCGCCGACTGGAATTCGGCGTTGGTCACATCGACGCTCCACAGTTCCCAGTGGTTGGCACCTTGGGCGTACATGAACGCCCATTCGTTTTGCAGGGCATGCAGCGGGGTCCAGCCGGCGCCTTCGTCGAAGCTTTCCGGATGTTGCGTGAAGTTGTCGATGGTCTGGCAGGTCAGGAAGCTGTTCAACGCGGCGTCCTGCGCGATCGGCCACACATCGCTTTCGCCATTCGGTGCGACCGTCATGCGGCGGGCACACCACCAGATCGCGACACCGCAACGGTGGCCGATGCGGCCTCGGCAATGCGCGTAGGCCGATGTCGCGAGCGCGGCCGAACCGAAGACTTCGTGGACTTCGATGGAAATCGGCGTACTCGGAAAGGCATTGGCATGCAGATCGAAGACTTGCGCATAGGTGTCAGCCAGTCGCGTCGGCGTGTAGCCCGCGGCTGCGAATGCGGCTTCATCGACGCGCCAGTGCATCTCGATGCCGTTGGTCATCGCTGCATAGGTGAAATAGACTTGGACAAGTTGCGGGTTCGCATCGAATCGTTCTCCGAGCGCCTGCAGTAATGCGGCCTTGTGTTCGAGATACGCGGTGTCCCATGGCAGGCACGCGACCTTGGTGGTGCCGCGGAACGTGAACTGGAAGGTCGCGCATCGCGCCAGGAGCCATGCCGGTTGGTTCCAGGAGTCGAGCACGCCGAGGGAGATGCGCTTGTCCAGCGCGGCAGCGCGCTCGAACTCGCGGTCGAGCAAATCGAAGTCGAACTGTCCGGGGCCGGGATGAAGTTCCGCCCAGGCCACGCGGATCAGTGTGCCGCGAACCCGCGACGATCCGCTTGCCGTCGAGTCCATGGCCGCGGGCGCGCCGGTGCGCGTCGGCCCCGCGGAGTGATACAGCCCCCGCGGTGGCGATTTCAACGGCGATTCGAAGCCGTCGCCGAAGTCGGCGGCCGCTAGCGGCGCGGCGCAGAACATTGCGACAAGCATCAACAGAGACTGCGACCTTTGACGGATCGATGGCGGTGCAAAGGTATTCAAGGGCATGCGCGGTCTCTTGTCCGGGCCATCTCGGCGAAACCGTACAAACGTCCATCGACGCGATCCGTTGACCGGCGCTGGCGTCGATTCACTCTGCATCGACGCCTGCTGCCGCTAGGCTGCACCGATTGAATCCGGAGTCTGCATGTCCGCCGTCATCGTCTGGTTCCGCCGCGATCTGCGCCTGATCGACCATCCGGCGCTGGATGCCGCCGTGCAAAGCGGTTTGCCGGTGATCGCGCTGTACGTGCATGCGCCGGAAGAGGAAGGCGAGTGGCGTTCCGGCGCCGCGACCGATTGGTGGTTGCATTACAGCCTGACGGCGCTGGACGCGCAGCTGCGCGCACGCGGTGGTCGGCTGATCGTGCGCCGTGGTCCCGCGTTCGCGGCGATCACGCAGCTGATCGGCGAGACCGGTGCGGTCGCGGTGCACTGGAATCGCTTGTACGAACCGGCAGCGATCGCGCGCGACCAGACCATCAAGCAGCAGTTGAAGGCCGACGGCTTAATTGCCGAAAGCCACAATGCCGCCTTGTTCGTCGAACCCTGGCAGGTGAGCACCCAGACCGGCCAGCCATATCGCGTGTTCACGCCGTTCTGGCGCAATGCGGTCACGAAGATTGCGGACGTGTTGCCGCTGCCGGCACCGGACACGATCCAGTTCGGCGATGCCGGGCTGCATTCGGACTCGATCGCATCGCTGAACCTGTTGCCGACGATCCGCTGGGACAGCGGCATGGCGGCGACGTGGACCCCGGGCGAGCAGGGCGCGCTGGCGCGACTGCGCGACTTCGTCGATCACGCCACGCGTTACAGCAAGGAGCGCGACCGTCCCGATCTTCCCGGCACCTCGATGCTGTCGCCGCACCTGCATTTCGGCGAAGTGTCGCCGCGCCAGATCCTCGCGGCGCTGCAACTCGAAGCGCAGGGTGATCCCGGCTGGATGGATCGGGTCGAGCACTACGTGCGCGAACTGGGCTGGCGCGAATTCGCGCACCACCTGCTGTTCCACTACCCGCACACCACGAACGCCAACCTCAACACCCAGTTCGACGAGTTCCCGTGGGCCGCACCGGACGATGCCCTGCTCGCGGCCTGGCAACGTGGCCGCACCGGCATCCCGATCGTCGATGCCGGGATGCGCGAACTTTGGCAGACCGGCTGGATGCACAACCGTGTACGCATGATCGTGGCCTCGTTCCTGACCAAGAACCTGCGTTATCACTGGATCCACGGCGCGCGCTGGTTCTGGGACACCCTGGTCGATGCCGACCTCGCCGCGAACACGCTGGGCTGGCAATGGGCTGGCGGCACCGGCGCCGATGCCGCGCCGTACTTCCGCATCTTCAACCCGGTGCTGCAGGGTGAACGCTTCGATCCGGATGGCGCCTACGTCAAGCGCTACGTCCCGGAACTGGCGCGGGTGCCGGCGGCGGTCCTGCACAAGGCGTGGACGCTGAAGCCCTCGGAGCAGGCCACGTTCGGCATCCGTGACGTGTACGCGCGACCGGTGCTCGATCTGGCGAAAACCCGCGATGCCGCGCTCGCGGCCTACGCCTCGATCAAACGACTCTGATCCTCGTTGACGCCCTCACGACGCACCGGTACAACCAAGACCGGTGCGAACAATGCGGGGAGCGCGGGCCATGGCGGTGATGACGATGGGGCGACGCGGCCGCGAGCCGATGTCGAAGGTCGATACGGCCTGGTTACGCATGGAGCGTTCGACCAACCTGATGATGATCTCGGGCGTGATGATGTTCGAGACGCAACTCGACATCGGCCGCTTCAAGCGCATGTTGCAGGAGCGTTTCCTGGCCTTCCGTCGTTTCCGCCAGAAGGCCGTCGACACGCCGGCCGGTGCCTACTGGGAAACCGATACCGACTTCGATCTCGACTGGCATGTGCGTCTGACCGCGCTGCCCGGCAAGGGCGGGCGCGAGGAATTGCAGCGTCTGGTGTCGCATCTGGCCTCGACGCCGCTGGATGCCTCGAAGCCGCGCTGGCAGTTCCACATCGTCGAGAAATACGACGGCGGCAGCGCGCTGATCACCCGCATCCATCATTGTTATGCCGACGGCATCGCCCTGATCCAGGTGCTGCTGTCGCTGACCGACGTGAAGCCCACGCCGGAGAAACACGAAGCCCTGGCCAAGACCTGGCTCAGCGAGGACCGCGGTTCGGTGCTCGAACGTCTGCTGCAACCCGCGCGCGAGGGCTTCAATTCCGCGCTGCACATGGGCGAGAAGGTGATCGAGAAGGGCAAGGAACTGATCGCCGATCCGGAGCTGGTACAGAAGCTCGCGGTCGAAGGCGGCGAAATCGCGCGCGAACTGGCGATTGCGCTCAGCTTGCCGGACGATCCGATCACGCGCTTCAAGGGTGCGCTCGGTGTCAGCAAGCGCTGCGCCTGGGCCGAACCGTTGCCGCTGGCCGAAGTGAAAGTGGTCGGCAATGCGCTGGGTTGCACCGTCAACGACGTGTTGCTGGCCTGCGCTGCGGGCGCCTTGCGTTCCTATCTGCTGGAGCGCGGCGAAGACCCGGACGGCCTGACCATTCGCGCCACCGTGCCGGTGAACCTGCGCCCGCTCGAACACGCGAAGAAGCTCGGCAATCATTTCGGACTGGTGTTCCTCAATCTGCCGATCGGCGAATCGAACCCGTTGCGGCGCCTGGAACGCGTCGCCGAGAACATGCGTGAACTGAAGCGCTCGCGCCAGGCCATCGTCGCGTTCGGTTTGCTGGCGGCGCTCGGCATGGCGCCGGCGGCGTTGCAGAAGACCGCGCTCGAGATGTTCAGCCGCAAGGCGTCGGCCGTGGCGACCAATGTGCCCGGCCCGCAGATGCCGTTGTTCTTCGCAGGCTGCAAGATCAAGGAGCAGATGTTCTGGGTTCCGCAGACCGGCTCGATCGGCATGGGCATCAGCATCCTGAGCTACGACGGTGCCGTGCATTTCGGTCTGATCACCGATGCCAAGCTGGTGCCGGACCCGGAGCTCATCATCAATCGGTTCGCTGCCGAGTTCGAGAAGCTGTTGCTGATCGCGTTGATGGAAGACTGGAACACCGACATCACGCCCGCAGATGCGGAAGCGACGCTGCGCCGTTTCGTCGCCACGCAAGGTGCGACCAACAAAGCTCGGCCGACGCGTCCGTCGCGCAAGCGTCAGGCTCCCAAGACCGAAGTTGTGGTGGCGGCTGAGGCGCACGCGGCAGCCAAGCCCGAGGCCCCGAAGCGGCGTGAATCGCGCGCCGAGGCGCAACGTCGCAAGCTGCAGGAACTGGCCTGAACAGTGCGCACGGTCGCATGATCGGCGCGTGCGGGTCGTGTTAACGTCCGGCCCGCCGTTCAAGCTGAGGAGACGACCATGTTCAAGCTCATTCTGCGCAGCCTCGTGCTCGCTTCGTTCGCGTTTGGCCTGATGGCCTGCAACACCGTCAAGGGCGTCGGCAAGGACATCAAGAAGGCCGGCGAGAAGATCGAGGAGACCGCCGAGAAACACGACTGATCAATCCAATCGGATTCGAGACAACAAAAAACCCGGCTTGCGCCGGGTTTTTTGTTGTGCGGGAACGGACCTCAGTGCAGCCGCATGCTCGGGTCGCCAAGCAGGTTCACGCCGAGCTGGATGTCCAGCGGCAGATCGCCCTGCGCGCGCATCGCCTGCTTGGCAGCAAGGATGGCGTCGCCGATGCGGGCCGATCCACCGTGCAGGCCCGGGAAATAGTGCTGTGCGAAGGCTTCTTCGGCACCGTCGTCGGCGAGCCCGGTCGGACCGACCGCAGCAGCGGCCGCATTCGGAGCGGCGAGCATGGCGCGCGAGATGTTGTCGAATCGCGGGTCGACGTAGTACGTGTTCCAGCAACCGAGCTGACTGGCCACGAACGGACGCGGCGTCACGATGTTCGCGATGTCGCCTGAAGTCAGGATGCTCTCGAACGACCACAGTGTCGGCGACGAGTGGCCGAAATAATTCACGACATCTAGGCCCGCGGCGAACTTCGCCATCAACGCACCGCGCAGCGCGGGAATGCTCGACTCATCCAGATGCAGGGTCTCCACCGCGGTACCCGTCGGAATCAGGCTGGCCATGGCCGTCGACTTGGCCGCGAACGCACCGCGGTCGGCCACCATCGTCACGCGGTCATAGGCAGGCAGGCGGTCATGCGCGAGGATCTTGTCGACCATCGCGTTGGCCTCGGCGGCCGTGCGTGCCGGCAGACGGCCAATGGCGAGGTCCGGAGCGTGATCGCGATCGATGTCGGCCACATCGGAGTCACTCGGCACAAAGCGCGAGATCTTGTCGTAGGCCACGTACGACGACGGGATGTGGCTGATCGTCGCGTAGCCCAGGTTGTTGTGATAGTCGTAGGTGTCGCCGCCGAACAGCACGACATAGGCAGTACCGCGGCGCTGCTTGGCTTCGCCGAGGTAGTTGCGGATGGCGGCCGGATCGGGCGAGCCATTGCCGAACTGTCGATAGACATCGGCCACATCGACCACGTCGGCGCTCAGGCCTTCGGCACGGCGCGCATCGGCGAGGCGGGTAGCGGCTGCACGGAACTGCGCGTGGCTGATGATCAGCAACTGGGCGTCGCCCGCAAACAGGTTGGCATCGGCCGGTGCCGCTCGCAGGGTACGTTTCGCCACCATGGCGGTTGCGGAGCCGATGACATAGCGCGTTTGGCCCGGCAGGCCGGCAAACTTCGCGGTGCACATCGCGAACGGCAGCGGCAGGCAGGTCGACGTGGTGCGCAGGCGCGTCACCTTGCCCTGATCGAATGCGTAGGCACTGACATCGGCCGAACCGGCGTCGCGCACCGTGACGATATCGGCGTCGAGTTCAAAGTCGAGGGCACCACGATCGGCAAACAGGAAGCGCGGATAAGTGACTTCGATCTTGTCGTAGTTCACGAGGTCGAAGATCTGGCCGTTGTCGAAGGGCAGGGCGATGTTCAGCGACAGCGCGCCCTGGTTGGCGGTGCGTGCATCGAGTTCGGCGTCGATGATGGCGGCTTCGGTACCGTCGAAGCGTTGATCGGCCACCTGCTTGCCATTGATGCTGACGACGGCGTGGTGATCCAGCGGTGCGTCGAAGTCGGCGCCGCCCCACAGCGTCATGCGCACGCGCGTCGATTCCGCTTGCGGATAGAAACGGTCGAGGTTGATTTGCGTCGCGTAGTTTGCAGGCTGGCCGTAAGCGAGGATGCGCGCGTCGTAGAACGGATCGGCTGTCGGCGCGGAGAAGCTGTACGTGCGATTGTTCTCGAACGTCCTCTTCGCCTGATAGAACACGGGTTCACGACCGGCAGCAGGGACGTTCGCGTTGCGCGTGAAGACGCGCGCCGAACGCGCCTTGTCTGCACGCAGCTGGTACACGGCGGTGCGTGTGTACAGGGTCGGTGAGAAATCGGCCACGAATTCGATGTAGTCGCTGTCGGCCAGCGTGCCGCCGGCACGCGACGTGTAGAGCGGAACGGATTCGCTGCCGCGTACGATTGCATAGTCGCCGCTATCGATGCTGTCGACCGCGACGCCGAGTGTGCGAAGTTCGGATGCGCGGACCCGCACGACGCCAGGTTCGCTCACGTCGATTTCCGCCAGCGGTCGCGAAATGCCGGGTGTGGCCGCTTTGCTCGAGAGCGCTGCGGCACGCGACTTGTTCAATGCGCTTTCGGTCGCACGCCATTCCATCGCCGCCGACTTCCAGTCGATGCCGCGATAGGCAGTGGCGCGGGAATCACCATAACCGCGCCCGACCTGGAACGGGCCATGCACACGTTTGCCGCCCTGCGCATCCAGTTCGACAAGACGATATTCGTTTCCGAGGTTGCCCTTGAGTGTCACCTGATAGTCGCGGCGTTGCAGCGGGGTCGGGCCTTCCGAGCCCGGCACGAAGCGCACCGACTTCCATTCGCCGTTCTGCAGCGTTTCGATGAAGAAGCCAGAATGCGCCGCTTCGATGGCGGTCGAGAAATTCAGCACGGTCGCGCCGCCAGTTCGCTTCGCGGTGACATGCGTCAACGAGACCGGGGTCGTCGCGGGTTGGCCAAATTGGCATGTACCGAGAGGCGGCGAGGTACATGGTGCGGAGTAATCCTTCTGGAGCGGGTCGGTGTTCGACGCGCTCGTCGAGAAAATGAACTGGATGGGCTCACCCGGATCAATGACTTGGCTTCCCGCCGTGTAGGTCGTACCGGCACGGTTCGGGTTGTCAGACACACCGCTGGCATCGTCGAGAAGAATCAGGGGGACTTGAACGTCAACAAACCATTCGTCCGGATTGGTCGAGGTATCCAGCACCGCACGCGTAAACGACGGCCGGCCGGTTCCGCCGCATGTCGCCGATGCCGTATTGCATGCATCGAGCCATGCGATCAGAGGATCGACATCGTTCGTGATTTCCTGCGTGGCGTTGTTCTCGTAGAACAAACGAAGCGCATCTGACGTGTTGTTGAATCCACCGAACAAGTCAATCCAGAACTCCTTGTAACCGTCCACATCGGAGTCGATCAGAATGTTCCAGTGATAGGCACCAAAACCGACAGCGCTTCCGCCACCGGAGCCACCGCGCGGATCGTCCGCAATTCGAAGTCGGAAGAATACGTAGTCGTCGGCGCCGGTCGACGTACCGTTGTCCCAAAGACCGAGGTAGGTCGAGGGGGATGTTCCACAACCACCAGTCGCGCTCGTTGGCCAACAATTCGCGTTTGCCAAGTTGTCACCGCTGGCGATGTCGATCAGGTCCGGCGTATTGCCCACACCAATTGAAGCGTCACCCGCACCCTCAACGTCTCTGGCGATGACGCCGTTTGTTGGCGCTCGTTGAAAACTGACCATCTCTGCTCGTTGAAAATTGACCAGGGAAGGAAGCCGAGCGCGGGAGCGCTCGGCGTGTTCTGAGTGTAGCTCTGGATCTGGATATTCTGATCAGAACGGTTCGTCGACGACCTCCTTGCCGGCGCGTTCTTTCGACTGCTCGCGGGACTTGATGCGTGCCTTGGCCTGACGACTGCTCTGCCGGAAGCGGTAGGACTCGTTGCCGGTCTCGACGATGTGGCAGTGGTGCGTGAGGCGGTCGAGCAGCGCGGTCGTGAGCTTGGCGTCGAAGAACACATTGGCCCATTCGGCGAAGACCAGGTTGGTGGTGATGATGACGCTGGTGTGCTCGTAGAGCTTGCTGAGCAGGTGGAACAGCAGTGCGCCGCCGGCCTGCGAGAACGGCACGTAGCCAAGCTCGTCGAGGATGAGCAGGTCGAGATGCATCAGCTGGTGCGCGAGCCGACCGGGTTTCCCGGTGGCCTTCTCCTGCTCCAGCTGGTTGACCAGATCGATGGTTGAGTAGAAGCGCACGCGCTTGCCGTGGCGGGTGATGGCCTGCACGCCGAGCGCGGTGGCCAGGTGCGTCTTGCCGGTGCCGGTGCCGCCGATCAGCACGATGTTTTCGGCGCGCTCGGTGAACGCAGTCGTCGCGAACTGCTCGATCTGGCGGCGATCGACCTTCGCTTGTTCGAACTCGAACCCGGCCAGATCGCGATGCACCGGGAAGCGCGCGGCGTGCATCTGGTAGCGGATCGAGCGCATGCCGCGATCGGTCTGCTCGGCCTGGACGAGATGGCGCAGCAGCCATTCGGTCTGCTGCACTTCGACGCTGCTGATGTTCTGCAGCAGTTCGGCATAGCCGCCGGCCATGCCGTACAGGCGCAGCGCCTTGAACTCGGCGATCAGGTCAGTCATGGGCCACCTCCGCACGCAAGGCGTCGTAGCGTCCCGTGTCGGTCGTCGGGGCAACCTCGACGACCAGATCGGTGGCGACCGTCGCCGGCGGCGGTCCCTCGCGCAATCGCGCGAGCACGTTCAGCACATGCTCGGCACTGGGGCGGCCGGACTCCAGCACCAGTTCGACCGCGACCAGTACCGCCTCGACGCCGTGCTGCGGCACGGCCGCGAGCACCTGCGCCATGACGCGATCGCCACCGTCACGACGCAGCAGCGCTCGGCTGAGGCGCTTCAGTGGATCCGGCAACTCGGTGAACGGCGCGCCATTGCGCAGCGCGCCGGGCTTGCGTTCGATCAGCGGCACATAGTGCTGCCAGTCGTAGACCACGTGATCGCGGTCGGTGGCGCGCGGGTGCTCGGCGACGATCTCCTGATCGGCCACGACCACGACGCGTTCCGGGTATAGGCGCACGCTGACGCGATGTCCGGCATAGGCGCAGGGCACCGAGTAGCGATTACGTGCCGCCGTGACCAGACAGGTGCTGGACACCCGCGCGGGGGCTTCGATATAGCCATCGAACGGCGCCGGCACCGGCATCAGGTGCGGCTGCTCGTGTTCCAACGCCTCCGCGATCGTCATGCCGGGATAATCCGGATGCGCCGCCGAGCGCGCGGCGATGCACTGCGTCGCCAGCCACACGTTGAGTTCGGCGAAGCTCGCGAACCGCTGATCCAGCGCCGACTGCCAGATGCGCCGACGCGCATCCTGCACGCCCTTCTCGACGCGGCCCTTCTCCCAGCCGGATGCGACATTGCAGAAGTCCGGATCGATCAGATAGTGCGCCGTCATCGCCGAGAAGCGGGCGTTGACGATGCGCGCCTTGCCGCGGCCCGGCACGCGATCGACCGCGGTCTTCATGTTGTCGTAGATCCCGCGTCGGGCAACGCCGCCCAGCCCGGTCAAGCAACGCAGGTGCGCATCGAACAGCATCTCGTGGCTCTGCGACGGATACGCGACGAGCCAGAACGCGCGCGAGGCGCACAGCTTCATGTGCGCGAGCTGCACCTTGCGCCACACCCCGCCGATCACGATGCCTTCCTCACTCCAGTCGAACTGGAAGGCCTCGCCCCACTCGAAGCGCAGCGGCACATAGGCCGAGCGTGCCGTTACCGCGCCGGCTTCAGCGCGCCACGCGCGAATCGCTTCCGTCACGCGGCAGTAGCTGCCCGAAAAGCCCTCGGCCTGAAGCTGTGCGAACAGGCGGAGCGCCGTGCGTCGTTCCTTGCGCGGCCGCCGCGCATCGGTCTCGAGTGCCTGGCGTAACCACAGGGCAAAGCCATCGAGCTTCTTCGGCCGATCCTCGCGCCGATACGTCATCTCGCTGCGCACCGGCTCACGCAACCAGGTCTTGATCGTGTTCCTCGACAGGCTCGTCCGTCGTGCGATCTCACTGACCGACAGGCCGTCCCGATACTTCATTCGTCGAACTTTTGCGTACATCGCCATGGTGTGCACCTCTTCTTCCTGCTGGTGGATTCACCGCGCAGGTTAGGTTGGACACCCCGGTCAATTTTCAGCGAGCAGAACCCCGTTTTCCTGGTCAATTTTCAACGAGCGGCAACAACGCCGTTGATTTTGTGCGGCTTGATCGTGGCGTCGAAGTCGGTCCATGGACGCGGCGAAATCACCTGTGCGTGCAACGCCGAGGCCATGCCGAATGTGGACAGTAGCAAGCCGAGCTTGATCAGTTGGCGCATAGTCGATGTCTCCGGGATTTTCGCTTCTGGCGCTGCATGTTTCGTCCCAAGAAACGTGATCTGTTTCTCAGAATTTTTGAAGTGTATCGATCGATCAAGATCGCGAATGTTGCAAAATGAAAAGGGCGCCGAACGGCGCCCTTTTCATGTTCAACGGTCGAACGATCAACCGATCACAGGTTCGGCTTGTAGGTCGCGACCTGCTGTTGCATACGCACGGTCTGATCAGCCGAGAACGTGTTCATGCAGGCGTCGTCGGTGTAGTCCATGAAGTTGGTGATCGGGTCGAGACCGCCACCGGCGCAGCTGTCACGACCGGTCGGGCAACCGTACGCGGCGCTCGATTCAGGCGCGGTATCGGCCACGCTGTCGCCCGGGTTGGCGCAGCCGCCCTGGAAGGTGTGGTACAGGCCGAGGTAGTGGCCGACTTCATGCGTCGCCGTGTCGCCGAGGTTGTACGGCGCGGCCGAGCCGCCCGGCAGCGACGAGTGCAGCAGCACGACGCCATGCATGTAGCTCGATTCCGCGTAGCTGCTCGGGAACGTGGCGTAACCCAGGATGCCTTGCGACGGGTTGCAGGTATAGATGTTCAGCGTGGTCGCCGGGCTGTCGGCCAGCGCCTGCTTCATCTTTTTCTCGCCAGCGCCGTAGCACTGGTTGAAGTAGGTGCGATTCTCGACGCGTTCGATCGAGGCGGTCGCGAAGCTGAAACCGGTGCTGGCGTAGGCGTTGTTCAGCACCTGCAGCTGGCTGGCGATCTGCGCGTCGGTGACATTGCCCTGGCCGTTGTAGGTCACGATGTGCCAGGAGATGTTGACCACGTTGGCGGCCTTGGCGGCGATCAGGAAGGACGGATCCAGCAGGCGCTTGTCGATCTCGGCCTGCACGCGGGCCTGTTCCTCGATGCTCGGATCCTGGACGTTGCAACGTTTGCCGCGGACCAGATTGCCCTTGCCGTCCATGAAGTGGATGTCTTGCTGGACGTTGTCGACAGCCAGCAGGGTGTCGATGCTTTGACCGGCATGGGCCGTCGAGATGGCGGCGGCGAGCAGGGTGAGCGAACCAAGAACGACAGACGCTTTCTTCACGGATTCCTCCAAGGATGGGATTTAATGATCCGAGTGGAGGCCAGACTGTCCCTACGCCGCGACTTGATGCCGGCGTGTTGATCGCGTCTGATGCGTACTGCATCCCCCTGACTCGTCCGGTAGGGATATCTGGACGAATACTGAACGTCATGTTGCGGCGCCACAAAAAGTGCCGGTTCATGTCGCGGTGACGATCCGTTGCGGAATCCGGGTGTTTCTATCGGTGTCGCCAGTGAATTGATTTCAAAGGGTTATTCTGGCGTTCGCCGGGACTTCGAAGTTATTGCAACGCTTTGTCAAACGTGATCGATTTCACGCTTTGCGATGCCACAAACGACGAAGCCAGCGAAACGCTGGCCCCGAGGATCAACCGGTTGCGACGCAATCAATTCGCCAGTCGCGATGTCGTGAGCGTGTCGACCGGGTCGTTGTTCTCGAGCGTCAGTTCGGAGGCCTGGTAGGCGCCGTTTCCGAGATTGACGATCGCCCCCAGCGAGGCTTCGACCAGTTCCGGAACCGCCGTGTTTTCACGCACGCGCACCCGTGCCAGCTTGAGTTCGCCGAGATTGAGCACGGCGGACGCCGCGACCAGCGAGTCGTAGCGTCGGCTGATCCAGTTCGACTCGATGCCGGAACCGAACAGCTCGAGACGGCCATAATTCAGCACAGTGCCAGCGTCGCGCTGGGTGCCGGCGATCTGGTTGTAGCTGATTTCGCTGTCGTGAACGCGCAGACGACCGTAGTTCTCGACGATGGCGGGGACGTCCTTGGCGACGTTGTCGACGATGCGGACACGGTCGAGTTCGAGTTCTCCGCGATTGACCAGCGCGCCGCGCGAGCCCTCGGCCAGGGTCAGGCGTTCCAGCTTGAGCTTGCCGCCGTCGGCGACAGCGAGCAGGGCGAAGTCTTCGTTGGAGTAGCGGCGCAGGTCGGCGTTGTTGCCCAGGATGGTGACATCGCCGGTGATCGCAGGCAGGCCAAGCTCCCGCTGTTCGTCGGAGGCGGTGACCAGCGTGTACAGGCCGCCTTCGGCCAAGCGGATGGTCGTCGCTTCCTGCGATTGGTTGGCACGATGGATGGCGGCCACCAGGGCATCGGCGTCGCGGTCGGCGACATCGACCACATCAGAGGCCAGGACGGGATGCATGGCCGCGGTAAGCAGGAGCGGAAGCAGGCGACGGATGGAATTCATGGGGGACCTCGGCATGGCGGCATTGCCGGAACCCAAGCTGAATGGAGTCGCTAGAGTTTTCCTTCTACAACAATTGCGACCGACCGGATTGGGCACCGAATTGCGTACTGGATGAAGGACGACATGGGTCGATTAGCGCTGCGACAATCGTTTGCAGCCGCTGCGGCCATGGCTAGAATCGTTGCACTCCCGTACGCCGGCTCGGCATACGGCCGATTGGTTTCCACCCTGTTGAGGAATGCATCATGAAGAAGTTGTTGCTGGGACTTGCCGCGGCCGCCACGTTGAGCGGCGCGGGAACGGTGTTCGCAGGGGGCGGCAAGCCGTCGGTCGCGGTCATCGAATTCAACAACGAAACCAGCGCTGGCTGGTGGAGTGGCGGCGTGGGCTGGGAACTGGCGGGCATGGTCTCGAACGAGCTGGCCGCGACCGGCTCGTTCAAGGTGCTGGAGCGCTCGAAGATCGAAGCCGTGTTGTCGGAACAGAACCTGGCGGCATCGGGCCGTGTCTCGGCCGGTACCGGCGCGAAGATCGGCAAGCTCACTGGCGCGCAGTACCTGATTGCAGGCACCGTCAGCGCCTACGAAGAGAACACCGCCAGCACCGGCGGCGGCATCAGCTTCAAGGGCATTTCGCTCGGCGGCAACAAGGAATCGGCCTATCTCGCCATAGACCTGCGCGTCATCAACGCCACCACCGGCGAAATCGATTTCGTGCGCACGATTGAAGGCAACGCCAAGGGCGGCGGCATGAGCGTCGGCATCTCCCGCGGCGGTTTCGGTGGCGCGCTCGGCAGCCAGAAGAAGACCCCGGCCGGCAAGGCGATCCGCGCTGCCCTGATCGAAATCACCGACTATCTCGACTGCGTGATGGTGCGTCAGGACGGCTGCGAAGCCGAGTACGACGCCAAGGAAAGCCGTCGTCGCGAAAAGACCAAGGGCGCCCTGGATCTGGACGACTGATCGCTCGCGTCACGCGCTGCACGAATGGAGCGGGCTTCGGCCCGCTCTTTTTTTGTGTTGCGGTTCGACCTGCGCCCGGCGTTTAATCGGGCCGGGACGGGCGCATGAGGGAGTCGTGATGATTCGTGTGATCTTTGTCGACGACCACGCCATGGTGCGCGCCGGATATCGCGCGTCCTTGGCCAGCATCGCGGACATCCAGGTGGTCGGCGAGGCCGGGACCGGAGAGGACGGTGTCAAGCTGGCGCGCGAGTTGAAGCCGCATGTCGTGCTGATGGACTTGCACCTGCCTGGCATCAGCGGCCTTGAAGCCGCGACGCGCATCCGCCAGCACGATCCCGACTGCAAGGTCATCGCGCTCACCGGCCACAACGAATCACCGTTCCCGCGCAAGTTCATCGAAGCCGGGGCCGCGGGATACGTGACGAAGGACGGTCCGGTCGAGGAATTGATCCAGGCGATCCGCGCGGTGGCGTCCGGTCGTCGTTTCATCAGCCAGCACATCGCGCAGGCGATGGCGCTGGACGCGATGAATGGCGCCGACCAATCGCCATTCGACCAGCTCACGAAGCGTGAACTCGAGATCGTCGTCGCGCTCGCACAGGGCGAGGACATGCCGACGATCGCGAAGCGGTTGCACGTCGAACCGAAAACGGTGGCGTCGCACAAGTACAACGTCTTCAAGAAGCTCGACATCGACGGCGATGTCGCGCTGGCGCATCTCGCCATCCAGCACGGACTGGTCGACGCGACCAAGAAAAAGCCGCGCTGAGCGCGGCTTTTTCTCATCGATGACGCCGCCCGATCAGGGCGACGCTGGCGGTTGCTCGCTGTTCTCTGCAGCAGCGATCTGCGGCGAGACTTCTGTCGCGGAATCAACCGGTACCGCGGTATCGACGGTTTCGGCCTGAACTGCGGCGTCATCCGGCATCAGCGACGGTGCATGCAGCGCATACGCGATGGCTGCGGCCATCGGGCGCGCCTGCGGGATGTCGTAACGCGGCATGTCGCGGGCCGCGCGCGGTGCCGGTTCCGGCTTGGGCGCTTCCGGCTCCGTGGCCGCAGGCTGCAGATTCAGCGATTCCTGGGCCGGCGCCGGGGCCGCTTCCACGGCAGCGGTCGGGGCGACTTCCAACGGTGCCGTCACGACCGTCGGTGTCGGGTCGAGATTGATCGCGGGAAGGATTTGCGTCGCCGCGTTGTCGATCACCGGCGTGGTCGCCGCAACCGGCGCAGCAGGCTCGACCGTGGTTTGCGTCACCGTGACCTTGGCGACAGGCGCTTCAACAACGGCCGATTCGTCGCCATCGCCGTCGATGTCGTGATCATCTTCGTCTTCCAGATCCGCGCCACCGGCAGACAGGCCTCCGGCGAGTTCAGCACCACCTTCACGTTCTCCGCGACGACGACGACGTCCGCCGCGACGTCCGCGGCGCCGCTTGCCATCACCATTCGCGGCATTCGCCGGTTCATTGCCCAGCGTGGCCGCGGCATCGCTGGCGATCAATGCGGCGATGACCGGCGCTGCGGCCGCGGTGGCTTCGTCGATCGCGACGGCAGCGGGTGCCGGCGTCGGCGACTGCGGCTTGGGCGCTTCGGCCGGCTTCGGCTGCTGCGGACGTTCGCTGCGTTCCGGACGCTCGGCGCGCGCCTGCTGAGCCTGTGCCTGCTCCGGTCGATCCGGGCGCGGCGCTTTCGGCTGCTGTTGCTGCTGCGGACGCTGCTCGTTGCGCGGACCCCGGTCCTGCTTGTCCTGGCGCTGCTGCTGGCCTTGACCCTGGCCTTGCTGCGGGCCGCGATCCTTCTGTGCCTGCTGCGCGCTGCCACGATCCTGACGTTCGCCACGGTTCTGGCCGTCCTGCGGCTTGCCGCCCTTCTG
>JAKJFE010000028.1 GCA_022705045.1 Pseudomonadota bacterium | reverse complement strand
CCTGCGCGATCATTTCGAACCCGGTGGGTTTGACCGCCGATGCCGGTGAGCCGGCCGGCGCGTCTGCCGTCGCGTTGGCGACAGGCGCCTCGCCGTGAGTCGCGTCCGTCGCGAGATCGCCGCGCGCGTCCACATTCGCTGCGGGCGCTTGCCGGTCGCGCGTCCAGAATCCGATGCCGGCGCCGAGCGCGAGCATTGCGACGGGAATCAGCAGATCCTTCTTCTTCATGCGGCGCATCCTTCGGCTGTGCTGAAATCCCGACTTTCCATGCAGGGACATCTCGATGCAATACCGTCGCCTCGGTTCCACCGGTCTGCAACTTTCGGCCTTGTCGTATGGCGCGTGGGTGACCTTCGGCAATCAGCTCGGTCGTGGCGAAGCGCGCGAACTGATTGCGCAGTGTCTCGACGCCGGCATCAACTTCTTCGACAACGCCGAGACCTACGCGAACGGCGAAGCCGAACGCATCATGGGTGACGTGCTCGTCGACCTGCGGGTGCCGCGCGATGCCTTCTGCGTGTCGAGCAAGGTGTTCTTCGGTGCCGCCACGGACCCGAAACCGACGCAGCGCGGGCTGTCGCGCAAGCACATCCGCGACGCCTGCGACCAGGCGTTGGCACGACTGCGGGTCGACTATCTCGATCTGTACTTCTGCCACCGTCACGATCCCGAGGTACCCGTCGCGGAAGTGGTGACGGCCATGGATCTGCTGATCCGCCAGGGCAAGGTGTTGTACTGGGGCACCAGCGAATGGCCGGTCGAACAGATCCGCGAGGCCATCGCGTTCGCGAATGCGCACGGCCTGTTCGCGCCGCAGATGGAGCAGCCGCAATACAACCTGCTGCATCGCGCGCGTTTCGAACACGAGCTGGCGCCGCTCTGCCGCGAACACGGCCTCGGTACGACCATCTGGTCGCCGCTGGCCTCGGGGCTGCTGACCGGCAAATACGCCGATGGCGTGCCGGACGATTCGCGCCTGAACACGCCGGGTTACGAGTGGCTGCGTGCGCGACTGTTGTCGCGACGCGATGAACTGACCCAGGGGCTGGCGCGCTTTGCGGCACTGGCGAAGGATCTGGGCGCGGCGCAGTCGACGCTGGCGCTGGCCTGGTGTCTGCTGAATCCGCAGGTCAGTACGGTCATGCTCGGCGCGACGAAACGCGCGCAGCTCGACGAGAACTTCCGCGCGCTCGCGCTCGCGGATCGACTCGATGGCGAACTGAAGTCGCGCATCGAGTCGTGTTTTCCTGTGGCGTGATGTCGATGCGCTGATCAGACCTCAACCACGGCGACATCACGCTTCACGACAACCTCGGCTTCCGGCGCCGCTTCGGTCCACTCGACATGCATGGCGTCGCGCAATGCCGCTTTCGGCGGAGCCGGTGGTGCGGGCGGAGTCGGCGCGCTAGGCGCGGCCGGTGGTGCCGGCGGTGCGGGTGGTGCCGGCGGCACCCGGAAGAACAGGGCGTCGCGTTCCGGCGCTTCGACCGCGAGCACGACCTTCTTGCGATCACGCAGCACCTCGACGTTCAACACCTGCCCCGGTGTTTTCGACGTGAGCAGGCGCATCGCCCCCGGGACGCTGTCGACCGGCTGGCCATCGATCACCTGCAGCACGTCACCGGCCTTCAGTTGCGGCAGCTTGCCACCTTCGTTCTCAAGCACCAGCACCCCGCCGCTCGCACCGAAATACATGCCGAGTTCCGGGTTCAACGCAGTCAGGTTCAGATCGAGGCCGCCATTGGTGATGATGCGCAGGTGCTCGCGCATCGGGCCGCCCTCGCGCTTGTGCATCACGTGGCCGCCCTGGCCATCCAGAATGACTTCGACATTGCGTTCGATGTGCTCCGGCAGGCCTTCGATCTTCGCGAGTGGTGCCAGCGGTGCGAGGTCCGGCAGGTCGAGCATGCCGACCCAGTCGCCCGGTTCGCGGCGCTCGGCGATCATCTTCGCCTCGGCCGGCTTGCCGTCGCGCTGGTAGCGCACCGTCACTTCGGTGCCGGCTTCGAGTGCACCGATGGTCTCGCGTACGGTGTCGACCGCAGCGCGACTCTTGCCGATCGATTTCTGGTCGATGGTGAGGATCACGTCGCCGGCCTTGAGGCCCGCCTTCGCGGCCGGACCGCCGGGCGTGACTGCGGCGATCTTCGCGCCCTGTTCGTCCGGCGCCAGCACCACACCGATCAGGGCACGGCGCGGTTCGCCGGCGAATTCGAAGGCGAAGGCGCGCGGGCCTTGGTCGCCGAGCTGGATCGACAGGTCGGCGATGCGTTTGGTCAGTTCACGCAGCTCGCCGCGGGCGGCATCGAGTTCCTTGCGCGCGGCGGCGCGTTCGGCGTCGGTCATCTCGGCGGCGAAGCTCTGACTGCAGGCGAACATCAGCGCCGCGGCCAGCAGGGTGGGTTTGAGGTTCATGGGGTTCTCCTTGCGGGTGGCGGTCAATCGATCCGGTAGCTGGCGTTCTGAAGGGACGCGCCACCGTTGTCGGTCAGGGTGTTGAAGGAACTGCCGGCGCGAGTCGCCGCCAGTCGGGTCATCAGGTCGACGCGGCGCGACCACAGCGCCTGTGCTTCGTCGTCGCGATCGGCGGCGTTCAATTGCAGGTCGGTCAGGCCGATCAGGTTTTCGAGTTCGGCGCTGGCCATGGCCGATTCGGCATCGATCGGGACGCTGCGCGCATCCAGCGTCGCCAGCATGTCGTCGAGTTGTTGCGACTGCGCGATCAGGGCCAGCGTGTCGGGCGAGGGCAATGCCACCGGTGGCGCGACGTCATCGGCCTGTGGATGGAACAGGCGCACGCCGGCAAGGGCGACGACGAAGGTCGCGGCGAGGGCGATCCAGGCGCCGCGCATCCGGCGCGGTGCAGGCGTCGCTGCCGCCGACGCGGCCGCGAGTTCGCGTTCGAGTTCGGCGAACACGCTGCGCTTCGGCGTCGCCAGCGGCAGGTCGCGCAGGGCCGCGACCAGATCATGGTCGTCGTCATGGACATTCATGGAGAAACGATCCTCAGGCATAAGCCACCTGCGCCAGCGGCGCTTCATACAAGGTGCGCAGCTTCTGGGTGCCGCGCGCCAACTGCGATTTCGAGAAACTCACCGACTTGCCAAAGCTCTCGGCGATTTCCTCGTGCGAATAACCTTCCACGTGATATAGCCAGACCACGCTGCGGGTGATCTGCGGCAAGCGGTTGAGCGCGCGTTCGAGATCGCGCTGGTGTTCCGGCGGCGTGGCCGCGCTGTCCTCGGGCTCGGGCATTTCATCGACGGTCTCGACGACGCCGCGCCGGCGCAGGCGCATCAGCGCCTCGTTCACCGCGATCTGGCGCAGCCAGCCCCAGAACGGTGCGTCGCCGCGGAACTGGCCGAGCTTGCGGAACAGCTGCAGCATCGCGTCATGCAGGATTTCCTGCGCCTCGTCGGCATCGCCAAGCATGCGCAGCGCCAGGGTGTAGACCGGGCGCTCGAACAGGCGGTAGATCTGCTCGAACGCTCGCATGTCGCCGCGGGCGCCGCGCTCGATCAGGCTGTTCGGGACATCGATGGCGAAATGGCTGCTCACGGAACCTAGGATGCGCCGCCGCCCGAATTGGTCGCAAGCGCCGCAAGTCCATGTCGCCCAAAAGAAAACGCCGCGGAGGTCCGCGGCGTTTTCGATGTTTCCGTGCCGGAATTACAGATCGGTCGAGAGCGTGACCGTGAAGAACAGGCGCGGATCGGCGGTTTCACCGTAGTAGTCGGTGGCTTCGTCGTCGGTGTCCGACCAGGTCAGGCTGGTGCTGACCGGTCCGAACTCCTTGGACAGGCCGATCGAGTAGTGCATGTAGTTCAGGTCGTCGTTGCCGATGACGTCACCGTGGCTGTCGAAGATCTCGTTGCCGCCGCTGCCGATCGAGTAGTGGCCGACTTCGCCGTCCAGGCTCAGGTCCCACCACGGCAGGCCGTAGCTGCCGGACAGGCCGACGTAGATGCCGTCGTCGTCGAGGTTGTAGACGTCGTTCGAGTAACCGATCGTGGCGGTGATCATCTCGTCGTAGGAGATCGAGCCGATCAACTCGTTGTAGTCGTAGTTCACGCCTTCGTTCGTGCCCGGGTACAGATAACGCACGACCTGCACGTCGCCGACCCACTTGTCCGCGAGTTCCCACGAGTAGCCCACGTAGGCATCGAGTTCGAGGTTGGCGCCATCCTCGTCGAGGTAGGAAGCGTCGTCCGGGATGAAGTCGACGCTGGAGCCCCAGAGGCCGCCGTAGAAGCCGGACTCGTGCTCGAACGCGAACTCGCCCTGCAGCGCCCAATCTTCCTGCGACTGCGAGACGCCGCGGAACACGTAGTCGCTGGTCAGCGTGGCGGATGCCGTGAACGACCACGGACCGGCGCTCTCGCTGCCTTCTTCGTCCTGTGCCGAGACGGTGAAGGGCAGGGCGGCCAGCAGGGCCAGGGCGAACAGTGATTTCTTGTGCATGTGCAACCTCCGGTGATTGGGGCAATGGATGGACGCCGCGTGTCCTGTCCCGCAGAGTCTCGGCCCGAGTGTAATCCGGAATCGGATCGAGCATTCACTCGGGGCGGCGTCTTGGCGCGCTGAAACGCGATGTTATGATCGGCCGCGACATGCATTCCAGGCCCCGATGAGCTCAGCGCCCGCCTTCAACATCCCCGGTTACGAGCTGATCCGCGAACTCGGGGTGGGCGGCATGGCGACCGTGTATCTGGCGATCCAGAGCTCGCTCGATCGCAAGGTCGCGATCAAGGTGATGCGCCGGAACATCGACGACGCCGACAAGTTCGAGCGTCGTTTCCTGGTCGAAGGGCGCACGCTGGCGAAGCTGCCGCACCGGAACATCGTCGCGGTATACGACATCGTCAAGAGCGATGTCGCGACCTATATTTCGATGGAGTATCTGGAAGGCGGCACGCTGCACGAGAAGATGCGCGGCGGTCTGTCGCTGGCCGAAGCCGTGGCCATCGTCGTGCAGATCGCCGGTGCGCTGCAGTTCGCCCACGACCACGGCATCGTGCACCGCGACCTCAAGCCCGCGAACATCATGTTCCGCGACGAGTTGACGCCGGTGCTGACCGACTTCGGCATCGCGCGCCAGCAGGACGCGTCGGCGACGCGGCTGACCCAGACCGGCATGCTGGTCGGTACGCCGACCTACATGAGCCCCGAGCAGATCAATGCGCTCGAGGTGGACGGCCGCTCCGACCTGTACAGCCTCGGCGTGATGTTCTACGAACTGCTGACCGGGCGGCCACCGTTCCAGGGCGAAACGCCGATCGCGGTACTGATGGCGCATCTGACCAATCCGCCGCCGCCGTTGCCGCCGCAGTTCGGGGAATTCCAGCCGGTGCTTGATCGCATGCTCGCGAAGAATCGCGACGAGCGCTACGCGAACCTGAAGGAATTCACCAAGGCGCTGAAGGCCATCGTCGTCAACAACGACCGGCTGTGGGCAAGGCTGCAGGCCGATCCGAACCAGAGTTCGTCGGAACAGCTGCGCGCGCTCGGTTTTTCGGTCAGTTCGTCGACGGCGCTCGACCCGGTGCACCCGGGTGCACCATCGAAACGGCAATTGCCGCAACCTCAGTTTCCGCCCGGCGCCACCCAGGTGGCGCGGCCGCCCTCGGATCCCACCGCGCCGACCCAGGTGTCGCATCCGACCCTGAAGCCGGCCATGCCGACACCGCCCGCGCGCGGCGGCCGCGGCCCGTGGATCGGTGTGGCCGCAGTCGTCGCCCTCGTGGTCGCGGCTGCGGCGTGGTGGGCGCTGCGTCCGCGCGAAGACATCGATCCGCGCATTCGTGGCGAAGTCGATGCCCGCCTCGTCGTCATCGATCGTTACATCGGAGACCGCAAGCTCACGCCGCCACCGATCGGCGACAACGCCCTCGATCTGCTGCAGGCGGTGCAACAGCGTGCGCCGAACTATTCCGGGACCCAGGAACGCACGCGCGCCCTGGTCGATGCCTTGAAGGCCGAAGCAAAACGACGCAGCGATGGCGGCGAATACATCGATGCTGAAGCGGCGCTCGGATTTGCCGGGTCACTGGCACCGGACGACGCCGGTGTGGCGACCCTGCGTGCCGCCATCGCCGAGGCGCGTCAGCGCAGCGAACAGGCATCCCAGGTCAAGGCCTTGCTGGCCAAGGCCGATGCGGCGGCCACGGCCGGTCGCGACCTGGGTACCGACAGTGCCTATGCCTACTTGCGGCAGGCGGCGCAGATCGCGCCCGCCGATCCGGCGCTGGGTGCTGCCCAGCAGGCATTGATGAAGCGATTGCTGGCGCCCGCCCGCACGGCATTGACGGCCGGCGACCTGTCTGGCGCACAAACCCGGCTCGATGCGCTCGCTTCGGCGCTCGGCAATGATGCCGAATGGCGCAAGTTGCGCGACGAGATCGCGGCTGCCCGTGGTGCGGCCGAACGCGACGCGCAATTGGCGGCGACGCAACAGCGCTTCGACGAACAACTGCGTGGGCGCCGCTATGCCGAACCGGCGGGCGACAACGCGCTCGAAACGCTCAATGCCTTGCGTCAGCTCGATGCCGCGAGGGGCGACGTGCGCGCCGCTCAACTCGCCCAGTCCCTGCTGGTCGACGCGCGCGCTGCGTTCGCTCGCGGCGATGCCGCAGCGGCGATGTCGATGGCCGAGCTTGCGTTGCGCGTCCAGCCGGGCGCGACCGATGTCACGGCGTTCAAGCGTGAGGTCGAGGGCAAGCTCAGCGCGGATCAGCGCCGGGTCGCCGGTCTGCTCGGTCAGGCGCAGCAGGCGATGTCGCAGCAGCACTATTTCGAGCCGCGCGGTCAGAACGCAGCCGAATGGCTGGACGAATTGCTCAAGCTCGATCCGGCCCATGCCGAAGCTCGACGCCTGCGCGACGCGCTGCCGCAGAGCGCCCTCGATGCAGCGCGCGCGTTGGCCAAGGCGGATCGCATCGACGACGCGCTCGTGCTCGCGAAACAGGTCGGTCAGCGCTACCCCGCCGAGCGCGATGCCCCGGCGCTGGTGCAGCAGTTGACCCAGCAGCAGGCCGCGCAGGCAGTTGCGGCGCAGCGGCGCGCCACGCTGGAACGCGTGCTCGCCACGGCGGCGCAGAGGCCGCTGGATGCGAAGGCCTTCGATGCCGCCTTGGCCGACATCGCCAATCTGCTCAAGACGGACGCGCGTGATGTCGATGCCGCCACCGCGCGCGAGCGACTGCTCGACGCGTTGCGTGAATCCGCAGACAGCGCCACCAGTCTGGCTGCGCTGGACGAGACCGACGCGTTGTTCGCCAGATTCCGCCGCAGTCTGGGTGAATCGGCGCCGGTCGCCTCGGCGATCAGCGCGTCGCGCGCCCGGTTGCAGGAAGAGGAGCGCGTGCGCCTGGCGGCGACCGCCGGCGATCTGGTGCTGGTCGCGTTGCCTTGGGGCGAAGTCGAATCGATCACCGATGTGCAGCGCAAGACCGCCGAGATCTTGCCCGCCGATCGCGTCACGCCGTTGCGCATCCGCGTGCCGGCCGGTGTCTATCGCATCCAGTTCAAGCACCCGAGCGGCGCTCGCGTCAGCGCCCAGGCCACGGTGAAAGCGAAGTCGGAAACCGTGAGTTCGACCGCGTTCGCCGCCCTCGATGCCAAGGAGTACCTGCGCCGTGCCGGCCTCTAGGCGTGTTCTCGCTGCCGCGTTGCTGCTGGCGCTCGCTGCGCCGGAGTCGGTGCTGGCCGACTACCGGGCCTATGCGCGGGGTCAGGAAGCCGCAGCCGATGGCGACTGGGCCGAGGTCGAGCAGGAAATGCAGCAGGCACTGGCGGCCAATCCGGACCCCAAAGTCCGCGTGAAGTTATACGGCCAGCGGTTCGCACCCTATGTGCCGCAGTACTACCTCGGGTTGGCCGCATACCGTCAGAACGACTGTGCCACGGCCATGCGCTGGTTCGGTGATGCAGCGGCGGCGCCGGTGATTGCCCAGGTGCCGGAATTCCGCGGTGTCGCCGATGCGGCGCGTGGCGATTGCAACGCCAAGTTGGCGGCCAACAAGCCCGTCACGGACAAGCCGCCGCCCGCCACGCCCGACCGGCCGGGTACCGACAAGCCGACGCCAGACAAGCCGGTGGTTCAAGTGCCGCCGGTGACGAACAAGCCGACCCCGCCGGTGGCGACGCCGGACAAGCCAGTGGTCGTGCCGACACCGTCGACGCCGGCCGTGCCTGCGGCGCTGCAGACCGCGCTGCAGCAGTGGCTGGCCGGGCGTTACCGCGACGTCGTCGCGGGGGGAACGAGTGGCCTGCAGGGCAAGGCGCTCGCGCATCTGCACCTGCTGCGCGCGTCGGCCTATTTCGCTCAGTCGGAAATCGATCCGGCAAACGCCGCCGCCCTGCGTGCAAGCGCCGCGCAGGAAGTGCGCAACGCGCGCCGCGTACAGGCGGCGATTGTGCCGGATGCCGGCTTCCATTCGCCGCGTTTCCGCGCCTTCTTCGCCGCCACCCGCTGAAAACGACAACGCCGCGCAGTGCGCGGCGTTGTCCATTGCGATGTCGGCGTTCGATCAGAAGCGCACGACGCCCGAGATTGCGATCGTTTCATTGCGGTCGGACGCATCGAACGCGGCGTCGATCTGCACTTTTTCAAAGGCCCATCCGAAGCCGACCGACGTGTGCAACTGGTCGTCGCCGGTCGAGAACAGGACCGCATTCGCGACCGCGTCGCCTTCCAGAGACGGTTCGCCGCGGAACCGGATGTTGTGTTCCGGGTCCTGCCAGATGCCGGCGCGCAACGACAGCGGCACCTTCATTTCGGTGAAGGTGTACTCCATGCCGAGGCGGACTTCGACGCCGTCGTCGATCTGCAGCGGGTCGAGGCCGGTGCGCGTCACCGGGTCGGCGTCGTCGAGCCGGAAGTTCGACTGCATGTCGTCAGTGAGTTCCGAATACATCACGTGCGACACGTCGAGCGCCAGCGTCCACGCATCGGTCGGGCGATAGACGACGCCGACGCCGAACAGGTCAGGCGTATTGAAATACGCGTCCTTGTCGATGCGGTTGAACACCGCGCTGCCGGGAACGATGCTGGCGGTGTACTTGAACTCCGGCGCATGACGGTAGACGAGGCCCGTCTGCCACTGGTCGTTGATGCGGTATTGCGCGCCGAGGCTGAAGCCGAACGCGCCATCATTGCCCTGCTGCTCGGTCGAGAAGCGAACGACGCTGTCGCCGAACGTCGTGAAGCGGCGCGTGTTCGAATCGAGGTCGAGGTTGTAGTTGTTCAGGCTCAGGCCCAGCGACAGCTTGTCGGTCGCCTTGAATGCGCTGGACAGTCCGAAGTTGGTGATGCGCACGCTGATGTCGGCGGAGAACGGGAAGATGTCGCCGACGCCGCCTGCGAGGCCGGAATCCACGCCGCTCGACGCGAACGAGGTTTCATAGTTCAGGAATTCATGGCGGTACACCGCCACCGCCCAGCGCTCATGCGGCCATACGAAGGACACGAAAGACGGGCTGTGCGTGCTGCTGCGGGCTTCGTCGTAGCTGAGGCCATTGATGTTGAACGGGTCAGGGGTGTAACTGCCGGAGCGGACGTATTCGGTGTTGTAGTCGTTGATGCGCTGTTCGAAGGACACTTCCTTCGAGGCGAGTTGCACCAGGCCGGCAGGATTCGAGAACGCAGCGGTGGCATCGTCCGCCAAGCCGATGAAGGCGCCGCCCATCGCGAGCGAACGCGCGCCGGGCGCGGAGAAGTTGAACTGGAGGGAGGCGTTGCCTTCCTCGTCGGTAATCGCGAATGCGCCGGACGACGCTGCAAGCAGCGCGGCGCCGATGGCCAGGGGAAGCATCTTCTTCATCTTGTGGACTCCTCTCAGCGTTGAATGGGCCTTCGCTCGGGGCGAGCGGCAGGATCATAACGCTTTCCAAACGCTGCGCGTGTTGCGTCGCCTGCCTATACTCGCGGCTTCCAAACCGGAGAACGTCATGGAACCGATCGTGCTGTTTCTGCTCGCCTTCATCATTTTCACGCTGTGGAAGGGTGTGGTCATGGTTCCGCAGGGCTACGAATACACGATCGAGCGCTTCCGCAAGTACACGCATACGCAGACGCCGGGCATCGGCATCATCCTCCCGTACGTGTTCAATGTCGGTCGCAAGATCAACATGATGGAGCAGGTGCTCGACGTGCCCTCGCAGGAAGTCATCACCAAGGACAATGCGGTGGTGAAAGTCGACGGCGTCGTCTTCTTCCAGGTGCTGGATGCGGCGAAGGCGGCCTACGAGGTATCCAACCTGGAGCAGGCTATCGTCGCCCTGGTGATGACCAACATCCGTACCGCCATCGGTTCGATGGATCTCGACGAGTCGTTGTCCAAGCGCGACGAGATCAACAACAAGCTGCTGCGCGTCGTCGACGAGGCCACCCATCCCTGGGGTCTCAAGGTCAACCGCATCGAGTTGAAGGACATCCAGCCGCCGCGCGACCTGGTCGATTCGATGGCGCGCCAGATGAAGGCCGAACGCGAGAAGCGTGCGCAGATCCTCGAAGCCGAAGGTTCTCGCCAGTCCGAGATCCTGCGCGCCGAAGGCGAGAAGCAGTCGGCAGTGCTGGAGGCCGAAGGACGCCGCGAAGCAGCGTTCAAGGACGCCGAAGCGCGCGAACGACTGGCCGAAGCCGAAGCCAAGGCGACCATGATGGTCAGTCAGGCGATCGAGCGCGGCGACGTGCAGGCCATCAACTACTTCGTCGCGCAGAAATACGTTGAGGCGCTGAAGGCGCTGGCCACGTCGCCGAACCAGAAGGTGTTGATGATGCCGCTCGAAACCACCGGCCTGCTCGGCTCGATCGCCGGCATCGCCGAATTGTCGAAGGGCGCGCTCGACAAGGGCGCGACCACGACCAAGCCGCCGAAGATGCCGGGAGCCTGACATGGGCCAGCTCGTCTACACCTGGTGGGCGATCGCGTTGGCCCTGCTCGCGATCGAAACCATCATCCCGGGCGCCAGCATCCTGTGGTTCGGCATCGCCGCCTTCATCGTGGGCGTCGTCGTGTTCTTCTTTCCGGACTTGCCCCTGCTCGGCCAGGTCGCGGTGTTCGGCGTCTGTTCGATTGCATCGGTCGCGGTGTACTGGAAATGGTTCCGCAGCCATGAAACGCCGAGCGATCAGCCGCTGCTGAATCGCAAGGCCGACCAGCTGGTCGGTCGCGAATTCGTGCTCGATGCGCCGATCGAACTCGGCCGCGGCAAGCTCAAGATCGGCGACGCGCTGTGGAGCGTCGAAGGGCCTGATCTCCCTGCGGGAGCGCGCGTCCGCATCTGCAAAACCGATGGCTTGAACCTCCAGGTCGAGAAAAGCGAAGCCTGAGTCGTTATGCTCCGCGCCCTCGATTGACGGCGCGGAGCGACCATGCTGAACCAGACCATCCTCAATGCCACGCATCGCGCGCTCGGTGCGCGCATGGTCGATTTCGGCGGCTGGGACATGCCGATCAACTACGGTTCGCAGATCGACGAGCACCACGCCGTACGTCGCGACGCCGGCATGTTCGACGTGTCGCACATGACCATCGTCGACGTGCGCGGCCCGCGCGTCCGCGAGTTCCTGCGTCACCTGCTCGCCAACAACGTCGACAAGCTCAAGGTGTCGGGCAAGGCGCTCTACAGTTGCATGCTGAACGAGCAGGGTGGCGTCATCGACGACCTGATCGTGTATTTCATCGACGAGTCGTTCTTCCGCGTCGTCGTCAACGCATCGACGCGCGACAAGGATCTGGACTGGATGGCACGCCAGGGCAGCCGTTTCGGTGTCACGCTGACCGAGCGCCGCGACTACGCCATGGTCGCCGTGCAGGGCCCGAAGGCGCGTGAGCGTGTGCATGGCCTGCTCTCGGCCGAAGGCGCGACGCGCGCGGCCAAGCTCGGCAAGTTCGTCGCCGCGGACGTCGACGGCCTGTTTGTGGCCCGCACGGGCTACACCGGCGAAGACGGCTACGAAATCATGGTGCCGGAAGCCGAAGCAGTGTCGTTCTGGAGCAAGCTCGTCGCCGCCGGCGTGAAGCCTTGCGGTCTCGGTGCGCGCGACACGCTGCGTCTCGAAGCCGGCATGAATCTGTACGGACAGGACATGGACGAAACCGTGTCGCCGTGGGAAGCCGCGTTGGCGTGGACGATCGCGCTGGAACCGGCGGAGCGCGATTTCATCGGGCGTGCCGCCCTGGTCGCGCAGAAGTCGGATGGCGCGGCGCGCGAGATGATCGGCCTCGTGCTCGACGACAAGGGCGTGCTGCGTCACGGCCAACGCGTCATCACCGACAAGGGCGACGGCGAGATCCTCAGCGGATCGTTCTCGCCCACGCTTGGCAAGTCGATCGCGTTCGCGCGCGTGCCGGCAGGGGCCGCCGATGGTGCGCTCGCCGTCGACATCCGTGGCAAGGCCTTGCCGGTGCGCGCGGTGAAATTCCCGTTCGTGCGCGACGGCCAACCCTGCGCCGGCATCTGAATCCGACGGCTGTCCAGCCATTACACTCCGCAACCACCGACCAAGAGGATCGAGTCATGAGCGAAATTCCAGGCGACCTGAAATTCCTGAAGAGCCACGAGTGGGCGCGCGTCGAAGACAATGGCCACATCACCGTCGGCATTTCCGATCATGCGCAGGCTGCGCTCGGTGATCTCGTCTATGTCGAACTTCCGGGTGTGGGCGACAACGTGCAGGCCGGAAATGGCGCGGCCGTGGTCGAGTCGGTGAAGGCTGCGTCCGACGTGTACAGCCCGGTGTCCGGCACCATCGTCGCGGTCAACGACAAGCTTGCCGACGCGCCGGAAACCATCAATGGCGACGCTTATGGCGACGGCTGGCTGTTCGTCGTGAAGCCGTCCGACAGCAGCGAAATGGATGCGTTGCTCACGCCCGACGACTACGCCGAGATGATCGAGAACGAAGAGCATTGATCGCTCTCTTCGTCGCGGATTCCGACAAAACCGGTTGCGCGAGCAACCGGTTTTTCTTTGTGCGATGCATGCTGCGTGCACGTCGTCGACGCAGCGTGTCGAGCGCGATGCGTGCGTGTATCGATGTCGACATCGCGTCGATGCACACACGACAAAAAATCTCCGCGCACAAAACGTGTTGACAGTCAACGCGTGTGCGATTAGTTTTGCCGCAGCGTGACAAGCATGCTTCCGAAATGAGTGGCGAAAAAAACATCAAGACATCGACCGCAACAACGTCCTCGCAGATGTCGCGATCGAGTCACCGCCTCTCCCGCATGCACTTCTCCTTCCGCGAACACGACGTCGATTCACCGATGCTCCCGACGATGCGTCGTGTCGCTCCTTCCACCCGCGTGTGCATGTCGGCAGTCTGCGCACGCGGCGCTTGATCGGTTTTCAACCGGGCGATCACTGCCAAAACCAAGAGGAGCACTACAATGAAAGCAGCAACCACGAAGAAGAAAGCTGGCACGGTGAAAGCCGCCGCCAAACCCGCCGCGAAGAAGGCACCGGCCAAGAAGGCCGCTGCTAAGAAGGCACCGGCCAAGAAGGCCGCTGCTAAGAAGGCTCCGGCCAAGAAAGCTCCGGCCAAGAAGGCTGCAGCGAAGAAGGCACCGGCCAAGAAGGCCGCTGCGAAGAAGGCTCCGGCTAAGAAGGCCGCTGCCAAGAAAGCTGCACCGAAGAAGTAAAAAGCAACACCGCAACAAGTTTTCAGGGTCAGACCATCGCACGGCCGCCCGGCGTGCGATGGTCACTTTGAAGTTCCGAATCCGGAGGCGCAATGCTTCCGAAGCGGCGCGAATGGCGCCAATCTCCAGCTCTGGACACCATCCTTTGCATTGGAATCTTGTGTCGCAACGGGCGGCCGAGAAACGGTTTTGGCGTCTTTGCGGCGACTGCGACGCGACGGAATCGGTCGATTGACGTTGCAGTTGCGTGAACGTCCGCCAGAATTGCGGTACAAACCGCATCGTGACCATCGGCAGGCTGTCGTTGCCGAACCCGCGCCGGTCAGACCACGAATCAACGAGGAAGTGAAATGCCGTTCGAGATCCGTTCCGCTCCAGTTCAAAACCGTCTTCGTGTCGCGACCTTGTCCCTGGCCTGCGTCTTCGCGATCGCGGCTTGCGGTGGCAAGGAGGAAGCTGCAGCACCGGCTGCCGGCGCCGTGCCTGCAGCTGGTGCGTCGCCGCAGGTGGTCGCACCGGCCGCACCCGAAGTCACCGTTTCAGATTTGATCGCGGCCGCCCGCCGCGCCGAAGGCGAAGAGCGGCTGGTTTCACCAGCAGGCGACAACGCCATCGAGTACTACCTGCAGGTGCTCGGCAAGGAAGCGAACAATGTCAGCGCAACCCAGGCGCTGGTCGACCTGTTTCCGCTGGCGGCAGGCAATGCCGAACGCGAAATCGCGAATCGCAGCCTGGACGAAGCGGCGCGCATCATCGCCCTGCTCGATCAGGCGAGCCCCGGTTCGTACACGGTGTCGACGTTGAAGTCGAAACTCAACGCCGCACGTACGCAGATGCAGCGCGAAGAAGAACGTCGTCTTGCGCAGGAAGCCGCAGCTCAGCAACGCGAACAGGCGGCCACGCAACCCGCCGCACCGCCGCCAGCCGCGACCGCCGCTCCTGCACAACCCACGCGCACTGCACAGGCCGAGCCGCGTCCGGCCGAGCCGGCGCCGACACAGGCTGCACCGGCAGAGCCGCCGCCGTCCGCACAGCCGGTCGCCGAATCGCGAGATCCGGTGCTGGTGCGTCAGGTTCGTCCGACGTACCCGGCGGCAGCGGCGCGACGCAAGCAGGAAGGCTGGGTCGAAGTGTCGTTCACGGTGGGCACCAACGGCTCGGTTTCCGACGTCAATGTCGTGCGCGCGCAGCCGCGTGGCGTGTTTGATCGCGATGCCGTACGCGCCGTCTCGCAATGGCAGTTCGAGCCTGCGCTCGACAATGGCAAGACGGTGGCGCGCCAGCTCACCCGTCGCATCGAGTTCGCGTTGAAAGCGCAGTAAGACCGCGAAGCTTGGAACGCTCGACGGCGCCTGCGGGCGCCGTCGTCGTTTCAGTGGACTGCGAACGCGCGCGTGATCCAGGCTGCAGCACCGGCTTCGTCTGCAGCCGTTCGAGTCGCGACCAGGCAACGTCGTGCGGCATTCGCGTCGACCAGGTCCGCCAGCCAGCCGCAGCGTTGTGCAGCCAAGGTCAATGCGATCGATTCGAGTGATTGCGACGACTTGGCCGGATGCTGCAGCGGTGCGGCCGCCTCCTGCCAGGCCTGACGGGAGCGCAGCCGATAACGACGCAGGAACGGAAACGGCACCTCCACTTCCAGAATGTCGCGTTCCGCCAGCGTCCTGTGCATGCGCCGCCACCAACCGGATGCGAGCGGGCGCAGTTCATGCATCGTCTCTGCCGGCGTCCTTGCTTGCGGACCCGCCAGTCGTTCCGAGGCTTCGCGCAGCAAAGGATGCGCGAGCGGCAGTCGGTCGTGCTGCAGCAAATGGTCGCCATCCGTGACAACACAGCCAGCGCCGAGCAGGTCGGCCAGCATCAGACCGGCGATCGCAGACTTCAGCGCGTCGCGTTCGGGCGCATCGCGTTCACGACCACTGTGCGGATCGAAGCCGAACAGGCACAGGCGTTCGGCGAGGATCATGGCGGCATCAGCGGGCGCGACGAACCTTGGCGGCCGGGCGCGGCGTGAGGCGGTCGAGTTGCAGCCAGTCGCGTGCCGGGAGATCGAGTTCGCGGTCGATGAGCGTGGGCAGCAGGCCTGCGGGAACGGCCGATTCGCTGTTCCAGAGCAGGGCCACGCCGAAGTCCTGGTCGGGCAGCATGGCCAACGCGGCGCGATAGCCCTGCACGGCGCCCGCGTGGAAGATCATGCGGTGGCCGCTGTAGTCGAACACGCGCCAGCCGAGCGCATACGATGCCTCGCGCACGCGTTCGCGGCGCCACGGCGAGCCGAGCACTTCGCCCGGCGTGGGGATCTGCGGCGTGTGCAGGATGTTCAGCAGTTCCGCGTCGAACACGTCCGGCGCATGGCCGAGATGCGCCAGCATCCACTGGCCGAGGTCGCGCGCGCTGGCGTTGACGCCGGCGGCGGGCGGGATGCGGTAGTAGGTCAGCTTCGGATACACCGCCTGCCAGCGCCCGGAGCGCTTCACGTGCGGGCGCGCCCAGTCGCCGCTGGCTTCGAGTGCGTCGCGACCATAGGTGGCGGTTTCCATCATCAGCGGATGGAAGATGCGCTTCTCGACCTGGTGGGTGAAGAAGTCGCCGGTCACTGCGAAGGTGACGTCGCCGATCAGGCTGAACGCGACGTTCTGGTAGCTGTAGCAGCTGCCGACCGAGCAGACCGGGGTGACTTCGTCGAGTTGTTCGACCAGCAACGGATACGGCGAATCGGCTTCGAGCGCGCGGTCGAGCGTGTTGTGCGGCAACCCGACGCGATGGCTGAGCAGGTCGTCGATGCGCAGCTTGCCGGCACCCTCGATGTCCTTCAGCACCAGTGCTGGCACCAGGTCCTGCACGCGATCTTCCCACTGCAGCGCACGCTCGTTGACGAGCAGGGCGGTGAGCGATGCGGCGAAGGACTTCGACAGCGAGGCGACGCGGAACACCGTGTCCGGGCCGATGGCGACGCGCTTGCCGTTCTCGGCGATGCCGATGCCGCGCACGCTGACGATGGCGCCATCCTTCACGACCACGGCGGCCAATGCCGGCGTCTGGCCGGTGCGCATCACGGCATCGGAAAGGTGTTCGAACTCGGCGACGATGGTGGCGGTGCGCGTCTGTTCGGCGAGATCGCTGGCGGCGTACGCCGACGCCGGAATCGCCGCGGAGAAACACAGCATCGCTGCGGAAACTGAAGTTGCAAAGCTTCGTAAAACGGCCATGTTATGCTCGCCCGGACGCCGCGATTCTATCAAGCAGACATGCTGAATGCGGCCCGATTCATAACGCGCGGAGGGCGGAGCGATGCTGGGTTTGGTGATCCTGCTGGTGGTGGTCGCGGTGCTGGCGTTCTGGGTGATCGGCATCTACAACGGCCTGATCCGCGCCCGCCGCGGTTATGAAAACGCGTTCGCGCAGATCGACGTGCAGCTGACCCGGCGTTACGACCTGATCCCGAATCTGGTCGAAACCGCCAAGGCCTACATGAAGCACGAGAGCCAGACGCTGGAAGCGGTGATCGCGGCGCGCAATTCCGCCATGAACGGGCTGAAGGCGGCGCAGGCCCATCCCGGCGACGCGTCGGCGATGCAGGCGCTGGCTGCCAGCGAAGGCCAGCTGACCGGCGCGCTCGGGCGATTGATGGCGGTGGCCGAGGCCTACCCGGACCTCAAGGCCAACCAGAACATGATGCAGGTGAGCGAGGAGCTGACCTCGACCGAGAACAAGGTCGCGTTCGCGCGCCAGGCCTTCAACGACTCGGTGATGGGCTACAACGTCAGCCGTGACGTGTTCCCGAACAACCTGATCGCCGGCATGTTCAATTTCAAGGAAGCCGCGTTGCTGCAGATCGAAGACCCGGTCAAGCGCGAAGCGGTCAAGGTCAAGTTCGACTGAATCCGACCACGCGCCGCGTCCGTGCGGCGCGTCTTCCGGTGCCACCATGAACTTCTTCGAAGCGCAGTACCAGGCGCGCAGACAGTCGAAGCGACTGGTGCTGCTGTTCGTGCTCGCGGTGCTCGCCATCGTCGCGGCCATCGATCTGGTCGTGGTCGCGGCGCTGCTCACGAACAAGGAGGATGCCGCGGCGGGACTCACGCTCGGCGAGTCCATCAGCCAGCACGCCAATCTGCTGCTCGTCGTCAGTCTGGGCGTGGCCGGCGTCATTGGTCTGGCGTCGCTGTTCAAGATCGGATCCTTGCGGTCGGGCGGCGCCGTGGTCGCGCAGTCGCTGGGTGGCACGCTGGTCTCGGCCGAGACCACGAATCCGCACCATCGTCGTCTGCGCAACGTGGTCGAGGAAATCGCGATCGCATCGGGTGTGCCTGTACCCGAGATCTACGTGCTCGAACAGGAATCCGGCATCAACGCCTTTGCCGCTGGCTACACGCCGTCCGACGCGGCAGTGGCGGTGACGCGAGGCGCGCTGGAGAAGCTCAAGCGCGACGAACTGCAGGGCGTGATCGCGCACGAGTTCAGTCACATCTTGAACGGCGACATGCGTCTGAACATCCGGCTGATGGGCCTGCTGTTCGGCGTCCTCGTGATCGGCCTGATCGGGCGCAAGATCCTCGAAGGCATGCGTCATTCGCGCGACAGCAAGGGCACGGTGCCGATCTTCCTGATCGCACTCGCGGTGATGATCATCGGCTACGTCGGCGTGTTCTTCGGGCGCTGGATCAAGGCGGGCGTGTCGCGGTCGCGCGAGTTCCTCGCGGATGCCTCGGCGGTTCAATTCACGCGCCAGACCGAGGGGCTGGCCGGGGCGCTGAAGAAAGTCGGTGGCTTGCCGGAAGGTTCGAAGATCGACAATGCCGAGGTCGAGGAAGTCAGCCACATGCTGTTCGGGCCGGGCATGAACTTCTCGTCGATGTTCTCTACCCATCCGCCCTTGCTCGATCGCATCCATCGTCTCGACAAGAGTTTCAAGCCGGAGCAGTTCACGGCGATCGCGAAGCAGTGGTCGCAGCCGGTCGATGTGCTGGCGATGGACGCGGAACTCGGACTGGATGCCGGGCTTGGTCTCGTGGCAGGCACGCCTGTGACGAAGGAACCGTCGCCCTTGCCGGATGCACGCAGCGACATCCCCGTGCAGCCGCGCCAGGTCGCGAATCAGGTCGGTGCGCCGAAGCAGGACGACTTCGCCACCGCCGACACGATCCAGAACCGCATTCCGCCACTGCTGCTTGAAGCCGCACGCGCGCAACGTTCGGCCGATCGCGTCATCTACGCACTGCTGCTCGATGGCGACGCCGCGATCCGGCAGCGTCAGCTGGCGATGATCGTCGCGCATGCCGGTGCCGAGTCCGAATCGGAAACGCTGCTGATGCGCCAGGCCGTCGACGCGCTGCATCCGATGCAACGCATGCCGCTGGCCGCGATTGCATTCCCGGCACTGCGTCGGCATCCGCGGCCGTGGCTGGAAGCTTTCGTGCGGCTGATCGAGCAGTTGATCCACGCCGACGGCCAGCAGGCCCTGTTCGAGTTCTGCCTGGCGCGGCTGATTTCAGTGCACGTGATCGAGGCGCTGGACCCGGCGCGCGCGCGCGTCATCGGTCGCCGCAAGATCGTGCAGTGCGAGGCCGACATCGCCTTCGTGTTCGCGGTGCTCGCGCATCATGGCCATGACAGCACGGTCGATGCGCAACGTGGATTTCAGGCCGGCATGCAGTTGCTGTACGGGCAACGCGTGATCACGCTGCCGGACAGCAGCGACTGGCATGCGCGCCTGGTGCCAGCGCTGCAGACGCTCGATCAACTCGACGCCTCTGGCAAACAATTGCTGATCGAAGCCCTGGTCGCGACGATCAGCCACGATGGACGGATCGCCGTGGCGGAAGCGGAGTTGCTGCGGGTCGCCTGCGCATCCCTGCATTGCCCGCTGCCGCCGATGTTGGCGCGCTGAACGATTGATTCGCGGTGCCCTTCGACGAGCTCAGGGCGAACGGAAGATCGGAATCAGCCCGCGAGCATCAGCTCGGCGGCGCGTTCGGCGATCATCACCGTCGGCGCATTGGTATTGCCGCTAACGAGTTTCGGCATCACCGATGCATCGACCACGCGCAGGGCCTGGATGCCGTGAACGCGCAGGGTCGGGTCGACGACCGAGTTCGCGTCGGTGCCCATCGCGCAGGTGCCAACCGGGTGGTAGACGGTCTCGGCTTTCTTGCGCAGGAAGGCACCGATGGCGGCGTCGGAGTCGTCGTTATCGCCGGGGAACATCTCGTCGCCGCGATAGGCATCGAAGGCCTTCGACTTGAACAGGCGACGCGAGGTGCGCACCGCTTCCACCAGCACGCGGCGATCGAACCCCTCGGCGTCGCTCAGGTAGTTCGCGAACAGCTTGGGTTTCGTGGCCGGATCGGCGCTGGCGAGTTCGAGATGGCCACGCGAACGCGGTTGCAGGTGGCAGGCGTGCAGAGTCATGCCGCGGCCGGTAAGGCGATTGCGGCCATGATCGTCGAGGATGGCCGGTACGAAATGGAACTGGATGTCCGGGCGCTCGTCCGGCGCCAGCGAAGAACGCACGAAGCCGCCGGCCTCGGCGATGTTCGAGGTGCCGGGGCCCTTGCGGAACAGCGCGTATTGCAGCGCGATCCAGACGTCGTTGGTCTTGTCGTAGGTGACCGGCTGCTTGCAGCGGAAGATGGTGCAGGCATCAAGATGGTCGTGCAGGTTGCGACCCACGCCCGGCAGTTCCAGCTTCTGTGCGATGCCGTGCTGGCGCAGTTGTTCGGCGCCACCGACGCCGGACAGCAGCAGCAACTGCGGCGAGTTGATCGCGCCGCCGGACAACACGATCTCGCGTGTGGCCTCGGCACGCACGCGTTCACCCTTGCGCTGGAATTCGACGGCGACGGCACGCCCGTTCTCGATCACGACGCGTTCGACCATGGCGCGGGTCGTGATGGTGAGGTTGTCGCGATCGCGCGCGGCGTTCAGGTAGCCGGCCGCCGTGCTCCAGCGCTGACCGTTTTTCTGCGTCAGCTGGTAGAAGCCGAAGCCTTCCATCTGCGCGCCATTGAAGTCCGGATTGAGCGGAAATCCATTCTGCGCGGCGGCGTCGAGCAACACCTGCGACAACGGATTGCGGTAACGATGGTCGGCGACATTGAGGTGGCCGCCGCTGCCATGGAAATCGTCGGCGCCGCGTTCGTTGTTCTCGCTGCGCTTGAAGTAGGGCAGCACCGCATTCCAGTCCCAGCCGGTGGCGCCCATCGCCGCCCACTCGTCGTAGTCGCGCGCATGGCCACGGATGTAACACATGGCGTTGATCGAACTGGAACCGCCGAGCACCTTGCCGCGTGGCCACCACAGCCGGCGGCCGTCGAGGTTCGGTTCGGGTTCTGTGTTGTAGTCCCAGTTCACGCCTTTGCGGCTGACCAGCTTGGCGATGCCGGCGGGCATGTGGATGAAGGGATGCCAGTCGCGCGGGCCGGCTTCGAGCAGCAGCACGCGGGTGTTGGGGTTGGCCGACAGACGATTCGCGAGCACGCAGCCCGCGGAGCCCGCACCGATGATGATGTAGTCGTAGGTCACAAGCCGTCCTTCGCTGTCGGCGGGCCGCGGGCACCCTAGGGCGGCGCGCTTAGAGCAATTATTCGAGGACTCGCAGCGGCGCACCGGCGTCGATGCGACCGAACGTGCGTGGGATCAGGTTCTGCCCGAAGGTCACGCCGAGCGCTTCGCGACGATAGGTCTTCAGCGTCGCCAGCGGTTCGCCGTTCGCGGCGGGCGTGGCGCTGTCGGGATCGATCGTGGTCAACACGCAGCGCGTACAAGGCTTGACGACATCGAACTCGACGTCGCCGATGGCGATGCGTTTCCAGCGGTCCTCGACATGCGGCGTATCGGTTTTCGCGACCAAGTTGGGACGAAAATTTGCCATCGATACGGGATTGGCCAGCTTCGTGTTCAAGTGGTCAAGCGAGGCGCTGCCGATCAGCAGCAGCGGAAAACCGTCGGCGAAGCTGACGATGTCGCCGGACTTCGACCAGTCGCGGCTGACGCTGCGCAAGCAATCATCGGCCATGTGCACGAGTCGCACGGCGATGCCGATTTGCCGCGACAGCCAGTCATTGATCGCGGCCTCGGCGACACGCGCAGGACTCGACGACTTCCAGATGCCGACCTCGATCGTCGGTTCCGACAACGCAGGCTCGCCGACATCGCGTACGCTGCCATCGGGCGCGAACAGCACCAGCCCGTCGCGGATCAGCTCTGCCGAACACTTCAGCAAGGCCGGGTGCTGGCGCGCGGTGATGAAGCGCGCGTTCGCGTCGACCAGCATCCAGCGACGATCGCCATGCAGGCCGCGGGGTTCGACAACGGCGGTGTCGATGGCATGGCCACGCATCGACTTGACCGGAAACAGATGGATCGATGCGAGCGGAATCGTGGGCAGGTTCATCCGTGGAGTGTACGTGCTGACCGGGACCGCTACACTCCGCCCGGTCTTCGAGACACGGGCAGGCACGTGACGCAACCGCAGCAGGCGCAGGAATCGGCAACGACGGCCTACACCGTAACGGCGCGTGATCTGCAGGCGACAGTCATCGCCGCGGTCTATTTCTTTTTCGTCCTCGGTTCTTACTACATTGTTCGTCCTGTGCGTGAGCAGCTGGGTGCGGCGGCCGGCGGCTCCGACGTCTTGCCGTGGCTGTGGACCGGCACTTTCATCGCGACGGTCGTGCTGACCCCGTTCTACGGCGCCATCGTCGCGCGCTTTCCGCGCCGCATCTTCATCCCGATTGCCTACGCCTTCTTCGCCATCGGCATGATCGCGTTCTCGACGATCGCGTCGAGCGAACATCCCGCGACCTGGATGGCGGTCGCGTTCTACATCTGGGTCAGCGTCTTCAACCTGTTCGTCGTGGCGGTGTTCTGGAGCTTCATGGCCGACATCTTCACCGACGAACAAGCGCGGCGCCTGTTCGGACCGATCGGCATCGGCGGCACGCTGGGCGCGATCGCTGGTCCTGCGGCGGCCAAACTGCTGGTCGGCGACATCGGCGTGATCGGATTGATGTGGCTGTCGTCCGGTGCACTGGTCCTGGCGCTCGGCTGCATGCTGCTGCTGTCGCGGTGGGCGAAGCGCCATGGCCGTCGTGATGCCGCGATCGCGGAACGTCCGATGGGCGGCGGCTGGTGGGCCGGTGCGAAAGCGGTCTGGGCCGACCCGTTCATGCGATCGATGGCGATCCTGATGCTGCTCGCCGACGTCATCGGCACCATGCTGTATGCGCTGAATTCCGACATCGCCCGCGACACCCTGACCACCGCCGTGCAACGCACCGAATACTTCGCCGGCATCGATTTCGCCGCGAACCTGCTGACCTTCGTCTACCAGATCGCCATCGCGCCGCTGCTGCTCGTGCGTTTCGGACCACTCGCGGCGATGCTGCTGCACTGCGCGTTGAACGTGATCGTGTTGTCCCTGGTCGGGCTGGTGCCGGGTGCCGAGATCACGATGATCGCGATGGTGTTGTCGCGCGCCGGTGCCTACGGCCTGCTGCAGCCGGCGCGCGAGGGCCTGTATACGCGGGTGCCGCGCGAGCTGCGATATAAGGCCAAGGCCTTCATCGACACCGCGGTCTGGCGTGCCGGCGACGTGCTCACCAGTTTCGGCATGAACGGTCTGCGTGCCGTCGGTTTCGGCGTGCCCGCATTCGCGGCGATGGCAGTACTCGCGTCGGCCGCGTCGGCCCTGTTTTCCTGGCACGCGGTGCGTTACGCCGATGCCCACCGGAGCAACGAATGATCCGCCTGCTGTGCCTGCTGCTGATGTTGTCCGTGACCCTGTTCGCGCAGGCGTCCGATCGCGACGACTGGGAATTCGGCGTGCGCGCCGGCGGCATGATCACCGACAACGCCTTGCGCCTCGACGGCTCGGCCGAGTTCCTGACGATCACGCGTCGACTCGACGACAAACGCGCCGTCGAACTCGAATTCGGTGCCGACCAGCTCGACTTCTCGATGGACTACGGCCTGCGCCACAAGACCGTGTCGGTGAACTACGTCGAAGTGAATCGCGAACCGCTGTGGGATCCCTACGTGCTCGTCGGTCTCGGCGTCTCCGAGTTCGACGCGCCGACCGGCATCACCGAAGGCCGCGACGCGATGATGCAGGTCGGCACTGGCGGTTCCTGGGAGCTGTCGGAGAACGGCAAACTGCTGCTGCGCGGCGACGTGCGCTTCCGCTACGACCTCAACGACACCGGCCAACCCGGCCAGGACGGTTGGGGCGACGCGATCTTCACGGTCGGGCTGTCGTACCGGTTCTGACTCAATGGCAGGTGGCGCCGTTGCCGCGCTTGCCACGTTCGGGTCGAGCGAGATCGTCGAGGATCGGGCAGTCGGGGCGATCGTCGCCGTGGCAGCGTTGTGCGAGGTCGGTCAGCGTGCGCTGCATCGCCTGCATCTCGGCGATCTTGCGGCCAAGTTCGTCGGCATGGGATTGCGCCAGTTTCTTGACCTCGCTGCTGCTGCGTTTCGGATCGGACCACAGGCCAAGCAGTTGCGCGATCTCCTTCATCGAGAAGCCGAGCGTGCGTGCGCGCTTGATGAAGCGCAGGCGATGCAGATCGGCGTCGGAATACAGGCGGTAATTCGCGAAGGTGCGACTCGCGGGCGGGATCAGGTCGATGCTCTCGTAATGGCGGATCATCTTCGCCGAGACACCGGTCAACGCGGCGGCCTCGCCGATGTTGTGCAGACCCTGTTGCCTGGCGTCGGACAATTCGGGGCGGAGGACGTGACGCATTTCAGGCTTCTCCGGTGCGATGTTGGGTGCGTGGCGTCCAGCGCCGCAGCAGCAGGGTGTTGGTGACGACGCTGACGCTCGAAAAGGCCATCGCCGCGCCGGCGATCACCGGATTCAGCAGTCCCGCCGCCGCGAGCGGAATGCCGACCACGTTGTAGATGAAGGCCCAGAACAGGTTCTGGTGGATCTTGCGCGTGGTGCGGCGCGAGATGTCTATGGCGTCGACGATCAGACGCGGATCGGGACGCATCAGCGTGATGCCAGCCGCCTGCATGGCGACGTCGGTGCCGCTGCCCATGGCGATGCCGACATCGGCGGCGGCCAGCGCCGGCGCGTCGTTGATGCCGTCACCGACCATCGCGACCCGATCCAGCGCAGCAAGGGCGCGCACTTCCTCGGCCTTGTCGCCCGGCAACACGTTCGCATGCACGTCGTCCGCGGGAATGCCGACCGCGCGCGCCACCGCGTTCGCGGCGCCGGCGTTGTCGCCCGAGATCAGCACGGTGCGCAGACCGAGGGCGTGCAAGGCGCCGATCGCTTCCTCAGATTCCGGGCGCAGGGTGTCGCCGAAGGCGAGCAGGCCGCGCAGGCGCGTGCCGTTCGCGTCGCGCGTCGCGAGCCACGACACGCTGCGGCCATGCGCGGCCTGCTCCAACGCCGTGGTGCGCGCCGATGCCGGATCGATGCCTTCGGATTGCAGCAGGCGTTCGTTGCCGATCAACACTTCCAGATCGCCGACGCGACCACGCACGCCGAGTCCCGAGAGCGCACGTACATCGACGGCCGGCTCGGCGCGGATGGCACGTTCGGTTGCTGCGGCGAGCACCGCCTTCGCGAGCGGATGTTCGCTGCCGGCCTGTACGGCGGCGGCGAGTTGCAGCACCTGGTCTTCGTCGCCATCGAACGCGTCGACATGCACGAGCCGCGGTTCGCCCACGGTCAGCGTGCCGGTCTTGTCGAAGGCGACGATGCGCAGGCCATGCGTGGTCTCCAGCGCCTCGGCGTCCTTGATCAGGATGCCGGCACGCGCCGCGACGCCGGTGCCGGCCATGATCGCGGTCGGTGTCGCCAGCCCGAGCGCGCAGGGGCAGGCGATGACCAGCACCGCGACCGCGTTGAGTACCGCCCGCGTCCAGTCGCCATGCGCGACGCCCCAGTACATCAGCGTGGCGAGCGCGATCAGCACGACCACTGGCACGAACACGGCGCTGACGCGATCGACCACACGCTGGATCGGCGCCTTCTTCGCTTGCGCGTCCTCGACCAGGCGGATGATGCGTGACAAGGCGGTTTCGGCACCGATCGCAATCGTGCGGACGAGCAGCCGGCCTTCGCCATTGGTCGCGCCGCCGGTGACGCGGTCGCCAGTGTGTTTCGGTACCGGCAGCGATTCGCCGGTGATCATCGATTCGTCGCTGTGGCTGGCGCCTTCGACAATGAGGCCGTCGACGGCGATGCGTTCGCCAGGCAGCACGACGACGAGATCGTCGACGCGGATCTGCGCGATCGGCACGTCGACCTCGACGTCGTCGCGACGCACGCGTGCGGTGGCGGGACGCAGCGCTTGCAGGGCGCGAATCGCAGCCGTGGTCTGTCGCTTCGCGCGCGCTTCCAGCCACTTGCCCATCAGGATCAGGGTGATGACCACGGCCGAGGCTTCGAAATACAGGTGCGGCTGGCCATGATGGACTTCAGCGAAGGCCATCTGCCAGACGCTGAGCCCATAACCCGCGCTGGTTCCGAGTGCGACCAGCAGGTCCATGTTGCCGGTGCCCGCCTTCAATGCAGCCCAGCCGGCGCGATAGAAGCGTGCACCGAGCCAGAACTGCACCGGCGTGGCCAACGCGAGTTGCAGCCAGGCCGGCAGCATCCAGTGTTCGCCCCAGGCGAGCGCGAGCATCGGTAGCACCAGCGGCAGCGACAGCAGCGCGGCCAGGATCAGGTGGCGGCGTTCGCGGTCGCCGTGCGCATCGTGATGACGCGCGTGCGGATCATCCGATGGCGGTGCATCGGACGCGACTGCTGTGGCTTCGTAGCCCGCGCCGCTCACTGCGGCGATCAGCGCATCGCGCGTCACCGTGTCGTTCGCCTGCACCGTCGCCGATTCGGTCGCCAGGTTGACGCTGGCATCGACCACGCCGGGCACCTTCTTCAGCGCCCGCTCGACGCGGCCGACGCAGGAGGCGCAGGTCATGCCCTGGATGCCGAACTTGAAGGACGCGGTGGCGTCGCCAGGCGGAACAGAGAAGGTCGGATTCATCGGCGTGCTCCTTGGACGGACCGATGCAGGCTAGGGCTTCCCATGATGGGAAGGTCAACCGTTCTTGGCAATCGCGACCGCAGCCGGCGATTCGGGTGCGGGGCGATCGTCGCTCGTCGCAAGGCCGGCGCCGATCCAGAGGATCAGAGGCAGCACCAGCAAGGCGAGCGGACGGTGATGGGCATAACGGATGGCGTGCAACATGACGGGATCTCCAGGCGTGGCAATGCGCTGCGTCGACGTGTGGCGACTGCGCGGGCGGGTGGCGGCGTACTCGAGCAGCAGCACGAAGAGCAGCAGCAGGGCCAAGGCGAACGCGCGCCCGATGGCGTGCAGGGGTGCGTCGGAGTGGCGTTCGGGCAGGTGCATGGCGGTGCTCGTGTCGGTGCGGCCGACACAGGCTCCGCCTTGCCATCATGGGAAGGTCAACAGCCCGCCCATCCGAGGCTGGTGGTCAGGATGGCGATTGACCTTGCGACGATGGCAAGCTGCAGCATCGACCACGCGATCGTCGTGATCGCGTCAGCAAGGACCCGTCATGCAATTCGAAGTCGAACACATGAGCTGCGGACATTGCGTCCGTACCATCACGAACGCCTTGCAGCGCCTTGATCCGGCGGCCAAGGTCGAGGTCGATCTGGCGGCGAAACGCGTCGTCGTCGAGGGGGAAATGAGCGCCGACGCCGCGATTGCGGCCATGGCGGCAGAAGACTATCCGGCGCGGTTGCTGGGCGCCGGATAGTTCGTGGTGCTCACCGCTTGCGCGGCGTGACCCACATGGTGATATCGGCCTCGAAGACGCGCGTGCCGTCGGGGTCGGTGGCGATGACCGGGATCACGCAGTCGTAACCGCTGCCGATGTCCTCGGGCAGCTGGATCGTCGATTCGAGGCGCGCTTCGCGCGTCGCCTTGGCGAGGTAACGCACGGTCATCGTCTTCGGGATCCAGCGCCATTCGGGCCGGATCGTCGCCTCGATGCCGACGCCAGCCGCGAGTTCCGCGCCGTTGCACAGGGCGATGGCGTGGATCGTCTGGATGTGGTTCTGGATGCTGCGACGCTGCTTGATGCGCACGACCATGCGCCCGGGTTCGATCTCCTCGATGCGCGGATGGATCGAGCCGAAATACGGCGCCTGCCAGCAGACGATTTTCGTGAACAGCCAGCGGCCGAAGGGTTTGTCCTTCAGCCGTCGCCATTGCTTGAGCACGTGGCTCATCAGGCGACCGCCTTCAACGCCGCACGCTTCGCGGCCGTGGCCGCCTCGAGCTCGGCCGAATCGAAGTCGTCGACGGCGATGAACTCGTTGGTCAGCACGCGCACCTCGGCGAGCAGGTCGCGTTCGGCGGCGGTGATGACGTTCTTCTGCACCGCTTCATCGAGTTGCGCTGCGGCTTCGAGTGCCACGATCTGGCCGGCCTTGATCGCCTTGACGACCTTGCGTTCCACCGGCTCGGAGGCGATGACCTTGTCGAGTGCATGGTGCATGCGGCCCGGAACGTTGTTCGCGTTCGGCGTCAGGTAGACCCCTTCGACCAGACGATTGCGCGTCTCGCTCGGTGCCAGCAACAGGGTGCATACGCGATGGCCGAGGCGATCGGACGGCGCACGTTCACGCAGGCCGATCGGGAACACCAGCGCGCGCAGCATCCACGCGACCGGACGGATCGGGAAGTTGCGCAGCACGCCGTCGAGCGCGTCCTGCATCTTGTAGACGGCGTCGTGCATGGCCCAGGCCAGCAGCGGATAGTCCGCGACCGGGCGGCCCTGGTCTTCGTAACGCTTCAGCATCGCACTCATGATGTAGAGCTGGCTGAGCACGTCGCCGAGGCGGGCCGAGAGTTTTTCCTTGACCTTGAGCTTGCCGCCGAGTGTCAGCATCGCGGTGTCCGCGACCAGTGCCAGATTCGCCGAATAGCGAGTGATCTTCTTGTAGAACTTCGCCGTCGTCGCATCACCGATCGGCGCTTTCGCGAGGCTGGAATGCGTCAGACCGAGCAGCAGCGAACGCACGCCATTGCTGATCGCGAAACCGATGTGGCCCATCAGGTGCCGGTCGAACTCGGCCAGGCGCTTGCCCGGATCGGAGAGTTGCGCCGCCTGCATTTCCTTCAGCACGAACGGATGGCAACGCACCGCGCCCTGGCCGAAGATGATCATGCTGCGCGTCAGGATGTTCGCGCCTTCGACAGTGATGCTGATCGGTGCCGCCTGGTGGGCGCGACCGAGGTAGTTGCGCGGACCGAGGATGATGCCCTTGCCGCCGTGGATGTCCATCGCGTCCTTGACCACCTGCGAACCGACTTCGGTGGCGTGGTACTTCGCGATCGCGCTGGGCACCGAGGGCTTCTCGCCCATGTCGACCGCGGCGGCGGTCATGCGCGACAACGCGGTGATCGCGTAGGTCAGGCCGCCGATGCGGGCGAGCGCTTCCTCGACGCCTTCGAAGCGACCGATCGGCATCTGGAACTGCTTGCGGATGCGCGCGTAAGCACCAGTCGCGGCCACGCCCATGCGGCAGCCGCCGGCGGCCGTGGACGGCAGCGAAATCGCGCGACCGACCGACAGGCATTCGACCAGCATGCGCCAGCCTTGGCCGATCATCTTCTCGCCGCCGATCAGGTAGCTCATCGGGATGAATACGCCGTTGCCGCGCACCGGACCGTTCTGGAACGGCACGTTCAGCGGCATATGGCGACGGCCGATGTCGAGGCCGGGCGTGTTGCGCGGGATCAGCGCGAGGGTGATGCCGCGGTCCTTGTCGCCGCCGAGCAGGCCATCCGGATCATGCAGGCGGAAGGCGAGGCCGACGAGGGTCGCGATCGGCGCCAGCGTGATGTAGCGCTTGTCGAAGGTCAGCTTGATGCCGAGCACCTCGCGACCCTCGTGCTGGCCCTTGCAGACGATGCCGAAGTCGGGAATCGAGGTGGCATCGGAACCGGCATGCGGATTGGTCAACGCGAAGCAGGGGATGTCTTCGCCACGCGCGAGACGCGGCAGGTAGTGGTTCTTCTGCTCGTCGGTGCCGTAATGCAGCAGCAGCTCGCCCGGACCGAGCGAGTTCGGCACGCAGACCGTCGACGACAAGGTGCCCGACACGCTGGCGCACTTCGCGACGACGGCGCCATGCGCCAGCGCCGAGAAGCCGAGACCGCCGTATTCCTTCGGGATGATCATGCCGAAGAAGCGGTTCTTCTTGAGGTAGTCCCACACCGTCGGCGACAGGTCGGCGCGCACGTGCGTGGCATCCCATTCGTCGTGCAGGCGGCAGAGCTCGTCAACCGGACCATCAAGGAAGGCCTGCTCTTCGGCGGTCAGGGCCGGCTTCGGCTGCGCGGCCAGCTTGCGCCAGTCCGGACGGCCCGAGAACAGTTCGCCCTCCCAGCCCACGGTGCCGGCCTCGAGTGCGGTCTTCTCGGTTTCCGAGAGTTGCGGCGTGATGCGCTGGTACATCTTCAGGAACGGGCCAGTGAAGATCGCGCGGCGCAATGGTCCGAGGTTGAACGGGATCGCGACCAGGGCGAACAGGCCCCAGGCCACATACAGCGCGATCGGATGCGCTCCGGCGAACACGGTCGCGGCGCCGAGGCCGATCGCCGACAGGGCGGTCCAGGCCAGCAGGCCGAGGCGCAGGTGCGCGACCAGCACGGTGCTGAGCAACAACGCGAGGAAGGGAAGGGTGCTGTTCATCGGCGTCTCCGGTGGATCAGGCGGTGTGCGTCGGCAGTCGACGCAGGTAGCGGGAAATGGTGTCGACGAAACGGTCGTTGGCATCACCCACGATCATGTGCGTGGCGTCGTCGATGCGTTCGTGTTCGGCGTGCGGAACGAGCTTTCGGAATTCGTCGATGGTGTGGTCCGAGACCACGTCGCTGCGGCCGCCCGAGATCAGCAGTACCGGCAGGCGCAGGGCGCTCGCGGCCTGGGTCAGGCCGGTGATGTAGCGCTCGCCGCCATCGGCGACGGTGTCGAGCAGGCGCGGGTCCCAATGCCAGCGCAGGCGACCATTCGCCGTCGGCACCAGCATCTTGTTCAAACGGCCCGGATCGCTGCGTTGGGCGCGGTGCGGCAGGTACGACGCCACTGCGGCGCTGGCTTCCTCGACCGAGGCGAAGCCTTCCGGATGCGCGCGCATGAACTCGAGGATGCGATTGACGCCAGCGCTTTCCCAGCGTGGCGTGACGTCGACCAGCACCAGTGCGTCGAACAGACCCGGCTGCGCCGCTTCCGCCATCATGCCGATCAGGCCGCCCATCGAGGCCCCGACCCAGACCGGTTTGCGCGGCAGCGCCTGGGTGAGCGCGACGGCGTCATCGACGAAGCGTTCCATCTCGTAAGCGTCGGCATCCTGCCATGCGCTTTCGCCATGACCGCGGCCGTCGAGTGCGAGACAATGGAAGCCCTCGCGCGCCAAGTGCTCGGCGGCGCCGGTCCAGGCCAGTCGTGATTGACCGAAACCGTGTGCGAACACCAGTGGAGGGTGTTCGGATGCGCCGAAATGTTCGACCGCCAG